>NZ_WWJY01001214.1 GCF_009865405.1 Streptomyces sp. SID3212 | reverse complement strand
CGGCCCCCCGGCCCCGGCCCGCCCCGCGGCCCCGCGCCGCCGGCCCCAGGTCGGCGCCGAAGTCGACGGACCCGAAGCCCGGCACCGTACGTTTCATGGCGAGGTACTCGTCCAGCACCACGTCGACCGCGCCCCGCCAGTCCCCGGGCTCCAGCGCCGCGAACCGGTCGGTGACCCGTTCCGCGTAGTGGTCCAGGTTGCGCCGTGCCAGGGCGTCCACCAACGCGCGCTTGTTGTCGAAGAAGCGGTAGACGGAGCCTATGGGGACGCCCGCGCGGGAGGCCACGGCGCGGGTCGTGAGCTGTTCGTAGCCCGCTTCGTCGAGCAGGGCGGCGCAGCTGTCGAGGATCCGGGTGAGCCGCTCCGCGCTCCGCCGCTGCACGGGGGCCCTGCGCAGCCTGCCGCCCGCGCCCGCGCTCCCCTCGTCGGCGCCCGCCTCCGGGGCGTGGTTCGCGTTCGTACGGTCGTGGGGCACGTACTCCATCATGCCGCGCGTCCCCGTTGACGTGCCGCCCCCGCAATCCTACGGTGGACCATAGGATTCCAAGCACGGGAGCGGACGATGAGCGGCAGCGGGCACGGAAACGGGCACGGAAGCGAGCACGACAGCGGACACGGCGTCGAGCAGGCGAGGAAGACCGCCGAGGATCTGGCCCACTCCGCCGGGTTCGGCAACGAGCACAGTTCGGAGGCCGTGCCGGGCGCGCTTCCGCACGGACGCAACGCCCCCCAGCGCGCCCCGCTCGGCCTCTACGCGGAGCAGCTGAGCGGCAGCGCCTTCACCGAGCCGCGCGCCCACAACAGGCGTACCTGGCTCTACCGCGTCCGCCCGTCGACCGCGCACCCGCCGTTCCGGCGGACCGACAACGGCGGGCTGCGCGGCGCGCCCTTCACCGAGACCGTCCCCGATCCCAACCGGCTTCGCTGGGACCCGCTGCCCGACCCCGCCCCCGGTACGGACTTCGTCGCCGGCCTCTGGACGCTGGGCGGCAACGGCGACGCGACCCAGCGCACGGGGATGGCGATTCACCTCTACGCCGCCAACGCGCCCATGGTCGACCGGGTGTTCGGCGACGCCGACGGCGAGCTGCTGATCGTCCCGGAGCACGGCGGGCTGCTGATCCGTACCGAACTGGGCCTGCTCGCCGCCCGTCCCGGCGAGGTCGCCCTCGTCCCGCGCGGGGTCCGCTTCCGGGTCGAGCTGCTCGACGAGACGGCGCGCGGGTACGTCTGCGAGAACTACGGGCGCCCCTTCGTGCTCCCCGACCTCGGCCCGATCGGCGCCAACGGCCTGGCCAACGCACGGGACTTCCTCGCGCCGGTGGCCGCGTACGAGGACGTCGAGCGGCCGGTGGAGGTGGTCAACAAGTTCTGCGGGAACCTCTGGTCCGCGACGTACGACCACTCGCCGCTCGACGTGGTGGCCTGGCATGGCAACCACGTGCCGTACGTGTACGACCTGCGGCGCTTCAACGTCCTCGGGTCCATCAGTTACGACCACCCCGACCCGTCGATCTTCACGGTCCTGACCTCGCCGTCGGACACCCCGGGGCTGGCGGGCGTCGACTTCGTGGTGTTCGCGCCGCGCTGGCTGGTCGGCGAGGACACGTTCCGGCCGCCGTACTTCCACCGCAACGTGATGAGCGAGTACATGGGCCTGATCGAGGGCGCGTACGACGCGAAGACGGCGGGCAAGGGCGGGTTCGTGCCCGGCGGCGGGTCCCTGCACAACATGATGTCGGCGCACGGGCCCGACCGGGAGACGTTCGACCGGGCGAGCGCGGCCGAGCTGCGGCCGCAGCGGATCGACGACGGGCTGGCCTTCATGTTCGAGACCCGCTGGCCGGTGACCACCACCGCCCAGGCGGCCGGGGCCGACCACCTCCAGTCCGGCTACGACCGGGTGTGGGAGGGTCTTGAGCGCCACTTCAGGCCCTGATACGGAGTTGAACCGTGACCGCCTTCGCCCCCGACTCGCTGGTCCTGAACCGGAAACTGCCGCTCTGGTACCAGGTCTCGCAGTCGCTGCGCGCCTCCATACTGGGCCGCCGCCCCGACGACCCGCTGCGGCTGCCCACGGAGGAGCAGCTCGCCGGTCACTACGGTGTCAGTGTGCTGACGATGCGTCAGGCCCTCAAGGAGCTGGAGGAGGAGGGCCTGATCAGCCGGCACCGGCGGCGCGGCACCTTCATCGAGCCGGGGGCGCGGCGGGGCGCGCCGCGCAGGCTGCTCGGTTCGATCGACGCCATCGTGGCGCAGCAGTCGGGCGAGCTGACGACGGTCCTCGGCCACGGGCCCGGTCCGGTGCCGGGTGAACTCGCCGAGTTCTTCCCGGAGTTGGACGAGGTGATGACGTACAGGCGGCTGCGCAGGGACGCGGAGAGCGGCGAGCCGGTCAACTGGGCGGAGAACGCGGTCCGTCCGGACGTCGCGGCCGGTATCGACGTGGGGGATCTGGCGAGCCGGCCGATGACGCGGGTCCTGCGGGACATGCCGGGGGTACGGATCAGCCGGGTCACCGACACGGTGGAGGCGCGGCTGGCCGACCCGGCGACGGCGGAGCTGCTGCGGGTGCCGCTGCTCAGCCCGATCCTGCACTACACGGGGGTGACGTACGACGAGCGGGGCCGGGTGGTCGACGTGGCCCGGATCCGTTACCGGGGTGACCGGTTCGCGTTCTCGGTGACGGTGGAGACGGAGGGGTAGCGGGCGGGGGGCGCTTCCCCCGCCCGGCCGCCGGGGGCGCGGCGTTACGATGCCGCGGGCGGTGCAGAGGGAGGCAGAGGCGACGGGGAGGGCCGCGATGGCATCGACACGGGCCGGCGGGGACGGCGACCGCGTGCCGGCGGACGCGCCCCTGCTGAGCGACCTCATGCCGTGGTCGGTCGCCCCACTGCGGCTCGGCAGGTCCTGGGTCCTCGCCCCGGACGCGGCCTCGCTCACCGCCCGCTGGGACCGGCTCGTACGGGCCGAAGGGGCCGAGCGCGAGACGCTGTTCGGGCCGACCCGGGCCCGTACCCCGCACAGCTCCGTCGCCGCGCTGCCCGGACAGGCCGGGGGCGCGGGGCAGGCCGGGGGCGCG
>NZ_WWJY01001213.1 GCF_009865405.1 Streptomyces sp. SID3212 | reverse complement strand
CACGCCCCCGGCCCCGCGAGGCGGCTCGCGACCGCGCAGGCCACGACCGCTCTCGCGGACCGCGGCGTGCGCTCGTCGGTCGTACGGCTGGCTCCGACCGTCTACGGCGACGGGGATCAGGGCTTCCTCGCCACGCTGGTCGCCATCGCCCGTGAGAGGGGCGTCTCCGGCTACATCGGCGACGGCGCCCAGCGCTGGCCCGCCGTGCACCGCGCCGACGCCGCGCACCTCTTCCACCTGGCGCTGGAGAACGCCCCGGCGGGCTCCACCCTGCACGCCGTCGCCGACGAGGGCGTGCCGATCAAGGCCGTCGCCGAGGTGATCGGGCGCCACCTGGGCCTGCCCATTGTCTCGGTCCCCCCGGACGAGGCGGCCGGGCACTTCTCCTGGATGGCCCCGTTCCTCGGCCTGGACACCCCCACCTCTGCCGCCCACACGCGGGACCGACTGAACTGGCACCCGACCCACCCCGGCCTCCTCGAAGACCTGGACGAGGGCCACTACTTCACCCCCGCGACCACCTGACACGTCCCCGGCCCGCAGTAGGCACGATCAAGCCTGTCCGGCGCTTGAGGACAACAGCCCGGCAGCCAGGCCGGGCGCGCGCGCCGCCGCGTTCCGGCGGACGAGCAGGCGGCGCTCAGCCATGCCACGACCGCCACAGCGCCGCATACGCCCCGTCCGCCGCCACCAGCTCGTCATGGCTGCCCAGTTCGCTGATCCGGCCCTCCTCGACCACCGCGATGACGTCCGCGTCGTGCGCGGTGTGCAGGCGGTGGGCGATCGCCACGACCGTACGGCCGTCCAGCACCCGGGCCAGCGAGCGCTCCAGATGGCGGGCCGCCCGTGGGTCCAGCAGGGAGGTCGCCTCGTCCAGGACCAGCGTGTGCGGGTCCGCCAGGACGAGGCGGGCCAGGGCCACCTGCTGGGCCTGGGCCGGGGTCAGCGTCGTACTGCCGGACCCGACCTCCGTGTCCAGGCCCGCGTCGAGCCCCCGCGCCCAGGCCTCCGCGTCGACCGCGCCCAGCGCCGCCCACAGCTCGGTGTCGGTCGCGTCCGTGCGGGCCAGCAGCAGGTTGTCGCGCAACGTCCCGACAAACACGTGGTGTTCCTGGTTGACCAGCGCCACATGCCGCCGCACCCGCTCGGCCGGCATCCGGGACAGCTCCGCCCCGCCGAGCGTGACACTGCCGGTCCGGGGCCCGTAGATGCCCGCGAGCAGCCGCCCCAGCGTGGACTTTCCGGCCCCCGAGGGGCCGACCAGCGCGAGCCGGGTGCCCGGCCGGACGTCCAGTGTCACCTGGTGCAGGACGTCCACCCCCGCCCGGTACCCGAAGCGCACCTCGTCCGCGCTGACGGTCCTGCCGTCCGGGACGACCGACTCGTCGCCCCCGTCCGGCTCGATGTCCCGCACGCCGACCAGCCGCGCGATCGACACCTGGGCGACCTGGAGTTCGTCGTACCACCGCAGGATCAGCCCGACCGGCTCCACCAGCATCTGGGACAGCAGCGCGCCCGTGGTCAGCTGCCCGACGGTGATCCAGTCCTGGAGGACGAAGACCCCGCCGATCATCAGGACGGACAGGAAGATCGTCGTATGGGTGAGGTTGATGACGGGGAAGAGCACCGACCGCAGCCAGAGCGTGTACCGCTCCCACGCCGTCCACTCCTTGACCCGCTGCTCCGAGAGGGCGACGCGGCGCGCGCCGAGGCGGTGCGCCTCGATCGTCCGGCCCGCGTCGACGGTCTCCGCGAGCATCGCGGCGACCGCGGCGTACCCGGCGGCCTCCGAACGGTACGCGGACGGCGCCCGTTTGAAGTACCAGCGGCAGCCCGCCACCACCAGCGGCACCGCGACCAGCACCGCGAGCGCCAGCGGCGGCGCGGTGACCGTCAGCGCGCCGAGCAGCAGCGCCGCCCACACGACACCGATCGCGAGCTGCGGTACGGCCTCCCGCATGGCGTTCGCCAGCCGGTCGATGTCGGTGGTGATCCGGGACAGCAGATCGCCCGTCCCGGCCCGCTCCAGCACGCCCGGCGGCAGCCCGACCGCCCTGACGAGGAAGTCCTCCCGCAGATCGGCGAGCATCTCCTCACCCAGCATCGCCCCGCGCAGCCGTACCAGCCGGGTGAAGACCGTCTGGACGGTCAGCGCCACCGCGAACACCACGGCGACGCGCTCCAGGTGCAGCTCGCGCGCCCCCTCGGAGAGATCCTCGACCAGCGAGCCGAGCAGGTACGGGCCGACCATCGACGCGACGACCGCGACCGCGTTGACCGTGACGAGCAGGACGAACGCCCGGCGGTGGCGCCGCAGCAGCTCCCGCACATAGGCCCGTACCGTCGCGGGCGTCCCGACGGGCAGGGTGGTCGCCGATTCCGGTGCCGCCGGGTCGAACGCCGGGGGAGACAGGCCGATCATGCCGATTCCTCGATCTCTTCCCGGGCCCGCACGGACGCCGGCGTCAACTCGTCAGGTACGGAGAGCTCTTCGCTTTCCGGCTCCGTCTCGCGGGTCACGACCGCGCGGTACCGCGCGTCGGTCCGCACCAGCTCACGGTGGCCGCCCACCGCGGCGACCGCCCCCTCGTGGACGAACACCACGCGGTCCGCGCTGTCCAGCAGCAGCGGCGAGGACGCGAACACGATCGTCGTACGACCCGCCCGCAACTCCTTGACGCCCTGCGC
Source organism: Streptomyces sp. SID3212 (assembly GCF_009865405.1). GTDB lineage: Bacteria > Actinomycetota > Actinomycetes > Streptomycetales > Streptomycetaceae > Streptomyces. Next base: position 1,344 of record NZ_WWJY01001213.1, on the reverse strand, counting down.
GATCCGGGCCTCCGTGTGCGAGTCCACGGCGGACGTCGGCTCGTCCAGGACGAGCACCTCCGGGTCCGTGACCAGCGAACGGGCCAGCGCGAGCCGCTGGCGCTGACCGCCGGACAGCGAGCGCCCGCGCTCGGTGATGCGCGACGACATCGGGTCGCCGCTGCCGTCCACGGACGCCTGCGCGAGCGCGTCCAGCACGTCCGCGCACTGCGCGGCCTCCAGCGCCTTCCCGGCGTCGACCGCGCCGGAGGCCGGCACGTCCAGCAGCTCGGTGAGCGTGCCCGACAGCAGCACCGGATCCTTGTCCTGTACGAGCACACTGGCCCGCGCCGCGTCGAGCGGGAGGTCGTCCAGCGCCACCCCGCCGAGCAGCACCGACGGGCTCTTCTCCTCCTCGGCCGCGTGCCCGCCCAGGCGTTCGGCGAGCAGCCCCGCCGCGTCCGGGTCGCCGCACACCACGGCGGTCAGCAGACCCGCCGGGGCGAGCAGCCCGGTCGCGGGGTCGTAGAGGTCCCCGGTCGGCCGCGCGTCGTCCAGGCCGCCGCGCTCGTCGTCGTACGACGTCCGCTCCAGCGACAGCACCCGCGCCGCGCGCTTCGCGGAGGGCCGCGAGAAGGAGTACGCCATGGCGATCTCCTCGAACTGGCCCAGCGGGAAGAGCAGCAGCGTCACCGCGCTGTAGACGGTCACCAGCCCGCCGATGCCGATCCGCCCGTCCAGCGCGAGGTGCGCGCCGTACCAGACCACCGAGATCAGCAGGATGCCCGGCAGCAGGACCTGGACGGCCGAGATCAGCGACCACATCCGCGCGCTGCGGACGGCGGCCCTCCTGACCTCCTGGGACGCGGCGCGGTAGCGCCCGAGGAACAGCTCCTCGCCGCCGATGCCGCGCAGGACCCGCAGTCCGGCGACGGTGTCCGAGGCCAGTTCGGTGGCCTTGCCCCCCTTCTCGCGCTGGATGTCGGCGCGTTGGGTGGCCACGGGGAGCAGCGGCAGGACGGCCAGCGCGAGCACCGGCACCCCGGCGGCGACGATCCAGCCCAGCTCGGGCAGGTAGAGCGTCAGCCCCACGCAGATCAGGATGATCGCGAGGGCGGCGGCCAGGAAGCGCGAGAGCGCCTCCACGAACCAGCCGATCTTCTCGACGTCCCCTGTGGAGACCGCCACGACCTCCCCGGCGGCGACCCGGCGGGTCAGCGCCGAGCCCAGGTCGGCGGTCCTGCGGGCGAGCAGCTGCTGGACGCGCGCGGCGGCGGTGATCCAGTTGGTGACGGCGGTGCGGTGCAGCATCGTGTCGCCGAGGGCGATGGCGGCGCCGCACAGCGCGATGAGGCCGCCGGCCCA
>NZ_WWJY01001212.1 GCF_009865405.1 Streptomyces sp. SID3212 | reverse complement strand
GAGCCAGAGGGCGCAGACGGCGGCGGCGAGCACGTGCGCGGCGATCATCGCGACCGGGGTGTCGGTGACGGCGGCGAGCGCGGGCTCGCCCGCACCGCCCGCTCCCATGTCCATGCCGGGGCGCCCGCCCATGCCGGAGCCCATGCCGAGTCCGGCGTCGAACCCCGCGCGCGCCCCGGCCCCGGCCCCGGCCCCCGTCCCGGTCGTGGCATGCCGGTCGTGCGAGGCCGGGGACGGCCCGTACGGCAGCACCCCCGCGAAGAGCAGATGCAACGTGCCCTGGACGGTGAGCAGTCCCGCCCCGAGGGACAGGAACCCCCGGCGGCGCCCGCCGGCGAGCCAGGCGACCCCTCCGGTCGTCCCGAAGGCGGTCAACAGCGCCCCGAACGGGATGTCATGCCCGGACGTGTACAAATGCCCCAACGCCGCCAGCGTCACGCACACCGCCGCGAAGGCCGCGGCCCGCAGGGCGCGCATCGGCGACCGGGCATCTGTCATGGTCCGCACATGCTGCCATCCGACCGGCCCGCGCGGCAGGTCCCAAAAGCCGCCGATTCGCCTGTCGGCGAACTCCACTCGAAGCGAACTTCTCTTTCCGGCGCGCGTGGTGGCGGGCAGAGTCGGTGACATGAGACTTCTCCTCCTGGGTGGTACGGAATTCGTCGGGCGCGCCGTCGCGGAGGCGGCGATGGAGCGGGGGTGGGAGGTGACCGCCTTCCATCGCGGCCGGCACGAGGCGCCGGCCGGCGTGACGTCCGTGCTGGGCGACCGGACAGCTCCGGACGGGCTCGCGGCGCTCGCCGGCGGAGCCTGGGACGCGGTGGTCGACACCTGGTCGGCGGCGCCCTCGGTGGTGGGCGAGGCGGCCACGGTGCTCAAGGGGCGCGTGGAGCGGTACGTGTACGTGTCCAGCCGGTCGGTGTACGCCTATCCGACCCCGGCCGGGCTCACGGAGGACGGTCCGCTGGTCGAGGGCGCGTCGGCGGACGCCGGGCAGACCGCCTACCCCCAGGACAAGCTGGGCGGCGAACTGGCCGCGGAGGCCGTCTTCGGCGACCGTGCGCTGCTGGTCCGTCCCGGGCTGATCCTCGGTCCGTGGGAGAACAGCGGACGGCTGCCGTGGTGGCTGGGGCGGATCGCCCGGGGCGGTCCCGTGCTCGCTCCGGGACCGCGCGACAACCCCCTCCAGTACATCGACGCGCGCGACCTCGCCGCCTGGACCGTGGGCGCCGTCGAGCAGGGTCTCGGCGGCCCGTACAACCTCGTCAGTCCGCCCGGGCACACGACCATGCGCGAACTGCTCGACGCCTGCGTCCGGGCCACGGGCTCCGACGCCGAGCTGCGCTGGACCGACCCCGAGCCGATCCTCGCCGCGGGTGTCGGGCCGTGGACGGACCTGCCCGTCTGGCTCCCGCCGGGCGAGCTGCACGACGCCCTGCACCGGGGCGACGTTGCCAAGGCCCTGGCCACGGGCCTGCGCTGCCGCCCGGTGGAGGACACGGTCACGGACACCTGGGCCTGGCTCCGCTCCCTCGACGGCCCGGCCCCCCAACGCCAGGACCGCCCGGCGGTGGGCCTGTCCCCCGAGGTGGAGGAGAAGCTCCTGAACGCGGGGACGTGAGCGGGGGCGCGAGGGGGGCGTGCGGGGGCGAGACCCTTGGACCGTCCCCCGGGCCCCTCAGACCGAAGGCCGGACCGCCCCCGACAGCTCCGGTATCGCGGCCGGAGTCGGTGCGGGTACCGGATCCGGCGCCCCGGCCACCGCCGCCGCCAGCGCCGTCCTCAGCGCGGTCACCCCGCGCCACCAAGGGCCGGCCTCGCCCTCCGCGTCCGCCCACAACTCACGCAGCTCGGAGTCCTCCGCCAGGACGCGGTCCAGGGCCAGGACCGCCACGTCCCTCAGCTGCTCCGGGAAGCGCGGCAGCGGCTCGTCGGGGCCGTACACCGTCTCCACCGGCGGGCCCCCGGGGCACTGCGCGGCCACCAGCGCCGCCGCCGCGACGGCCACCACCGCCCCGCTCTCGTCCAGGCCGCCGGGAACGCCGGCCGTACCGCTCGCCCGGACCAGCGCGTCCCGTACCAGCTCCGTCCGGCCCTCCACGGTGGCGGCGTCGAGATCGGCGGCGAAGTCCGCCGCGGTGTCGCTGTCGAAGTGTCCGGTGTCCCACGTGCCCATCGTCCGCCCCTGTTCGCCCGATCCGTCGATGGGTCCGATCGTGCCACCCCCCACTGACAATCCCCTCTGACCAGGGGTGATCGGGGGGGTGGTGCTGGCAACACCCCCCGCCGGGGGGCGAACCGGCTGCCCTTCCCCACCGCGCCGCCGCCAGACTGAGGGCCTGCCCGGGGGTCGGGCCGCGGCCGTCCGGCCGCGTGAGGAGAGGGACCGTCATGAACGCAACAGACATACGAGGCGCGGTACAGGCCGCCGGCCGGGGGCTGGTGCTCGGGCTCACCGCGATCGTGGGATCCGTCACCCTCTTCGTCCTGACCGTGGTCTCGCTCGCGCTCACCCCGCTGGGCATCGGCTTCCTCACCACCCCGTCGGTGCTGGCGGCGGTCAGGGCGCACGCCAACCACCGCCGCCTGCTGGCCGCGAAGTGGTCGGGGGTACGGATCCCGCCGCCTTACCGGCCGCTCCCGGACGACGTGCGCGGCGGACTCACCGGCCGCGTGGAGCGCACCGTCCTCCTCCTCAAGGAGCGCGCCACCTGGCGTGATCTCCGGTGGCTGCTGGTGGACATGACGGCGGGCTTCACCGTCGCGATCGCGGCCACCTGGCTGATGCTCTTCCCGGTGGAGGGGCTCGTCCTGGCCGCCGGCCTGTGGCGGGTGTTCGCCGACAACCGGTACTGGTACGCGTTCGTCCCCGTCGACAGCCAGCTGACCGGCCTGCTCGCGTTCGCGCTCGGCCTGGTGGTCCTCGCCGCCGGTGTGCGGTACGCCCCCGCGCTCGTACGGGCCCACTTCACCCTGACCAAGGCCCTGATCGCCCCCACCCAGGAGGAGGAGCTGGCGCGGCGGATCGAGCGGCTCACCGAGTCCCGGCACGACGCCGTGGACACGTCCGCCGCCGAACTGCGCCGCATCGAGCGGGATCTGCACGACGGGGCGCAGGCCAGGCTGGTCGCGGTGGGCATGGACCTGGGCACGGTCGAGGCGCTGATCGAGAAGAACCCGGCCAAGGCCAAGGAGTTGCTCGGCCAGGCGCGCCTGTCGTCCGCCGAGGCGCTGACGGAACTGCGTGATCTCGTACGCGGGATCCACCCGCCGGTGCTGGCGGAGCGCGGTCTCGGGGACGCCGTACGGGCCCTGGCGCTGCGGCTGCCGCTGGAGAGCGAGGTCAACGTGGAGCTGTCGGGCCGCGCCGACGCACCGGTCGAGTCCGCCGCGTACTTCGCGGTGAGCGAGGCGCTGGCGAACGTGGTGAAGCACGCGGGCGCCGAGCGGATCTGGGTGGACATCTCGCACGGTGACGGGATGCTGCGGATCGCGGTCACCGACAACGGCGGGGGCGGGGCGGCGATCGGGAAGGGGTCGGGGCTGAGCGGCCTGGAGCGGCGACTCGGTACATTCGACGGAGTCCTGGCCGTCAACAGCCCTGTGGGCGGTCCCACCATGGTGACCATGGAGATTCCTTGCGCGTTGTCCTAGCCGAAGACCTCTTCCTGTTGCGCGACGGTCTCGTACGGATGCTGGAGGCGTTCGACTTCGAGATCCTCGCGGCGGTCGAGTCGGGGCCCGAACTGACCAAGGCCCTGGCGGAGTTGGAGCCGGACGTCGCGATCGTCGACGTCCGGCTCCCGCCGTCCCACACGGACGAGGGCCTCCAGTGCGCGCTCGCCGCCCGCCGGGCCCGTCCCGGCCTGCCGGTCCTCGTCCTGTCCCAGCACGTCGAGCAGTTGTACGCGCGTGAGCTGCTGGCGGACGGCACCGGCGGGGTCGGCTATCTGCTCAAGGACCGGGTCTTCGACGCGGAGCAGTTCGTCGACGCGGTGCGCCGGGTCGCCGGCGGGGGTACGGCGATGGATCCGCAGGTGATCCAGCAACTGCTGTCCCGCCGGGGCCAGGACAAGCCGATCGCCGCCCTGACACCGCGCGAGCGGGAGGTCATGGAGCTGATGGCGCAGGGCAGGTCGAACGTGGCGATCGCCGCTCAGCTGGTGGTCACGGAGCGTGCGGTGGCCAAGCACACGTCCAACATCTTCGCGAAGCTGGGCCTGCCGGTGTCGGACGACGACAACCGGCGGGTGCTGGCCGTCCTCGCGTATCTGGACCGCGGCCGGACGTGAGCGGGCGGGGACGCGCCGCGCGAAGCCTGCGGAGCCTGACGAGCCTGCGGAGCCCGGGACGAGTCGTGCCGCAATGGGGGGTATCCGCCCGTTTTGCTGCCGGAGATCTCAAGGAATTCTCAGAACCTCTGAACACTCCCCGAATGCCGTCCGTATGGAACGGAGCGCTTCGCTTCCCCTGCCGCGATTTCCCTGTAACCGGCAACGAAGCTTGAGGAGTTCCATGTCACGCACAGCGAGAAGAAAACGTTCCACAGTGGCAAACCGGGCGATTGCCGCCACGGCTGCCTTGCTCCTGGGCGGGGGTGGGCTGATAGCGGCCAATTTCTACGCATCCGCGGGTGAGGGCTGGTCGAAGGACAAGCAGCCCCCGGCCCAGGCCGAGAATGCCGCGCAGCAGATGTCGACCATCGACTGCCCGGAAGTGGCCAACGCCATCACGGACGTGCCGGAGGCGGCCCGTGCGGCGGTCGACCAGGAGCTGGCCGGGATCGACAGCCAGATCACCGAGGCTTACCAGAAGTTCGCCGATCAGAAGGCACAGATCGAGCAGGACCCCACCGTTGCCGACAATGCGATTCTCAATCCGTTGAAGGACAAGCGCCTGGAGAGCTTCGGCAAGATCTCCGCGGCGATCACCGGCGCCGGCGGGCAGCAGCCGCAGGGCCTCGACGCCCTCGCGCCGTGCACCCTGCGGGCGCAGGCGGCGCAGGACCCTGCCGCCTCCC
>NZ_WWJY01001211.1 GCF_009865405.1 Streptomyces sp. SID3212 | reverse complement strand
CCGCCGCCCCTGCCGCGGGCGGCGGGGGGACGCCGTACGGGCGCTCCGGGGGCCTTGCCGCGCAGGACGAGGCCGGGCAGGCGGCCCGTACCCGCGAGGCGACCCGTACCGGTGAGCCTGGCGAGGAGGCCCCGTACCGCCAGGGACCCCGCTGCGGCCTTCGCGCCGTCGCCGGGTCCCGTACCCGCTCCCGGCAGCCCCGCGAGGGCGGGAGTGCCCGTCAGGCCCGCTCCGCGTGGCGCGGAGCGCGGGTCCCGTCCCACGGTGTCGTCGGCCGGCATCGTCGCTGTCCCCTCCAGTCGTGCCTGGCGCGGCTGCCGGAGGTCCGAGGACCGCGGCCCGGGTGCCGCTGCCGGGGTCCTCAAGACCGCTCGGCGGCGGCGCCGGAGGGCCGGGCCGGTCAGGCGTGCTCGGCGGCGAGTGCGCGGACGGCGTCCGCGAACGCCTCGCCTCGTTCGTTGTAGTTGGTGAACATGTCCATCGAGGCGCAGGCGGGGGCCAGCAGTACGGTGTCCCCCGGCTGAGCGAGCCGTGCCGCTTCGCGGACGGCGGCGGGCATCGCTCCAGTGTCGGTCCGGTCGAGGTCGACCACCGGGACTTCGGGGGCGTGTCGCGCGAGGGCTTCCCGGATCAGCGCACGGTCGGCGCCGATCAGGACCACCGCGCGCAGCCGCTTCGCGGACCCGGAGACCAGGTCGTCGAAGGCCGCGCCCTTGGCGAGGCCGCCCGCGATCCAGACGATCGGGTCGTAGGCCGCCAGGGACGCCTCCGCGGCGTGGGTGTTGGTCGCCTTGGAGTCGTCGATGTACGTGACGTCGCCGGTCCTGGCGACCAGTTCGATCCGGTGCGGGTCGGGCCGGAAGGCGCGCAGCCCGTCGCGTACGGCGGTGGGCGCGACGCCGTACGCGCGGGCGAGGGCCGCCGCCGCGAGGGCGTTGGCGATGTTGTGCGGGGCCGGCGGGTCGACGTCGGTGACGTGGGCCAGCTCCTGGGCCTGGTCGCGGCGGTTCTCCACGAAGGCGCGGTCGACCAGGATGCCGTCCACGACACCGAGTTGGGACGGACCGGGGGTGCCGAGGGTGAAGCCGATCGCCCGGCAGCCCTCCTCGACGTCGGCGGCGCGGACGAGGTCCTCGGTCGCCGGGTCGGCCACGTTGTAGACGCACGCGATCCGGTTGCCCTCGTAGATCCGGCCCTTGTCGGCGGCGTACGCCTCCATGGAGCCGTGCCAGTCGAGGTGGTCGGGGGCGAGGTTGAGCACGGCGGCGGAGTGGGCGCGCAGGCTCGGCGCCCAGTGCAGCTGGTAGCTGGAGAGCTCGACGGCGAGCACGTCGTACGTCTCGTCGCCGGCCACGGCGTCCAGGAGCGAGACGCCGATGTTGCCGACGGCGGCCGTGCGCAGTCCCGCCGCCGTCAGGATCGAGGCGAGCATCCTGACGGTGGTCGTCTTGCCGTTGGTGCCGGTGACGGCGAGCCAGGGGGCCGCGCCGGGTCCCCGCAGCCGCCAGGCCAGCTCGACGTCGCCCCAGACCTCCACCCCGGCCGCCGCGGCGGCCGTGAACAGCGGCTTGTCGGGCCGCCAGCCGGGGGCGGTGACGACCAGTTCCGTACCGGCGGGCAGGGTGTCCCCGTCGCCGAGCCGGACCGTGACGCCCAGCTTCTCCAGCCCGGCGGCCTGGGTACGGGACCGTTCGTCGTCGCCGTCGTTGACGACGGTGACCTCGGCGCCGAGGCCGCTCAGCACCCGGGCCGCCGGGATCCCGGAGACTCCGAGACCCGCGACGGTGACCCGCTTGCCCTGCCAGTTCACGTGACCGCCTTGTTCACTCGACCGTCCGGATCACTTGTCGGACCGGATCACTTGTCCGCCGCCCAGCCCGCGTAGAAGAGGCCGAGGCCCACGATCACGCACATGCCCTGGATGATCCAGAAGCGGACCACGACAAGGACCTCGGACCACCCCTTGAGTTCGAAGTGGTGCTGGAGGGGAGCCATGCGGAAGACCCGCTTGCGGGTCATCTTGAAGGAGCCGACCTGGATCACGACGGACATCGTGATCAGGACGAAGAGCCCGCCGAGGAGCGCGATCAGGAACTCCGTACGGGAGCAGATCGCGAGGCCCGCGAGGGCGCCGCCGAGCGCGAGCGACCCGGTGTCCCCCATGAAGATCTTGGCGGGTGAGGTGTTCCACCACAGGAAGCCGAAGCAGGAGCCCATCAGGGCGGAGGCGACGACCGCGAGGTCCAGGGGGTCCCGTACCTCGAAACAGGCGTTGGGGTTGGTCAGCGTCACCGCGTTGGCACAGGACTCCTGGAACTGCCAGAGCCCGATGAACGTGTACGCGCCGAAGACCATCACGGACGCCCCGGTGGCCAGGCCGTCCAGACCGTCCGTCAGGTTCACGCCGTTGGACATCGCGAGAATCATGAACAGCGCCCAGACCACGAACAGCACCGGGCCGATCGACCAGCCGAAGTCCGTGACGAACGACAGCCTGGTGGACGCCGGGGTGAGTCCCTGGGTGTCGGCGAACTGGAGCGAGAGCACCGCGAAGGCGATGCCGACGATCAGCTGGCCCGCCATCTTGGCCTTGGCCCGCAGGCCCAGCGACCGCTGCTTCACGATCTTGATGTAGTCGTCGAGGAACCCGACCAGTCCCATGCCCGCCATCAGGAACAGGACCAGCACACCCGAGAAGGTGGGATTCTCGCCGGTGATCACCTTCGCCAGGGCGTAGGCGATCAGCGTGGCCAGGATGAAGGCGATGCCGCCCATGGTGGGCGTGCCCTTCTTGCTGCCGTGGCTGCGCGGGCCGTCGTCCCGGATGAACTGCCCGTATCCCTTGCGGGCCAGGAGCTTGATCAGCAGCGGTGTGCCGATCAGGGTCAGGAAGAGCCCGATGGCTCCCGCGAAGAGGATCTGCCTCATCGGCCGGAGACCTCGCCCTCGGTGGTGCTCTCGAGGAGTGCCAGGGCGACCCTCTCAAGACCTGCCGACCTGGAAGCCTTCACCAGCACGACGTCTCCCGGACGCAGTTCACTGCGCAACAGATCGACCGCCGCCTGTGCGTCGGACACGTGCACCGACTCCTCACCCCACGAACCCTCGTTGTAAGCGCCCAGTCGCAGCCAGGACGCTTCCCTGCCCCCGACCGCCACGAGCTTGCTGACGTTGAGCCGGACGGCGAGCCGTCCGACCGCGTCGTGCTCGGCGAGCGATTCGTCCCCGAGCTCGGCCATCGGGCCGAGCACCGCCCAGGTACGCCCCCCCTCGGCCCGTGAGGCACCGCCCATGGCGGCCAGCGCACGGAGCGCGGCTCTCATGGATTCGGGGTTCGCGTTGTAGGCGTCGTTGACGATCGTCACGCCGTCCGCGCGCTCGGTGACCTCCATACGCCAGCGGGAGAGGGTTCCCGCCTCGGAGAGCGCTTCGGCGATCTCGTCGACGGACATGCCCAACTCATGGGCGACGGCGGCCGCGGCGAGCGCGTTCGACACGTGGTGCTCACCGTACAGCCGCAGCGTCACGTCCCTGCACCCGGAGGGTGTTCGAAGGCGGAACGCGGCCTGTCCGGTGGCTGTGAGGCGGACGTTCTCTGCCTGTACGTCTGCTTCGTCTGCCTCTCCGAAGAGGATCACGCGTGCTTCGGTACGGGATTTCATCGCGCGGACGAGAGGATCGTCGGCGTTGAGGACGGCCACCCCGCCGTCGGCGGCGGACGGCAGGGACTCGACCATCTCACCCTTCGCCACGGCGATCTGCTCGCGTCCGCCGAACTCGCCGATGTGCGCGGTGCCGACGTTGAGGACGAGGCCGATCCGGGGCGGGACGAGTCCGGTGAGGTAGCGGATGTCCCCGAGGTACCGGGCGCCCATCTCCAGGACGAGGTAGCGGGTGTCCTCGACGGCGCGCAGGGCGGTCAGCGGGACGCCGATCTCGTTGTTCAGGTTCCCGGCCGGCCAGACCGTGGGTCCCTTCGTACGGAGCAGCTGGGCGATGAGGTCCTTGGTGCTGGTCTTGCCGGCGGAGCCGGTGAGCGCGACGGTGGTCGCGCCGAGGCGTTCGACGACGGCGCGGGCGAGGGCGCCGAGGGCCTGGACGACGTCGTCGACGACGATCACGGGGACGCCCGGGAGGGGGCGGGCGGCCAGGACGGCCACCGCACCCTCCTCGACGGCGCCTCGCGCGTAGTCGTGGCCGTCGACCCGCTCGCCGGCGAAGGCGGCGAAGAGGCTGCCTTTCTCCACCGCGCGGGAGTCGATGACGACGGGTCCGGTGACCCGGACCGCCGGATCCGGTATGTCGTGCGACTGCCCGCCGACGATGGCGGCGATCTCGCTGAGGGAGAGGGCGATCACTGGGTCATCCCTGACTGTTGTTCTCGGGGCGGGGCTCGGGCTCGTCACCGGCGGCGCCGCGGGCGGGCGTGTGGCCGAGGGAGCGTTCGAGGGCGTCGCGCAGGACCAGGCGGTCGTCGAAGGGGCGTACCACCCCGGCGATGTCCTGGCCCTGCTCGTGGCCCTTGCCGGCGATCAGGACGGTGTCGTCGGCCCGGGCGCGGGAGACCGCGGTGGCGATGGCGGAGGCCCGGTCGGCGTCGACCAGGATGTCGCCGCGCTCGGCCGGGGGGACCCCGACGGCGCCCGCGAGCATGGCGGCGAGGATCGCGAGGGGGTCCTCGGAGCGGGGGTTGTCGGAGGTCAGGACGGCGGTGTCGGCGAGCCGGGCGGCGGCGGCGCCCATCGGCCCGCGCTTGGTCTCGTCGCGGTCGCCGCCGCAGCCGAGGACGAGGTGCACCTTGCCCTTGGTGACCTTGCGCAGGGAGCGCAGGACCGATTCGACGGCGTCCGTCTTGTGGGCGTAGTCGACCACGGCGAGGTACGGCTGTCCCGCGTCCACGCGCTCCAGCCGGCCCGGCACCCCGGGGACGGCGGCGACGCCGTCGGCGGCGGTCTGCGGGTCGATCCCGGCGACGGCCAGGGTGGCGATCGCCGCGAGGGTGTTGGCGACGTTGAACGGTCCCGGCAGCGGCGCGGCGGCCCGTACCCGCTGCCCCTGGTGGCCGACGGCGGTGAAGGTGGAGCCCTGGGCGCCGGTCTCGACGTCCTCGGCGCGCCAGTCGGCGTCCTGGCGGCCCTCGGCGGAGAAGGTGGTGACCGGGACGGTCGCCTCCGTGACGAGGCGCCGGCCGTACTCGTCGTCCAGGTTCACGACGCCGAGGCGGCTGCGCCGGGGGGTGAACAGCTGGGCCTTGGCCTGGAAGTAGTCCTCCATGCCGGAGTGGAACTCCATGTGCTCCGGGCTGAGGTTGTTGAACACCGCCACGTCGAAGACACAGCCGTCGACCCGGCCGAGGACCAGGGCGTGGCTGGAGACCTCCATGGCGACCGACTCGACGCCGCGTTCGCGCATGACGGCGAAGAGGGCCTGGAGGTCGGTGGCCTCGGGGGTGGTCCGCTCGGACTTGATGCGTTCGTCGTCGACGCGCATCTCGACGGTGCCGATCAGGCCGGTACGGTGGCCGGCCGCGCGCAGTCCGCCCTCGACCAGGTACGCCGTGGTGGTCTTGCCCGAGGTGCCGGTGATGCCGATCTGGAGGAGGTCCTCACCGGGCCGCCCGTAGATCTCGGCGGCCAGCTCGCCCATGCGGCCCCGGGGGTCGGGGACGACCAGGACGGGCAGTCCGGTGGCCGCGGCCCGCTCGGCCCCCGCCGGGTCGGTCAGGATCGCGGCGGCGCCGAGTCCCGCCGCCTGGGCGGCGAAGTCGGCGCCGTGGACGCGGGCGCCGGGGAGGGCCGCGTACACGTCGCCGGGCCGTACCGCCCGCGAGTCGTGGGTGATGCCCGTGACCGCCCCGGGATCCGGGGCGGCGCCCGGTGCCTCGGCGCCCAGCCGGACGGCGAGCTCGGCGAGGGAGGTGGGCCGGACCCGGTCCGGCCGGGGCGCCCCCGGCCGGTTCGCGGGGGCGTCCTCGGGGGCGGTTCTGTACTGATCAGCGTGTGGCACGGCGGTGAGCGTACCGGGCCCGGAGGGGCGCGGGCCAAGTGAGCGGCCCGTGCCGCCGGGGCCGTCGGGAGGGGTGGGGCGGTTCCCGGAATCGGGGGTGATGGTTGTCACTGGGGCTTTCCCTGGGGTCACGCGCCGGGCGGCGACGGGCCGGCTGTGGGCCGGCCCGTCTAGAAGGTGACCGGCAGTCGGGCGGGGGCGGTTCCGGTCGGTTCGACCTGCAAGGTCTTGAGTGCGAACTCCATGACCTTCTTGTAGATGGGTCCGCAGATCTGGCCGCCGAAGTAGCTGCCCGTGGTCGGGTTCTGGATGGCGCAGTAGACGGTGATCCGCGGGTCGTCCGAGGGCGCGAAGCCCGCGAAGGAGGCGGTGTAGCCCTTGTAGCGGCCCAGCTCGGGATCGACCCGGTTGGCCGTACCCGTCTTGCCCGCGACGCGGTAGCCGGGGATACGGGCCTTGGTACCGGTGCCTTCCTCGTTGCCGACGACCGACTCCAGCATGGTCGCGACGGTCCTGGCGGTCTTCTCGCTGACGACCCGGGTCTTCTTGGGCGCGGGGGCCGGGGTGAAGCGGCCGTCGGGGCCCTTCGTGCCGCGGATGAGGGTGGGCTCGGTCCGTACGCCGCCGTTGGCGATGGTCGAGTAGACCGACGCGGCCTGCATGGCGTTGAGGGAGAGGCCCTGGCCGAAGGGGATGGTGAACTGCTGCGAGGTCGACCAGTCCTGCGGCTTGGCGAGGATGCCCTGGGTCTCGCCGGGATAGTTCAGCCCGGTCGGCCGGCCGATGCCGAACTTGTCCAGGTACGAGTAGAGGACCTGGTTGGCCTTCTGCTGGGTCGCGCCGAGCTGTCCCGTCGCCAGGATCGTGCCGATGTTGCTGGACTTGGCGAGGACGCCGTTGAGGGTCAGGTTCCAGGTGGGGTGGTCGATGTCGTCCTTGAAGAGCCGGTCGCCGCGGTGCAGCCGGTTGGGGACGACGACGTGGGTCAGCGGGGTGGCGACACCTTCCTCCAGTACGGCGGCCATCGACATGATCTTGGCGGTGGAGCCGGGTTCGTACGCGTCCTGGAGCGCGGCGTTGCCCAGGTCGGCCGCGTTGGCCTCGGAGAAGTCGTTCGGGTCGAAGCCGGGGGCGTTGGCCATGGCCAGCACCTCACCGGTCCTGGTGTTCTGGACGACCACGTAGCCGCGGTCGGCCTTGGACTTCTGGACCTGGTCGGCGATGGCCTGCTGGGCGGCCCACTGGATGTCCCGGTCGATGGTCAGCTCGATGTCGGAGCCGGGTACGGCGGGCTTCTCCCGGGAGGTCGCGGTGGGGACGCGGTGCCCGCCGGACTGGGCGAAGGTGACCTGTCCGTCCTCGCCCGCCAGCTCCTTGTCCAGCATGGACTCCACCCCGCCGGCGCCGTGGCCGGCGGCGTTGACGTAGCCCAGTATCCCGGCGGCGAGATCGCCGTTGGGGTAGACCCGCTTGCTGCTGGCCTCCTGGAAGACACCGGCGAGCACGCTGCTCCTGGCCTTCTTCGGGGGCACGCCCTGGTTGGCCTTGCTCGCCTTGCTGGCGAGGACGCTCTTGAGGTCCTTGATCTGGTTCCAGACCTGCGGGGTCTGGCGGCGGGCGAGGACGGCGTAGCGGGACTTGGGCGTCTTGAGCTTGGTGATCAGGTCGCCGGTGTCGACGCCGAGGATCGGGGCGAGGAGCGCGGCGGCCTGCTCGGGAGCGTCGGGGACCCGGGTGGAGTCGGGGGTGAACATCAGCGGGTCGGCGGTGATGTCGTAGGCGTCGACGCTGTCGGCGAGGGCGATCCCGGAGCGGTCGGTGATCTCGCCGCGCTCCGCCTCCAGGGTGTGGCTGAGGTAGCGGCTCTTCTCCGCCTTGGCGGCGTAGGCGCGGGCGTCGACGGCCTGCACCTGGAGGAGCCGTACGACGAACACGAGCATCACGAGGGTGAGGCCGAGGCTGACCAGGCGCAGCCGGGGGCGGGGGTTGCCGAGTCTGATCCGGTGGGGCGGGCGGGCGCCG
>NZ_WWJY01001210.1 GCF_009865405.1 Streptomyces sp. SID3212 | reverse complement strand
CGGACCAAGACCCTCGGACCAAGACCCTCGGACCCGTAGATCCGCAGACAGAGACCCTCAGGACACCGGGCCAGACCTCACCAGGACAAACGTCCCGGACGAACGTGCCGAACTTCGTCCGTCCATCACTCCGTCACTCAGTGACCCCAGTGACTCCATGACCTCGTAAGGCATGCACCGTCGCATGTACTTACGTACGTTTTCGCCTTTCTGCACCCTTAGGTGGATCCCTCCATGTCAAAAACAGCCGAAACACGGCTCCCCGACCAGGACGCCTCGGCTCCTGACCCGACCCGTTGGAAAGCGTTGGCGTTCATCGCCCTCGCCCAGCTGATGGTCGTGCTCGACGCGACGATCGTGAACATCGCTCTGCCCTCCGCCCAGAAGGACCTCGGGATATCGGACGGCAACCGGCAGTGGGTCATCACGGCCTACGCGCTCGCCTTCGGTGGGCTCCTCCTCTTCGGCGGCCGTATCTCGGACCTGTGGGGACGCAAGCGCAGCTTCGTCGTCGGTCTCTCCGGCTTCGCCCTGGCATCCGCGCTCGGTGGCGCGGCCACCAGTGAGTTCATGCTGCTCGGCGCCCGTGCCCTCCAGGGTGCCTTCGGCGCCCTGCTCGCCCCGGCGGCCCTGTCGCTCCTCGCGGTGACCTTCACCGACCCGAAGGAGCGCGCCAAGGCCTTCGGCATCTACGGGGCGATCGCCGGTGGCGGTGGCGCCGTGGGTCTGATCCTCGGCGGCTTCCTCACCGAGTACCTCGACTGGCGCTGGACGTTCTTCGTCAACGTCCCGTTCGCGGTGGTCGCCGCCCTCGGTGCCTACTTCGTGATCCGGGAGCCCTCGGGCACCCGTAACCGCTCCGCCCTGGACGTCCCCGGAGTGGTCCTCTCCACGCTGGGTCTGGTCTCGCTCGTGTACGGCTTCACCCGCGCCGAGTCCGAGGGCTGGTCCGACCCGACGACCATCGGTCTCTTCGTCGCCTCCGCCGTGCTCCTCGCGGCGTTCGCGGTGGTCGAGTCCAAGGTCAAGAACCCGCTGCTGCCGCTGCGCGTGGTGACCAACCGCAACCGCGGTGGTGTCTACCTCTCGCTGGGCCTCGCGATCATCGCGATGTTCGGGCTCTTCCTCTTCCTCACGTTCTACCTCCAGATCGTGAAGGGCTACTCGCCGGTCGAGACCGGCTTCGCCTTCCTCCCGATGATCGGGGGCATGATCATCGGCTCCACCCAGATCGGTGCCCGGCTGATGACCCGGGTGCCCGCCCGGCTGCTGATGGGCCCGGGCTTCCTGCTCGCGGCCATCGCCATGCTCCTGCTGACGCAGCTGGAGATCGGCTCCTCGTACGCCGGTCTGATCCTCCCGGCGGAGATCATGCTGGGTCTCGGTATGGGTACGGCGTTCATGCCGGCCATGTCCCTCGCCACGTTCGGCGTCGAGCCGCGTGACTCGGGCGTCGCCTCCGCGATGGTGAACACCTCGCAGCAGGTGGGCGGCGCGGTCGGTACGGCCCTGCTGAACACGATCGCGGCCTCCGCGACCACCTCGTACCTCACCTCGCACGCCGTGGGCTCGGGCGGCCAGAAGCTGCTCCAGGCCCAGGCGCTGGTGCACGGTTACGCGAGTGCCATCTGGTGGGCCGTCGGGATCCTGGTCGCCGCCTCGGCGATCGCGGTCACCTTCATCACCGCCGGGCGTCCGAACATGGACCCGACGAAGGTCGGCGGCAGCGAAGGGGCCGAGGGCGAGGTCCAGGTCCCGGTCGCGATGCACTGACGGTGCGCCCGTTGCGCTGACGGTGTGCGTGACGCACCGACGGTGCGCCCGATGCGCCGAGAGTGTGCGTGACGCATTGACGGTGCGCGCGACGCGCTGATGGTGTCCGCCTCGCACTGACGGTGCGTAAGCGGAAGGCGATGGAAGTAACGACGGATCTGCCCTGGTGTCGCAGCGGTTCAGCGGCGCCAGGGCAGATCCGCGCCCGTACCCTCCGGCTGCAACCCCTTCGCGATCACCCACATGATCTCGCCGAGCTGGGTGACCTGCTCCGGCGTCAGCCGGTCGAAGATCGCCTGGCGTACGGCGGTGACGTGTTCCGGCGCGGACCGCGCGAGCACCTCGTTGCCCTCGTCCGTCAGGTACGCGTTCTGACCGCGCTTGTCGGAGGGACAGTCCTCGCGCCGGACCCAGCCGTACTTCTCCAGCCGTGCGATCGCGTGCGAGAGCCGGGACCGGGTGATCTTGGCGGCCCTGGCCAGCTCCGTCATCCGCATGCGGCGGCGGGGGGCGCGGGCGAGGTAGACCATCAGGGCGTAGTAGATGTGCGGCATGCCGGCGTCGCGCTGGAGCTGGCGGTCGAGATGGTCCTCCAGGAGGGTGCTGCCCTGGACGTAGGCCTGCCAGGTGTCCTGCTCGGCGGGGGTGAGCCAGCGAGGGTGCGCGCCGCTGCCTATACCGCTCGTACGGCCGCCTGTGTCGCCCGTACCACCCGTGCTGTCCGTGCTGTCCGTACTACCGCCCGTACCGGCCGCGCTGCCGGAGGATGCCGTGGTCATGAGGCCACTCTACCTATTCTTGAAAGTTAAACTAGATGCGGCTAGGCTTGCTGCGGCAAGCACTTGAAGTCTCAAGAAGCCTCGGGAAGCTTCGAGTAAGAGCTCAAGCAAGAGTCCGAACCGCCCGAACGGGTCACCTCTGGAGTCGCCATGAACGCCGTCGCGGAGCGCATGCCTGCCCTCTACCTCTCCCATGGCGCGCCCCCTCTCGCGGACGACGCGGACTGGACCCGGGAACTGGCCGCGTGGTCCGCGGCACTGCCCCGCCCCAAGGCGATCCTGATCGTCTCCGCCCACTGGGAAGAGGCTCCGCTCGCGCTCGGTGCGACCGAGACCGTACCTCTTGTGTACGACTTCTGGGGATTCCCCGAACGCTATTACGCGGTGGAGTACGCGGCGCCGGGGGCGCCGGAACTGGCCGACTCCGTAAGGAAGTTGCTGCGCGGCGCCGGTACGCCCGTGCAGGACGTACCGGACCGCGGCCTCGACCACGGGGCCTATGTGCCCCTGGTGGAGATGTTCCCCGAGGCCGACGTCCCCGTGCTCCAGGTCTCGATGCCCACCCTCGACCCGCGGAAGCTGCTGGAGATCGGGCGCAAGCTCGCGCCGCTGCGGGACGAGGGTGTGCTGATCGTCGGCAGCGGCTTCTTCACCCACAACCTGGCGGCGCTGCGACACGCCGGCGGCGGGGTGCCGGGCTGGTCAGCGGAGTTCGACGACTGGGGGACGCGGGCGCTGCTCGCGCAGGACATCGACGCCCTGCTGGACTTCGAGAACAAGGCGCCGGCCGGGCGGCTGGCCCATCCCCGTACGGAACACTTCGCGCCGCTCTTCGTCACGCTCGGGGCGTCGGAGGCGGTCGGGGAGCTGGACAGCGGGCGGAGTGTGATCGACGGCTTCTGGATGGGGCTGGCGAAGAGGTCGCTGCAATTCGGCTGAGGGGGGCGGTAGGTGCGCGGACGGGGGCCTCAGAGCGCCGGCGGGTTGAGTTCGATGGCCCGTACGGCGGCGGCGAGGGCGGTGCGGTCGCCGACCCCCGGTGTGTCCGGTGTGTCCGGCGCGTCCGGGGTGTCCGAGGTGTCCGGTGAGGCGCCGAACGCCGCCACGTCCAGCGCCGTATCCGTGAACTTGATCGTGTGGTCGTCGCCGTGCGCCGCCGCCCGCGCGAAGATCTCTTCCGGCGGCAGCGAGGTGGGCGCGTACGGCGCCGGGTCGTCCGGTGCGTACGCGGCCGTCACGGCCGCGCTCGCCGCCCACGCGGCCTCCAGGCTCGGTGCCCACAGCTCGGGCGGGAGGGCGGGGAGAGTACGGAGGACGGCGTTCGGGGCGGTGGCGGCGTGGACCAGCATGATCGGCTCGCCGTGCCCGTGGGTCGCGTAACGGTGCACGGCCGCGGTCACCAGCTCCGCCAGCCGCTCCCGCGCCACCTCGGGGCCGGCGAGCCCGCCCCGTACCCCTTCTCCCTCTTCTCCCCCTTCTCGCCCCGTTCCCCTTTCTCCGCTTTCTCCCCCTTCTCGCCTTTCCCCGTCCCGCACCCCCTCCGGCGGCCAGTCGGGGAACCCCGTGAGCTGCCTGAGCCGCTGCTCGATGCCCCCCGTCCGCTCGGACACCGGCGGTACGGCGGCCAGCGCGGCGGCGGCGCCGGCCGCCCGGGGGAGCCGTACGAGAGGCGGGAGCGGGCGGTACCGCGCCGCCCAGTACCCGAGGCCGTGGGCCAGCTCCGCGAGGCGCGGGGCGGTCTCCTCGGTCGTCAGCAGGGTCCGTACGGCATGACCCACCCGGATCACCGGATGTGTCGCGCCCCCGGCGATGCCGGGCAGCAGCCGGGGCCACCACTCGGCGAGCACGTCGCGCCAGGGGCGTACCGCGATCTCGCGCCCGAAGTGGTCCGTCCAGTCGGCGACCCGCCCGATGTCGCCGAGCGCTTCCGGCCAGGTGGCCGCGGTGACCGGGATGCCGGTGGGCGGCATGTCCTCCAGCCGGTCGCGGTAGTGGTCGAGCCAGCGGTGGACGGCGGGCGCCTGACCGTGCCGTACCAACGCCTCCACGGCCATCGGGGCGTGGTTGCTGAGCCACCCCTGGCGCTCGGGCCCGGAGGCGTGCAGCCGCTCCAGCGCCTCGTCGAGCGTGCCGGTGGAATCGCCGGGGCCGTTCCCGTTGTTGTGACCCATGTTGTTGTCATTCATGCCGGTGGTGTCCATACCCGCACGCTAGGGGCGGCGCCGCCGGTGGCGTAACGGACCGCGGACCTACGGTGACGGCCCCAGGGTCTAAGCCGCGAGACCGGGCGAAGCTACGCCTCAGGCCCCGGCCCCGGCCCGAGCCGCTTCTCGTACCAGGCCACGTCCCAGTACCGCCCGAACTTCCGGCCGACCTCGCCGTACGTCCCCACGTGCCGGAAGCCGAAGCGCGTGTGCAGCCGGGCCGAGGCGTCGTTGGGCAGGGCGATGCCCGCGTACGCGCGATGCACGTCCTCGCCCGCCAGCGCGTCGAAAAGCGCCTGGTAGAGCAGGGAGCCGAGGCCCCGGCCCACGCGGTCGGGCGCGCAGTAGACGCTGACCTCCACGGAAGTGGAGTAGGCGGGCTTGAGACGGAACGGGCTGCTCGTCGCGTACCCGAGAATGCGGGCAGAGGGGACATCCTGAGCAACCAAAAGGCGGTGCGGGCCGTCTACAGGGTGGGAGCGCAGCCACGGCAACCGCTCCTCCGGAGTGAAGGCAACGGTGTCGAAAGTGATGGCCGTCTCATGGATGAAGTGGTTGTAAATGTCCGTGAGTGCGCCGAGATCGGCCTCCGTCCCGGCCCTGACCTGCACGTCCGTCGGCCGCTGCGGCATACGCCCTCCCTCGTCGGCCGGACAGGGTACTGCATGATCACAAAAATCCAGGTACGCAGGGGAATTCTGTCCTGATTCCAGTCGTTGTTTCCAACGGATGCAGGGCACCCGAAAGGGTGTCGCGACCTACTCAGTCCAGTTAAGGGAGCTCGCATGGCAACCCGTGCCGTCGCCCGTCGTTCCACCACTGGTGGTTCGAAAGCGGCAAGCAGTGTTCGCGCCGTGGGCGGGGAGATCGCCGACCGCGACCTGGTCGGCATGTACCTCGACGAGATAGCGCGCACGCCCCTGCTCGACGCCGCCAAGGAAGTCGAGCTGTCCCAGACCATCGAGGCAGGTGTGTTCGCCCGGCAGATCCTCGACGGAGAGGTGAGGAGCGAGGCCGGCGGAGCCTCGCACGAAGAGCTCGAGGCGCTGGTCGCCGCGGGCGAGCGTGCGAAGGACGTCTTCATCCGCTCGAACCTCCGTCTGGTGGTGGCGGTCGCGCGCCGGTATCCGCGCAGTGGCCTGCCCCTGCTCGACCTGATCCAGGAGGGCAACGCCGGCCTGGTGCGTGCCGTGGAGAAGTTCGACTACGCCAAGGGCTTCAAGTTCTCGACGTACGCCACATGGTGGATACGCCAGGCCATCACCCGGTCCATAGCGGACCAGTCCCGTACGATCCGGTTGCCCGTCCACCTGGTGGAGGAGCTCGGCAGGATCCGCCGCGTACAGCGCGAGTTCAACCGTGAGAACGGCCGCGATCCTGAGCCCGCCGAGGTCGCCAAGGAGCTGGACTCCACCCCGGAGCGGGTCAACGACGTGCTGGACTGGGCCCGTGACCCGGTCAGCCTGAACATGTCGGTGGACGACGACGGGGACACCCAGTTCGGTGACCTGCTGGAGGACACCTCCGCGGTCTCGCCCGAGCAGTCCGTCATGACGCTCCTGCGCAGTGAGGAGCTGGACGATCTGATCGGCAAGCTCGACGAGCGCACGGCCTCGATCATCAAGATGCGGTACGGCATCGTGGACGGCCGGGAGCGCACGCTGACCGAGGTCGGCAAGGAACACGGCCTCACGCGCGAGCGGATCCGGCAGATCGAGAAGCACGCACTCATGGAGCTGAAGAAAATGGCTCATGACACCGGCTTCGACGCGGCGGCGTGACGTCGCCGCCCATCGGCCGTAGTGTCAGTCCTACGCACACTGCTTCTGGGTGTCGCGTACGGGCCGACACGTCGGCCCCCTCAGACGAGCCCCGGCACCAACCCCCCCCAGGTGCCGGGGCTCACCTCTGCCCCGGGGTCGTTTTCCCGAGCCCGTGGGCTGGGGTTTCGGCCGCCGCCTTTCCGGGCCGGTCGGCTGGGGTTTCGGCCGCCGCGCGGGTGAGCCGGGCCCCCAGGTCGTTCAGATAGTCCGTCAGCTGTACGGGGGCGTGGGCGGTGAACTCGCAGTCCACCAGGGCGAGTCGCAGCGCCAGCCACTCCAGCGAGTCGTGCGACGTGGTGCGCAGCCGGCAGGAACCGGGCCCGGTCGGCTCCGGCACGCCGAGGTACGGGGGCAGCCGCGCCACCACGAACTCCGCGGGTGCGGCGAAGCTCACATCCACCTCCAGCCGAGGCTGCATCCGCGCCATGGACCGTGCCATGTACTCCGCCGCGTCCCCCGTCGGCAGTTCGCGCGCTGTGAAGCGCGCCCCGGTGGCCACGGGGTCGCTGACCCGGTCGACGCGGAACGTACGCCAGTCCTCCCGCCCCAGGTCGTACGCGACGAGGTACCACCGGCGTCCCGTCGACACCAGGCGGTAGGGCTCGACCTGACGCTTCGTCTCCGTACCGTCGCCCGACCGGTAGCCGAAGCGCAGCCGCTCCGTGCCGGTGACGGCCGAGGCGATCACCGTCAGCGTCCGCGCGTCGATGGTCGCGCCGTCGCCCCGCGTCAGCGGCATCGTCGCGGCCTGGAGGGTGGACACCCGGCGCCGCAACCGCGACGGCAGCACCTGTTCCAGCTTCGCGAGCGCGCGTACGGAGGCCTCCTCGATGCCCTCGATCGCGTGCCCGGCACCGGCGCGCAAGCCCACCGCGATGGCGACGGCCTCCTCGTCGTCGAGGAGCAGCGGCGGCATCGCCGCGCCGGCCACCAGCCGGTAGCCGCCGATCGCGCCCTTGGACGCCTCGACCGGATAGCCCAGGTCGCGCAGCCGGTCGATGTCGCGGCGGATGGTGCGCGGGCTGACGTCGAGCCGTTGGGCCAGCTCGCTGCCCGGCCACTCGCGTGGCGTCTGGAGGAGGGAGAGGAGGTTGAGGAGCCGTGCCGGGGTGTCCGTCATGTCTTCATGATGGCGTCCATCTAGGACACAAGCTGGCCTATATGCCCCCTAACTTCTCCCCCATGAACACCTCGGCCGCCGTACCGGATACGGCTTCTCTTCCTGTCACCGACCCGGGAGCCGTCACCGATCCCGGAGCTGTCACCGTCCCCGTCCCCGGGGACACCGACCACCCGGGCGCTGGCGGCGACGGGCTTCCCGGCCCTGCGGGCGACCGGCGCCGCTGGCTGGCTCTGGCGGTCGTCATGACCGCCGCCTTCATGGACCTGGTCGACGTCACCATCGTCAACATCGCCGTCCCGAGCATCGAACGGGACCTGTCGACCTCCTTCGGCGCGATCCAATGGATCACCGCCGGGTACGCGCTGGCCTTCGCGGCCGGGCTGATCACGGGCGGCCGGCTCGGTGACATCTACGGCCGCAAGCGGCTCTTCCTCGTCGGCATCACCGGCTTCACCGTCGCGTCCGCGCTCTGCGGGTTCGCGGTGAACCCGGACATGCTCGTGGCCTCCCGCCTCCTCCAGGGCGCGATGGCGGCGATGATGGTGCCTCAGGTGCTCGCGATCATCCACGCCACCTTCCCGGCGCACGAACGCGGCAAGGTCTTCGGCATGTTCGGCGCGATCATCGGGCTGGGCGCGGTCTCGGGGCCGCTGCTGGGGGCGCTGCTGACGCAGTGGAACCTGTTCGGCCTCGAATGGCGCCCGATCTTCCTCATCAACCTCCCCGTGGGGATAGCCGGGGTGCTGCTGGGCCGGAGGTTCATCACCGAGTCCAAGGCGCCCAGGGCGCTGCGTCTCGACCTCGTGGGCGTCGTGCTGGTGACCGCCGGCCTGCTGATGCTGATCTACCCCCTCACCCGGGGGCGCGAGTTGGGCTGGCCGCTCTGGGGCCACCTGTGCATGGCGGGCAGCCTGGTCGTCTTCGGCGCGTTTGTGGCGTACGAGAAGTACAAGACGCGCAAGGACGGTTCGCCGCTCGTCGAACTGTCCCTCTTCAAGGTCAAGAGCTTCGCCGCGGGCATCGCCGTACAGCTCACCTTCGGGGTCGCCCTGGGCATCTTCTTCCTGGTCTGGACGCTGTACATGCAGATCGGCCTCGGCTGGTCCCCGCTGCGCGCCGGCCTGACGGGTCTGCCGTTCTCCGTCGCGGTGTCCGCGGCCGCCGGTCTCTCCGTCCAGGTCCTGGTGCCACGCTTCGGCCGCAAGGTGCTCCAGGCGGGCGCGCTGACGATGATCCTGGGCCTGCTGCTCTACATCGGCGAGGCCGCGCGCTACGGCACGCAGATCCACTCCTGGCAGATGATCCTGCCGCTCACGGTCGTGGGGGTCGGCATGGGCCTGATCGTGGCGCCGCTGACGGACGCGGTGCTGTCCGAGGTACCCCGCGAACACTCCGGCTCGGCGTCCGGACTCATCAACACCACCCAGCAGATGGGCAACGCGGTGGGGCTCGGGCTGGTGTCGGTGGTCTTCTTCGGCGTGGTGGACGACCGGGTGGGCACGACGGCGACCCCGGCCGCGACGGCCACCGCGTTCACGGACGGTTTCCAGAACGCGCTCTGGTGGGTGGTGGGCGTCCTGACGCTGATCTTCGCGGTGATGTTCGCACTGCCGTCGAAGGCCCGGAGCGCGGAGGGCTAGGGGGTCTGGGCTCCCGCTCCGAGGAGGTGCCCGTCGTAGCCCGCGTCCACGAGGGACGCGTACGCGCCGAGCACCTCCTCCGGCACGTCCTGCTCGACGGCGAACCCGCGCTTCGGATACTCGATCACCCGCTGAAGATCACCGACGAGCATGTCCACGACCAGCTTCTCGTCCCCGATGGTCGTCACGTACTCCTCGAACTCCAACGGCACCGAGGCGCACGTCACCTCGATCTCGGGCCAGAGCTTCCGGGTCGTCGCGTAGGCCCGGCGCTCCATGTACGGCTTGCAGACGAGCAGCACGCTGCGCGGCACGATCCCGGCGCCGGCCAGCACCTCGCGCGAGAACACGATGTTTTCCCCGGTGTTGGCCGCCCTCGGCTCCACGAGGATCGCCTCGTCGGGAACGCCGAGCGCCATCGCATGCTCACGGAAGTGGATGGCCTCCCCACGGGGGAACCAGTCGAGCGTGCCCGGGCTGTTGCCCCCGGTGAACAACAGGGTCGTGAAGAGCCCGGCGCGATACAATGCGGCGCAGTGCGCGGCGACCCCGAGATCATGACTCCCCAGCCCCACGGCCACGTCGACGACGCGGGGTTCATGGCCCATGCGGTGGTAGTCCCACAAGGCCCTGATGCCAGCAATCCGCTCCACGCAAGCCCCTCCCGAACGCCGGCCTGACAACCGGCCTGTTGTCCTCAATCGCCGGGGCAATTCAAGCCTGTCCGGCGATCCAGCCCGTCCGGCGTTTGAGGACATCAGTAAGCCGCGCCCGCGCACCGGGCAGACGCCACAACCCAGCCCGTCCGG
The DNA here is from genome assembly GCF_009865405.1 of Streptomyces sp. SID3212. Lineage (GTDB taxonomy): Bacteria > Actinomycetota > Actinomycetes > Streptomycetales > Streptomycetaceae > Streptomyces. The sequence goes on along the minus strand of NZ_WWJY01001210.1, from coordinate 4,161 downwards.
CGCTTGAGGACAAAAGACACGGCCCCAGGCCAGGCACGCCGCAGAGGCGACCGAACCCCACGCCCACCCCTACCGCACCCGCGCCCTCGCCTCCATCACGTCCCGCGCCGTCCTCTCCGCCCCGTACACCTCACACATGTGGCGCCCGTCCGGCGTCGCCGTGTGCTCGACCTCCCACAGGCTGATCTCACTGCCGTCAACGAGTAAGAACGCGTGCTCGTAGAGCATGAACCCCGCGTCCTTGCCCTCCACCTGGCACTGCCGCCCGAACACCTGCGTGATGTGGTGGGCGAAAGCCGTCCGCAGCAGCCGGGCCGTCTCCTCGCCCGGCCGGTCCGCGTTCTCCGCGCGCCGCAGGACCCGGCGGGCGTGGTCCGGGGAGTTGTCCGGGACGTACATGCGGGGCGCGGGCGTCGGCGGCGTGGCCAGCAGGCGGTCCAGGAGGGCCAGGTCGAAGTCGTCGAGTGGCAGCGGCCCGGCGGACACGAGGGGATCCGGCGACCCGAGCCGAGGGGCCTCGGGGCTGCCGGGACGGCACAGCCGCGACGCGGCCAGCTGCGCCTCGTCCTCGTCGGCGTACAGCTCGTGGAGCTGCGCACCACCGCGCCCGGTGTTGTGCACGAGCTCCCAGAGCGTCATGGTGCTGCCGTCGGTGAGCAGGTAGGAGTGTCGGTACGTCTCGCGGTGCAGTCCGGCACTGTGGTGGGCGGAACACAGCGAACTGGCGTGCGCCAACGCCGAATCGAGCCGCTCGACCAGTGCGTCGGGAAGGTCGAAGGAGTTGAGTGCCCGACCCAGGAGTCGCTCGAGGTGCGTCTCGGTTGTCTCATGCGGATCGTTCAAGTTGGGTCTCCAGGCCGTCGCCACATGTCACTTGGTGATTGCATAACGTAGCCCCTGGGGGTGACATTGCGTCCCAAGTTTATGAAAACTATGGGCGCGTTCGCGTGGTTCATGCGCGCCCCCTCAACTCCGTTGGCCCGCAGGCCGGTCGAGCCCGTACAACTCCCGGTAGGAGGGAAACATTCCACCCGGCCCCTCGACGCTCTCCGCGGCGAGCACGGCCCGCACGATCGCCCTGGTCACGACGTCGGCCCCGGCGGCGAGCACCTCGTTGAGGGCCAGCGGCCCGTTGTCGGCGAGGGGGCGGTCGCCCGTCGCGAGGGCGAAGACGGTGTCGCCGTCGTTGAGCAGGTGCACCGGACGGACGGCGCGCGCGATGCCGTCGTGCGCCGTCCCCGCGAGCTTGTGCGCCTGCGCGCGGGTCAGCCCGGCGTCGGTGGCGACGACGGCGAGCGTCGTGTTGAGGGGCGGCTGTGCGGCGGGAACGGTGGACGCAGTCACACCGGCGTCAACATTCCGTGGAGTTATCCACAGATCTTCTGACCTTTTCCCCTGCTGTGGACAACGCTGTGGATAAGCCTGGGGAGAGCTTGACGCCCCGGGGGTGGAGCGGCTAGCTCCGCGGGGGAGCGGCTACTTCCACTGGGTGGAGACACCGAAGCCGATGGCGATGAAGCCGAAGCCGACCACGATGTTCCAGTTACGGAAGCTCTCCAGCGGCAGGCTGCCGTCGGTCACATAGAAGAGGACGATCCAGACCAGGCCGATCAGGAACATGGCCAGCATGACCGGGGCGACCCAGCTGCGGTTCGTCAGCCTTATGTTGGTCGCCTGCTTCGCGGCCGGCGGCGGCGTGAAGTCGGCCTTCTTGCGGATACGTGACTTCGGCACGAGGAACTCTCCTGTCGATGCGCTGCGTGACCGCGCAGGGGACTGAAACGGGGTGCCGGGCGGGGAACAGGGGGAACGCTGCCTCCCCAGGCGTCCGTTAGCGTAGTGCTTCCGTGGCGTCTAAGGAGATAAGGGTACGTTGAGCAATTCCGCCGACTCTCCGCCAGGGGTCCCCGAGGGAGCTCCCCGGCCCGCGCCGGAAGGACCGCGCCGCCGCCCGCTCCCCCGGCCGGTCAGGCTGCTCACGGCCGCCGTCTTCGCCCTCGCCGGCCTGATCTTCGTGACCAGCTTCAACACGGCCAAGGGCACCAACATCCGTACCGACGCCTCGCTGCTCAAGCTCTCCGACCTGATCCACGAGCGCGACCGCAAGAACGCCGACCTGGGGCGGTCCGCCGCCGAGGTACGGCGCCAGGTCGACGCCCTCGCCGGCCGGGACGACGGCTCCACCGACGCGGAGGACGCCCGGCTGCGCGCCCTGGAGAAGGCCGCGGGCACCGAGGAGCTCACCGGCTCCGCCCTCACCGTCACCCTCGACGACGCACCGCCGGACGCCACCGCCAACCCCGGCTACCCCGAGCCCCAGCCCAACGACCTGGTCATCCACCAGCAGGACCTCCAGGCCGTCGTCAACGCCCTGTGGCAGGGCGGGGCCCAGGGCATCCGCGTCATGGACCAGCGGCTGATCTCCACCAGCGCCGTGCGCTGCGTGGGCAACACGCTCATCCTCCAAGGACGCGTCTACTCGCCGCCGTACAGGATCACCGCCGTGGGCGACCAGGAGAAGCTGTCCAAGGCGCTCGCGGACTCCCCGGCCATCCAGAACTACCAGCTGTACGTGAAGGCGTACGGTCTGGGCTGGCAGGTCGACGAGCACAAGCGGGAGACCCTCCCCGGCTACACCGGCACGGTGGACCTCCACTACGCGAAGCCCACCGGATAGCCGGGCGGGGCGGGCGCGGGCGGGGTGCGGGCGGAGCCGGACAGTCCGTTACGTGGCCGGTGCGCGCCGCGTTCACGACGGCCGCTGTGACGAACGGCAAACCCGAACGTCCGTACAGCTCGCCGGTGCACCGCCCATGTGTCCCCGCCGCCCTTTAGTCTGTTGCTGTACCGGCTGGTGCGGTACCGAACGGAAGGGACAGCATGTACGGCTGGATCTGGCGGCATCTGCCGGGCAACGTGTGGGCGCGGGCGGCCATCTCGCTCGTGCTGGCGCTGGCCGTCGTCTACGTGCTCTTCCAGTACGTCTTCCCGTGGGCGGAGCCGCTGCTCCCGTTCAACGACGTGACGGTCGACGGATCGGGGTCGGCCGGATGAGCGCCCGCGTCCTGGTCGTGGACAACTACGACAGCTTCGTCTTCAACCTCGTCCAGTACCTGTACCAGCTCGGGGCCGAGTGCGAGGTGCTGCGCAACGACGAGGTCAGCACCGCGCACGCGCAGGACGGCTTCGACGGTGTCCTGCTCTCCCCCGGCCCCGGGACCCCCGAAGAGGCCGGTGTCTGCGTCGACATGGTGCGCCACTGCGCCACGACCGGGGTCCCCGTCTTCGGCGTCTGCCTCGGCATGCAGTCGATGGCGGTGGCGTACGGAGGTGTCGTGGGCCGCGCCCCCGAGCTGCTGCACGGCAAGACCTCGCTCGTCACGCACGAGGGCCTGGGCGTCTTCGCCGGGCTGCCCTCGCCGTTCACCGCGACCCGGTACCACTCGCTGGCGGCGGACCCCGCCGAGCTGCCGGCCGAGCTGGAGGTCACGGCGTGGACGGCCGACGGCATCATCATGGGCGTACGCCATCGTGAACTGCCCGTGGAGGGCGTCCAGTTCCATCCCGAGTCGGTGCTCACCGAGCACGGCCACCTGATGCTGGCGAACTGGCTGGCGCGGTGCGGGGATCCGGGTGCGGTCGGCCGGTCGTCGGGCCTCGCACCGGTGGTGGGCAAGGCGCTCGCGTGACGGCACTCCGCCCGGAACACGACGCGGGCGGCCAGGGGGCCCCGTACGCGCGCGAGGAGGCCCTCGATGCCGAGGCTGTCGAGGCCGCGGCGGCGGAGGCCGCGCTGAGGGCGGCGGTGGGCGGCCTGGCGGACCCGCTGAACGATCCGCTTCCGGGGCAGCCGCCGGGGGCGGCTTCCGGGCAGGTGCCGGGCGTGGCTCCGGGACAGCCTGCGGGGCAGATGCCGGGTGGGCAGCCGGCAGGTGCGATTCCGGGGCAGCCGTCGGGCCGGCCGGAGGCGGGCGGTGAGGCGTCGGTGCCCAGGGCGCGTCACGGCCGTCACCGGGGGCCGGAGAGCAGGCAGGAGACGTCGGGGCAGGCTCCCGCCGCCGCCGGGGCTCCTGGGCCCGCCGGACAGGCTCCTGCGGCCCCCGGGGCCCCTTCGGCGGCCGTGGGGCCTTCGGCCGCCGCTGCCGCGTCGATGTCCGGGGT
>NZ_WWJY01001209.1 GCF_009865405.1 Streptomyces sp. SID3212 | reverse complement strand
ACGCGCCACCGCCAGCGCGTGGAAGGCCTGTTGGTAGCCGACGGCGGTGTCGCGCAGGGCCAGCGCGTCGCCGGTCCCCACCACACAGCCCTCGATCGCGGCGGTCAGGGCGGCCTCCAGCGGGCGGGCGCCGGCGGGGACGGGGGTGGTCGACGCGACCACCAGCACGTGGTCGGAGTAGACGGGACAGCGGACGATCCAGGCCCGGCCGCCGGTGAGTTCGGCGCAGATCCGGATCGTCTCGGCCCGCCGGTCACGACCGCACTCGACCACGTGGAAGCGGGCAGGATCGTAGAGGCGCGGGGCGAGGGCGGCGGCTATCTGGTGCGCCGTGGTGAGGTTCCCGGCCATCAGCAGATGCAGCACGGCCTCCCGTCCGCGCGCGTCGGCGACCTCCACGCGCCGCCGGGTCCGCTCGTTCTCCATCGCCCCCCAGGAGACCGCGAGCAGCGGCACCGCGTCGGCCGGGGCGGCCGTCCTGAGCGGGTCGGGGCCGACCACGGCGAGGACGAGCCCGGACGGCTCGGACGGGGGCCGGTCCCCGGGGAGGTCGACGGCGAGCAGCGCCCCCGAGCGCTCCGGGGACGAGCCCGCGAGGAACGTACGGAGCCCCCGCTCCCGCATCTCCCGCAGCCCGTCGGCGACGAGGGTGATCGTCTCGGAGTCCCTCTCCTCGGAGGACGCGGCCTGGACGGTGCCGGCGGTGTCCACCAGTCCGGCCCAGCATCCCGTCCGGCGGGCGAGCCAGCGCAGCAGCGGCTGCACGCCGTCGCCCTTGCGGGCCAGCCGGTGCATCGCGAGGATGTCGGCCGCGCGCACGGAATCCGGGGACCGTACCGCTCGCACACCCACGCCGTGCCCCTTCGCCTCGCCGGTCGGCTGCCGGGCCCGGGGAACCGGTCACAGCAGGACACCCGATTGTCCCCACCCGGGGACTTCTGCCCCGCACCGGGCGGGGACACGCACCGCGCACGGGGCCCGGACCAGCGCGTTCCGGGAGGGTGCGGGCCCTAGGCGGTGTCTTGCCGATCAGGCCGGATCACCCCCTAGCGGCGGCCCTGCGATGATGAAGGCATGGATCTCCGCATCTTCACCGAGCCCCAGCAAGGGGCGAGTTACGAGACATTGCTGAGCGTGGCCAAGGCCGCCGAGGACCTCGGGTTCGACGCATTTTTCCGGTCCGACCACTATCTGCCCATGGGTTCGGCGGACGGCCTTCCCGGTCCGACCGACGCGTGGATCACCCTGGCGGGGCTGGCCCGCGAGACCGAGCGGATCCGGCTCGGCACGCTGATGACGGCCGGGACGTTCCGGCTGCCCGGGGTGCTGGCCATCCAGGTCGCGCAGGTCGACCAGATGTCCGGCGGCCGGGTCGAGCTGGGCCTGGGGGCGGGCTGGTTCGAGGAGGAACACCAGGCGTACGGCATTCCGTTCCCCAAGGAGAAGTTCGCCCGCTTCGAGGAGCAGCTCGCGATCGTGACCGGGCTGTGGGAGACGGAGGTCGGCAAGACGTTCTCCTACGACGGTACGTATTACCAGCTGACCGACTCGCCCGCGCTGCCCAAGCCCGCCCAGGCCAAGCTCCCCGTGCTCATCGGCGGGCACGGCGCGAAGCGCACCCCGCGGCTCGCCGCGCAGTACGCCGACGAGTTCAACATCCCGTTCGCCACGCTGGAGGACACGGCCACGCAGTTCGGCCGCGTGCGGACCGCCCTGGCCGAGGCGGGACGGGGCCCGGACGACCTGGTGTACTCGAACGCGCTGATCGTCTGCGTCGGCAAGGACGACGCGGAAGTGGCCCGCCGGGCCGCCGCCATCGGCCGTGAGGTCGACGAGCTGAAGGCGAACGGGCTCGCGGGCTCGCCCGCCGAGGTGGTCGACAAGATCGGACAGTACGCGGCCGTCGGCTCCTCGCGGTTCTACCTCCAGGTCATGGACCTGGACGATCTCGACCACCTGGAGCTGATCTCCGCGCAGGTCCAGTCCCAGCTGAGCTGAGGGAGTCACCGTGCAGCCCGCCCGTCCGCTCGCCGCCGCACTCGCCGAGGAGACCCTCGTCCTCGACGGGGGCCTCTCCAACCAGCTCGGGGCCCAGGGCTGCGACCTGTCCGACGCCCTCTGGTCGGCGCGGCTCCTCGTGGACGGCCCGGAGCAGATAGAGGCGGCCCACGCGGCGTACGTACGGGCGGGCGCACAGGTGCTCATCACCTCCAGCTACCAGGCGACGTACGAAGGGTTCGCGCGGCGCGGGATCGCCCGCGCCGAGGCGGCGGAGCTGCTGGCCCGCGGCGTGGACCTGGCCCGCCGGGCGGGCGCGGCGGCGGAGCGCGAGGTGTGGGTGGCCGCCTCGGTCGGCCCGTACGGAGCGATGCTCGCGGACGGCAGCGAGTACCGGGGGCGGTACGGCCTGTCGGTGGCGGAGCTGGAGCGTTTCCACCGGCCGAGGATCGAGACGCTCGCCGCGGCGGCGCCCGACGTGCTCGCCCTGGAGACCGTGCCCGACGAGGACGAGGCGCGCGCCCTGCTGGCGGCGGCCGAGGGTTGCGGGGTGCCGGTCTGGCTCTCGTACTCCGTGGAGGCCGACGGCGAGCGCACCCGGGCCGGGCAGCCGCTCGCCGAGGCGTTCGCCCTGGCGGCCGGCAACGACCAGGTGGTGGCCGTGGGCGTCAACTGCTGCGAGCCCGCAGCCGTGGACCGCGCGACGGAGATCGCCGCGAAGGTGACGGGCAAACCGGTGGTGGTCTACCCCAACAGCGGCGAACGCTGGGACGCGACGACCCGGACCTGGCGCGGCGAGGCCACCTTCGACCCGTCCCGGGTGAGCGCCTGGCGCACGGCGGGCGCGCGCCTGATCGGCGGCTGCTGCCGCGTCGGCCCCGAGGCGATAGCCCGCCTCTGAGCGGGCCGCCTCCGACGGGGCCGACCCGGGCAGCCCGGGTCGGCCCGGCACGGAAAACCCCTCGTCGTACCCCCACGATCAGGCAATACTCAACCGGGTGTTCTTGACGATCAGTACGACCGGCACCCAGGAACGTCCCGCGACCGACCTCGGCTTTCTGCTGCACAAGCACCCCGAGAAGGCGCAGACGTTCTCCACCGCGCACGGCACCGCCCATGTGCTCTATCCCGAGGCGACCGCGGAGCGGTGCACCGCCGCGCTGCTGCTGGAGGTCGATGCCGTGGCGCTGGTGCGGCGGGGCAAGGGCAAGGGCCGGGGCGGCGCGCCCGACGCGGCGCTCGCGCAGTACGTCAACGACCGCCCGTACGCGGCCTCCTCACTGCTCGCGGTCGCGCTGAGCACAGTGTTCAAGAGCGCCCTGCGCGGCGACTGCCGGGCGCTGCCCGAGCGGGCCGCGAGTCCGCTGCCGCTGCGCATCGAGGTGCCCGCCGTGCCGGCGCGCGGCGGGGCCGAGCTGGTCCGAGGGCTCTTCGGTCCGCTCGGCTGGACGACCGTCGAGGCGCGTCCCGTCGCACTGGACGTGACGTTTCCGCAGTGGGGCGAGTCGCGTTACGTCCAGCTCGTCCTGGAGGGCGAGATGCGGCTCGCCGACGCCCTGCGCCAGCTGTACGTCCTGCTGCCGGTGCTCGACGACGCCAAGCACTACTGGGTCGCGCCCGACGAGGTGGACAAACTGCTGCGGGCCGGTGAGGGCTGGCTGGCCGAGCACCCCGAGCAGAAGCTGATCACCAGCCGCTACCTCTCCCGCCGCTGGGGACTGACCCGGCGGGCCATGGAGCGCCTGGAGCTGGTCAGACTGGCCGAGGCGGACGACATCGACGTCGAGGCCCTGGACAACGCGGTCCTGGAGACCCCGGACGAGGAGTGGGAGGCCGGAGAGGCACGGGGGGACGGCGCGGACGGCACCGTACAGCGGGACACCGCACCGACGCCGGACGCCATACCCGAAGCCGTACCGGAAGCCGAGTCCGAGTCCGAAGCCGCGACCCCGCCCGAAGCCGCGCCCGCCCCCGATTCCGCGACCGGTGCCGCACCCGCGCAGAAGGAGGCGTCGCTCGCCGACCAGCGCCGCGAGGCGATCCTCACCACCCTGCGCGCAGCGGGCGCGAGCACCGTGCTCGACCTCGGCTGCGGCCAGGGCCAGCTGGTCCAGGCGCTGCTCAAGGACGTGCGGTTCACGCACGTGACGGGTGTCGACGTGTCCGTACGCGCCCTGACCATCGCCGCGCGCCGGCTCAAGCTGGACCGCCTCGGCGAACGGCAGGCGGCCCGCGTCACCCTGACGCAGGGCTCCCTGACGTACACGGACAAGCGGCTCAAGGGGTACGACGCCGCCGTGCTCGCCGAGGTCGTGGAACACCTCGACCTGCCCCGCCTGCCCGCCCTGGAGTACGCGGTGTTCGGCTCGGCCAGGCCGTCGACGGTCGTCGTGACCACGCCCAACGTCGAGTACAACGTGCGCTGGGAAACCCTGCCCGCCGGGCACGTACGCCACAGCGACCACCGCTTCGAGTGGACCCGCGCCGAGTTCCGCGCGTGGGCGGGAGAGGTGGCGGGGCGGCACGGCTACACGGTCGCGTACGTCCCCGTCGGCCCCGACGACCCGGAGGTGGGACCGCCCACGCAGATGGCCGTCTTCACCCTCCGTACCAGCACCGACACCCCCACCACCGAGAAGGGACCGACCGCATGAGCGGCACCACGACCGACCGCACCCCCGCCGCCACCGACGCCCGGCGGACCCTCCCGGTGACCGACCTCTCCCTCGTCGTCCTCATCGGCGCCACCGGCTCCGGCAAGTCCACCTTCGCCGCCCGCCACTTCAAGCCCACCGAGGTCATCTCCTCCGACTTCTGCCGCGGCCTGGTCGCCGACGACGAGAACGACCAGAGCGCCAGCCGCGACGCCTTCGACGTCCTGCACTACATCGTCGGCAAGCGGCTCGCGGCCGGCCGGCTCACCGTCGTGGACGCCACCAACGTCCAGCAGGAGAGCCGCCGCCAGCTCGTACGGATCGCCAGGGAGCACGACGTACTGCCCATCGCGATCGTCCTCGACCTGCCCGAGGAGATCTGCGCCGCGCGCAACGCCGACCGTCCCGACCGCGCCGGTATGCCCCGCCACGTGATCAAGCGGCACCGGAGCGAACTCCGCCGCTCGCTGCGCGGCCTCGAACGCGAGGGCTTCCGCAAGGTGCACCACCTGCGGAGCGAGCAGGAGGTGGCGGACGCCGAGGTGGTCCTCGAACGCCGCTACAACGACCTCAGGCACCTCACCGGACCCTTCGACATCATCGGTGACGTCCACGGCTGCCGCTCCGAGCTGGACACCCTTCTCACCACCCTCGGTTACGTGGAGGGCCACCACCCCGAAGGGCGTACGGCCGTCTTCGTCGGCGACCTCGTCGACCGGGGCCCCGACAGCCCCGGCGTGCTGCGCCGCGTGATGGGCATGGTCGCCTCCGGCGACGCGCTCTGCGTGCCCGGCAACCACGAGAACAAGCTCGGCCGCTGGCTCAAGGGACGCAACGTCCAGCACACCCACGGGCTCGCCGAGACGATCGAGCAGCTGGAGCGGGAGGACGACACGTTCCGCGCCGAGGTGCGGCGCTTCATCGACGGCCTGGTCAGCCACTACGTCCTGGACGGCGGCAAGCTGGTCGTCTGCCACGCGGGACTGCCCGAGAAGTACCACGGCCGCACGTCGGGCCGGGTGCGCTCGCACGCGCTGTACGGCGACACCACCGGCGAGACCGACGAGTTCGGCCTGCCCGTGCGCTACCCCTGGGCCGAGGACTACCGGGGCCGCGCCGCCGTCGTCTACGGCCACACCCCCGTGCCGAACACCTCGTGGATCAACAACACCATCTGCCTGGACACCGGCGCGGTCTTCGGCGGGAAGATGACCGCCCTGCGCTGGCCCGAGCGCGAACTGGTCGACGTACCGGCGGAGCGCGTCTGGTACGAACCGGCCAAGCCGCTCGTCACGGAGGCGCCGGGCGGCCGGGAGGGCCGGCCGCTCGACCTCGCCGACGTGCACGGCAAGCGGATCGTGGAGACGCGCCTCATGGGGCGGCTCGCGGTACGGGAGGAGAACGCGGCGGCGGCCCTGGAGGTCATGAGCCGCTTCGCCGTCGACCCCCGGCTGCTCGGCTACCTCCCGCCCACGATGTCGCCCACCGCGACGTCGGACGAGGAGGGGTACCTGGAACACCCGGCCGAGGCCTTCGCGCAGTACCGCTCCGACGGGGTCACCCGCGTCGTGTGCGAGGAGAAGCACATGGGCTCCCGCGCGGTCGCCCTGGTCTGCCGTGACGCGGCCGCCGCCGAGGCGCGCTTCGGCGTGCGCGGACCGACCGGCGCGCTCCACACCCGTACCGGACGGCCCTTCTTCGACGACCCCGAGGTCACCGAGGAGGTCCTGGAGCGGCTGCGTACCGCCGTCACCGCCGCCGGGCTCTGGCAGGAACTCGACACGGACTGGCTGCTGCTGGACGCCGAGCTGATGCCGTGGTCGCTCAAGGCCACGGGACTGCTCCGTACCCAGTACGCGGC
>NZ_WWJY01001208.1 GCF_009865405.1 Streptomyces sp. SID3212 | reverse complement strand
GCTGGCGTTGCGGATCCCCGGCGACGGCAGCCAGCGCGCGCTGCGCTCCCTCCTCGACCGGCTGGACGCGGCCGGCGTCCAGGCGGACGAGCTGACCGTACACACACCCGACCTGGACGACGTGTTCTTCGCCCTGACCGCCCCCACCGACCCGAGCCGGCCGAACCACACCCAGGAGACAGCCCGATGAGCACCGCCGCCCCCGCCCCCGCCCGCTCCCTCACCCTCGCCGTCCGCGACTCGGCCACGATGCTGCGCCGCAACCTCCTGCACGTGCGCCGCTACCCGTCCATGACGCTGAACCTGCTGCTCACCCCGGTCGTGCTCCTGCTGCTCTTCGTCTACATCTTCGGCGACGTGATGAGCGCCGGCATCGGGGGCGGCGGCGGAGACCGGTCCGCGTACCTCGCCTATCTCGTCCCGGGCATCCTGCTGCTGACCATCGGCGGCACCACGATCGGCAGCGCGGTGTCCGTCTCCATGGACATGACCGAGGGCATCATCGCCCGCTTCCGTACGATGGCGATCCACCGCGGTTCGGTCCTCATCGGGCACGTGGTCGGCAGTGTGATCCAGTGCGTGATGAGCGTGATCTGCGTCGGGGCCGTCGCGGTGGCGATCGGCTTCCGGTCCACGGACGCCACCGCCGTCGAGTGGCTCCTGGCGGTGGGACTGCTGGCCCTCGTCTCCCTGGCGCTGACCTGGATCGCGGTCGGGATGGGCCTGTCCAGCCCCACCGTGGAGGCAGCCAGCAACAACGCCATGCCGCTGATGGTCCTGCCGCTGCTCTCCAGCGCCTTCGTACCGCTCGACGCGATGCCGGGCTGGTTCCGCCCCATCGCCGAGTACCAGCCCTTCACCCCGGCCATCGAGACCCTGCGCGGCCTGCTCCTGGGCACCGAGATCGGCCACAACGGCTGGCTGGCGGTGGCCTGGTGCCTGGCCCTGGCCGCCCTCGGCTACGTCTGGTCCACGTCCCTCTTCAACCGCGACCCGAAGTAACGACGACCCCCCGCACCACGCCCGAAGGGGCGGCTCACCCCGACCCCGTCGGCGTGCGCCGCCCCTTCGGCGTGACGAGCGTGACGAGCGCGGGAAGCACCCAACCACGCGGCTCAGCGCGAGGCGTTCAGCTTCTCCGCGACCTCCGTCGCCCAGTACGTCAGGATCATGGACGCGCCCGCCCGCTTGACGCCCGTCAGGGTCTCCAGGATCGCCGCGTCGCGGTTGATCCAGCCCTTCTCGGCCGCCGCCTCGACCATCGCGTACTCACCGGAGATCTGGTACGCCGCGACCGGTACGGCCACCTCGGCCGCGATCGCCGCCAGGATGTCCAGGTAGGGCAGGGCCGGCTTGACCATGACCATGTCGGCGCCCTCCTCCAGGTCCAGGGCCAGCTCCCGCAGCGCCTCGCGGGCGTTGGCCGGATCCTGCTGGTAGGTCTTGCGGTCACCCTTCAGCGAGGAGCCGACCGCTTCCCGGAACGGGCCGTAGAACGCCGACGAATACTTCGCCGTGTAGGCGAGGATCGACACGTCCTCCCTGCCGATCGTGTCCAGCGCGTCCCGTACGACCCCGACCTGGCCGTCCATCATCCCGCTGGTCCCCAGCACATGGGCCCCCGCGTCGGCCTGGACCTGGGCCATCTCCGCGTACCGCTCCAGCGTCGCGTCGTTGTCGACCCGGCCCTCCGCGTCCAGCACCCCGCAGTGGCCGTGGTCCGTGTACTCGTCCAGGCACAGGTCCGACATGACGACCAGCTCGTCCCCGACCTCCGCCCGCACCGCGCGCAGCGCGATCTGGAGAATCCCGGCCGGGTCCGTGCCCGCCGACCCCACCGCGTCCTTCTTCGTGTCGTCGGGAACGCCGTAGAGCATGAACCCGGAGACCCCGGCCGACACCGCGTCCACCGCCGCCTTCCGCAAGGTGTCCAGCGTGTGCTGCACGACCCCCGGCATCGAGGACAGCGCCACCGGCTCGCTGATCCCCTCCCGTACGAAGGCGGGGAGGATCAGGTCCGCCGGATGCAGCCGGGTCTCGGCCACCATCCGCCGCATCGCCGGGTTGACCCGCAGCCGCCGGGGGCGCGCGCCGGGGAAGGATCCGTACTCAGTCATCGTCAGTCGCCTCTTGCCTGCTTGTTCAGTTCTGATGTCGTCCGGCAGTTCGCCACGTCCGGTACGTCCGCCACATCTGGTACGTCCGGTACATCCGGTACGAGAACGGTCCCGGCCACCCGCGAAAATCCGGGCAGCCGGGACCGCCACGCCCGCACCTACGTCGTACGCCTCCTGCGGCTGCCGGGCCGCCGTTCGCTCGGCCGGGTGACCGGGTCACCGGCCTCCTTCGCCGTCTCGCGGCGCTGCGTGCCGAACGCGGCGAGCGCCTCGGCCAGCTTGTGCACCGACGGCTCGGGCGACAGGACGTCGACCCGCAGGCCGTGCTCCTCGGCGGTCTTCGCCGTGGCGGGACCGATGCACGCGATCACCGTCACGTTGTGCGGCTTGCCCGCGATCCCGACCAGGTTCCGCACCGTGGACGAGGACGTGAACAGCACCGCGTCGAACCCACCGCCCTTGATGGCCTCCCGGGTCTCGGCGGGCGGCGGCGAGGCGCGCACGGTGCGGTACGCCGTGACGTCGTCGACCTCCCAGCCCAGCTCGATCAGCCCCGCCACCAGCGTCTCGGTGGCGATGTCGGCGCGCGGCAGGAAGACCCGGTCGATCGGGTCGAACACCGGGTCGTACGGCGGCCAGTCCTCCAGCAGCCCGGCGGCGGACTGCTCGCCGGACGGCACGAGGTCGGGCTTCACCCCGAACTCGATGAGGGACGCCGCCGTCTGGTCGCCCACCGCGGCGACCTTGATCCCGGCGAAGGCCCGGGCGTCGAGCCCGTACTCCTCGAACTTCTCCCGCACCGCCTTCACCGCGTTGACCGACGTGAAGGCGATCCATTCGTAGCGCCCGGTGACCAGGCCCTTGACCGCACGCTCCATCTGCTGGGGCGTGCGAGGCGGTTCGACCGCGATGGTCGGGACCTCGTGCGGGACCGCGCCGTACGACCTGAGCTGGTCGGAGAGCGAGGCCGACTGCTCCTTGGTCCTCGGGACGAGGACCTTCCAGCCGAACAGGGCCTTGGACTCGAACCACGCGAGCTGGTCGCGCTGGGCGGCCGAACTGCGCTCGCCGACGACGGCTATGACGGACTGGTGCCCGTCCGGGGACGGCAGCACCTTCGCCTGCTTGAGGGTCTGCGCGATCGTGCCGAGCGTGGCCGTCCACGTCCGCTGCCGGGTGGTCGTACCGGCGACGGTGACGGTCATCGGGGTGTCCGGCTTGCGGCCGGCCGCGACCATCTCACCGGCGGCGGCGCCCACCGTCTCCAGGGTCGTGGACACGACGACCGTGCCGTCGCTCGCACCGATCTCCGTCCAGCACCGCTCGCTCGCGGTCCTGGCGTCGACCATGCGCACGTCCGTGCCCTGCGCGTCCCGCAACGGCACCCCGGCGTAGGCCGGCACGCCGACCGCGGCCGCGATACCGGGCACGACCTCGAAGGAGATGCCCGCGGCGGCGCACGCGAGCATCTCCGTGCCCGCGCCTCCGTCCAGGCCCGGGTCACCGGTCACCGCACGGACGACCCGCTTGCCGCCGCGCGCGGCCTCCATGACAAGATTGGCAGCGTCCCGGATAGCGGGGATCCCGGCGGCTGTTGACGCCTCGTCGACGACCGTCAGTGCCGGTGTGCTCACCCCCGCCCTGGCATGGCCGCGTACGACTTCGAGCACATCAGGCTCGGCGATCAGTACATCCGCCCCCGCGAGCGCCTCGACGGCGCGAAGTGTCAGCAGACCCGGATCTCCGGGTCCGGCACCGAGGAAGGTGACGTGCCCCGATGCGGAGTAGGCCGTTAGGTCATAGGTGGTGGGGCTCAAAGTCGCTCCCCCATAAGACCGGCCGCACCCTTGGCAAGCATGTCGGACGCGAGTTCGCGACCGAGCGCGATGGCGTCCCCGTGCGACGTGGGTACGGGACCGGTGGTGGACAGCTGCACCAGCGTCGAGCCGTCGGTCGTGCCGACGACGCCGCGCAGGCGCATTTCGTTGACAACCTGCTCCTCGGCCAGCAGGTCGGCCAGGGCACCCACAGGTGCGCTGCAACCGGCCTCCAGGGCGGCGAGCAGGGATCGCTCGGCGGTCACGGCGATCCGCGTGTGCGGATCGTCGAGCTCGGCGAGCACGGCGGCGAGGTCCACGTTGACCGCGGCGCACTCTACTGCCAGGGCCCCCTGGCCGGGGGCGGGCAGAACGGTGTCGACCGACAGGAACTCGGTCACCTCACCGATCCTGCCGATCCGGTGGAGCCCCGCGGCGGCGAGCACGACGGCGTCGAACTCCCCGCTGCGGACGTGTTCGAGGCGGGTGTCGATGTTCCCGCGGATCGGCACGGTCCTGATGGACAGACCGTGGCCGCGCGCGTACGCGTTGAGCTGCGCCGCCCGGCGCGGCGACCCCGTACCGACCCGGGCGCCCGGGGGCAGTTGGCCGAGCCGCAGCCCGTCCCGCGCCACCAGCACGTCCCTCGGATCCTCCCGGACCGGCACGGCGGCCAGCGTGAGGTCGTCGGGCTGCGCGGTCGGCAGGTCCTTGAGGGAGTGCACGGCGAAGTCGACCTCGCCGCGCAGCAGCGCGTCCCGCAGCGCGATGGCGAAGACGCCCGTACCGCCGATCTGCGCGAGGTGCTCACGCGAGGTGTCGCCGTACGTGGTGATCTCCACGAGCTCCACCGGTCGCCCGGTCAGCGCGCGCACGGCTTCGGCCACTTGCCCGGACTGGGCCAGGGCGAGCCTGCTGCGTCTGGTACCCAGCCTCAGCGGCCGTCCGGGCCCGGGGGGCCTGTCGGGCCGCGGAGGCCTCTCGGGCCTCAGTGCCTTCTCGGTCATACTCGCCCTCTGCCTACACCGTCGGTGTCATTCAGGTCGGCCCGGCTGACGGCGGCGACCGTCTGCGGGTCGAGGTCGAAGAGTTCACGCAGCGCGTCCGCGTATCCGGCGCCGCCGGGCTCGCTCGCCAGCTGCTTGACCCGCACGGTGGGCGCGTGCAGGAGTTTGTCGACGACACGGCGCACCGTACGCGTGATTTCGGCGCGCTGCTTCTCGTCCAGGTCGGGGAGCCTGCCTTCGAGGCGGGCGACTTCGGTGCTGACCACGTCGGCGGCCATGGCGCGCAGGGCGACCACGGTCGGAGTGATGTGCGCGGCGCGCTGAGCGGCGCCGAAGGCGGCCACCTCGTCGGAGACGATCGTGCGCACCAGTTCGACGTCCGCCGCCATGGGGGCGTCGGCGGAGGCCTCGGCCAGCGACTCGATGTCCACGAACCGGATGCCGCCGAGGCGGTGCGCGCCGGCGTCGATGTCCCGGGGCATGGCGAGGTCGAGCAGGGCGAGCGGTGCGGTACGGCCGGTCAGGGCGGCCTCGACAGTGTCGGCGGCGAGCACCAGGCCGGTCGCCCCCGTACAGGACACGACGATGTCGGCACGTGTCAGTTCACCGGGGACGGCGCCCATGGTCACGGCCCGCGCCCGCACGCCCGTACCGCCGGGCTCGGTGAGGATCTCGGCGAGCCGCTCGGCGCGCGGCGCGGTGCGGTTGGCGATGACGATCTCCTCGACGCCGGCCCGCGCGAGGGTGGCGGCGGCGAGCGAGGACATCGAGCCGGCGCCGATCACCAGCGCCCGCTTGTCCTTGGCCCAGGCCTCGACGGCCCGGCCCGCGGCGAGCTGTTCCAGCCCGAAGGTGACCAGGGACTGTCCCGCCCGGTCGATCCCGGTCTCGCTGTGGGCGCGCTTCCCGACCCGCAGGGCCTGCTGGAACAGGTCGTTGAGCAGCCGGCCCGCGCTGTGGAGCTCCTGTCCGAGCGCCAGCGCGTCCTTGATCTGCCCGAGGATCTGCCCCTCGCCGACGACCATCGAGTCCAGGCCGCAGGCCACCGAAAAGAGGTGGTGGACGGCCCGGTCCTCGTAGTGCACGTAGAGATAAGGGGTCAGCTCGTCGAGGCCGACACCGCTGTGCCGGGCGAGGAGCGTGGACAGTTCGGCGACCCCGGCGTGGAACTTGTCGACGTCGGCGTACAGCTCGATGCGGTTGCAGGTGGCGAGGACGGCCGCCTCGGTGGCGGGCTCGGCGGCGAGCGAGTCCTGCAACAGCTTGATCTGCGCGTCCGTGGAGAGCGACGCGTGTTCCAGCACGCTCACCGGGGCGCTGCGGTGGCTCAGTCCGACGACCAGAAGGCTCATGCCGGCATCACCGCCGGTACGTCCCCTTCGGGCCCCTTCCGGCTCGCGGCGTGCGGCGGGGCGCTGTCGCGCGGGGCGTCCACGGCGTCCACGGCGGCTGCGGCATCTGCGGGGTGCGCGCGCTCGCCGGGCGGCAGGGCCGCCTCGGCGGCGGCCTCCTCGCCGGCCTTGCGCTGCTCGTGGAAGGCGAGGATCTGGAGTTCGATGGAGAGGTCGACCTTGCGGACGTCCACCCCGTCGGGCACGGACAGCACCGTCGGCGCGAAGTTGAGGATCGAGGTCACCCCGGCGGCGACGAGCCGCTCGCAGACCTGCTGGGCGGCGCCGGCGGGGGTCGCGATGACCCCGATCGAGACACCGTTGTCGCTGATGATCTTCTCCAGCTCGTCCGTGTGCTGGACGGGCATCCCGGCGACCGGCTTGCCGGCCATCTCCGGGTCCGCGTCTATCAGCGCGGCGACCCGGAACCCACGGGACGCGAACCCGCCGTAGTTGGCGAGCGCGGCGCCGAGGTTACCGATTCCGACGATCACGACCGGCCAGTCCTGCGTCAGGCCCAGCTCACGGGAGATCTGGTAGACGAGGTATTCGACGTCGTAACCCACCCCCCGCGTCCCGTACGAACCGAGGTAGGAGAAGTCCTTGCGCAGCTTCGCGGAGTTGACCCCGGCCGCGGTCGCCAGTTCCTCGGACGAGACAGTGGGTACGGACCGCTCGGACAGAGCGGTCAGTGCCCGCAGATACAGGGGAAGCCGGGCGACGGTGGCCTCGGGGATTCCTCGGCTACGGGTCGCCGGTCGGTGAGTTCGGCCAGTTGCCACGGTGCTCCTGCGGGATGAGCGAGGCTGTAGGCGGCCGTATGTCCCAGGACCGCCCCGTCGAATGCAGGCTATGTCTTTGTGAACGCGTGCACAAAGATGGTGTCCGCTTTGTCCGAGCAAAGTGACCGGGGTCACGCATCCCGATCCCGTGATCCCGGGACCGCCGACCACTTCAGCCTGATGCACACAGGAAGGGGGCAAAACCGCACACACTCCTCACGAAATACGCCCCCGAGACCGCTTCCACCGATGAAATGCCCGGCGAAGCGCCCATGATGTTAACCGGCTTTCCGGTCAGCTCCCCAGTTCGCGACGGAGCCGGGCCGCGTCCACCCGCCAGAACGTGTGCTGCTCCCCGTCCACCAGGACCACCGGAATCTGCTCCCAGTACGCGCGGTGCAGCGCCTCGTCCCGGGTGATGTCCTTCTCCTCCCACGACGCCCCGGTCTCCGCGCACACCGTCTCGATCACCGCACGGGCGTCGTCGCACAGATGACACCCCGGCTTGGACACGAGCGTGACCATCCGCTCCTCCGCCTTCTTCTTCCCGCGCCGCGACAACGGATTCCGTATCGAAGGACTCATGCGGCCATTCTCCGCCCGCGCCGCGCCTTCCGGCGCCGGACGTCCACAGGCGGCCCCTGGTTGCCTGATTAACAGACCGGTCGTGGAGAGTTCACCCCCCGGCATCCCGGCTCGTGGGGAAGCACCGAACAGACTGGCTATGCTCACGACATGGCCGCACTGGGATGGCTCACTCCCCGTAGGCGCTCCGCGACAGCCCGGAGTGTGCTGGCGGGCGAGGCCGCAGCCGAGGCAGGACTGAAGTCCACGCAGGAATCGCAGGACGCGCTCGCCGCGGGCGCCGCGCCCGCCGGCGGCGACACGCGCGTGCCCGACTTCCCCGTCTTCGGGGACGCCCGCGCCGCCGCCTTCTTCGATCTCGACAACACCGTGATGCAGGGCGCCGCGATCTTCCACTTCGGCCGCGGCCTGTACAAGCGCAAGTTCTTCCAGCGCCGCGAACTCGCCCGGTTCGCCTGGCAGCAGACGTGGTTCCGGCTGGCCGGCGTCGAGGACCCCGAGCACATGCAGGACGCCCGCGACAGCGCGCTGTCCATCGTCAAGGGCCACCGCGTCTCCGAGCTGATGTCCATCGGCGAGGAGATCTACGACGAGTACATGGCCGACCGCATCTGGCCCGGCACCCGCGCCCTCGCCCAGGCCCACCTCGACGCGGGCCAGCAGGTCTGGCTGGTCACGGCCGCGCCCGTCGAGACGGCCACGATCATCGCCCGCAGGCTCGGCCTGACCGGCGCCCTCGGCACCGTCGCCGAATCCGTGGACGGCGTCTACACCGGCAAGCTCGTCGGCGAACCCCTGCACGGCCCCGCCAAGGCCGAGGCCGTCCGCGCCCTGGCCACCGCCGAGGGCTTCGACCTGGACCGCTGCGCCGCGTACAGCGACTCGCACAACGACATCCCGATGCTCTCGCTGGTGGGGCATCCGTACGCGATCAACCCCGACGCCAAGCTCCGCAAGCACGCGCGCCGGCTGGACTGGCGGCTGCGCGACTACCGGACCGGCCGCAAGGCGGCCAAGGTCGGCATCCCGGCGGCAGCCGGGGTGGGCGCCCTCGCGGGCGGCACGGCCGCCGCGGTCGCCCTGCACCGCCGCCGCCGCTGACACTCCCCGCGCGACGGCGCCAGCGACCGCAACGACCACAGCCACGACTCCACCACAACACCCCGGGCGGCCCGCCCGGGGTGTTTCGCGATCCCGGCGTTCTACCCGCGTGTCCCTCCGCGTAGTCGCCGTGACGACACTCCGCCACAACCCATCACCGCAGCACACAGATCTTGACCAAATCTGATCAGCAAATGGTCACGATGTGCTACTTGATCCGCCGCTTAGGCGCCACAGAAGCGACGTAATCGATGATTTGAGCAACTGGGTGTAGCGCTGCCTGTACGAAGCGTTATTCTCCTCAGACGCATACCGGACCCCACCCGTCACCACGGCGAGTGAACGGTCCCGCACTGCACGTGATGGAAGCTCTGCCTCTGGGAGTCCCGTGTACCCACACGTCGGGGTTGACGCCTCGGGCCTGGCTACGCTGCGCGCAACGGTCCTCGACCATTTGCGCGGCTTCGTCCCCACCGCGTACGCCGTCCCCGCCTTCGCCGCAGCGGCCCCTGCCGTGAGCGGCCCTATCGGACCTTGTTATGCCCTGGCGAGCGGCGGTGCGGCGGTCGGCAGACGGGGAAGCCGAAGCGGCGCCGCCGCCTCGACCACCGCCCGCCGGCCCACCGCCGACAGCGACAGCGCCCGCATGATGGAACTCGTCGAGCGCGCCCAGGCCGGTGAGGCCGAGGCCTTCGGCCGGCTGTACGACCAGTACAGCGACACCGTCTACCGCTACATCTACTACCGCGTGGGCGGAAAGGCGACCGCGGAGGACCTCACCAGCGAGACGTTCCTGCGCGCCCTGCGCCGGATCTCCACCTTCACCTGGCAGGGGCGCGACTTCGGCGCCTGGCTGGTCACGATCGCCCGGAACCTGGTCGCGGACCACTTCAAGTCGAGCCGGTTCCGGCTCGAAGTGACCACAGGCGAAATGCTCGACGCCAACGAGGTCGAGCGCAGTCCCGAGGACTCCGTCCTGGAGTCCCTGTCCAACGCGGCGCTGCTGGAAGCCGTACGGAAACTCAATCCCCAGCAGCAGGAGTGCGTCACACTGCGCTTCCTGCAAGGCCTCTCGGTCGCCGAGACGGCCCGTGTCATGGGCAAGAACGAAGGAGCGATCAAGACCTTGCAATACCGAGCCGTACGCACCCTGGCCCGCCTGCTCCCGGAAGACGCCCGCTGACCGCCGACGACTCAACTCACTTTCGGTGACGCCCTGATGACTCACTGGTCCGATCATCCTCCGCGCGTAACCCAAGTGCCGAGCCGCTCGTTGTGCGGGATGCAGGCTCCCTGCGGTCACGTCACGCTCGCGGCCATTCACCCGATGGTGTGGATGCGCTCAAGGTGTGCAACCTTCCGGACCCCCAGGGGAGTCGATCGTCATGACGAGAGGAGGTGCCGCCAGTGATCGCGAACGTATCGGCACACCGGCGGGCGAACGCCTTCGCCCAGGCCCTGGACGACCGGACGGTTCAGGGCGAGGCGGCCGAACAGCCCGCCGAGTCGGCCGAACCGGCCGAACAGGGGCGGCTGTTGGCCCTGGCGAGTGGTCTCGGTGACCTACCGAGACCCACGCTGGACCCCGAGGTCAAAGTGGTGCAACGAGCACAGCTCGTGGCCGCCATGGAGGCCATGCTGCTCGAAGGCACAGCCGGCGGAGGTATGTCCTCGGGCACCACGGTGCCCGAGCAGCGGACGTCCGGCCGGGGTGCCCACCGGGCCTCCCCGCTCCGGAAACTGCGCCCCAGATCCCGCTGGTCCAAAGGCCTCGCGGCCGGCGGACTCACGGTCGGGGTGGCGGCCGGCGCGTTCGGCGGGGTGGCCGCGGCCAGCTCCGACGCCCTGCCCGGCGACTCGCTCTACGGGCTCAAGCGCGGCATGGAGGACCTCAAGCTCAACCTGGCGGACGACGACTCCAGCCGGGGCGAGCTCTACCTCGACCACGCCTCGACCCGGCTGAACGAAGCGCGCAGGCTCATGGAGCGCGACCGTGCCGGACACCTGGACCACGAGTCCCTGGGCGAGATCAGACGCGCCCTGAGCGGGATGAAGCACGACGCGACCGAAGGTCACCGACTGCTGCACCAGGCATACGAACGGGACGGCTCCCTCGGCCCGATCGCCACCCTCTCCTCGTTCTCCGCCTCGCACCGCCAGGCGTGGAACGGACTCCGTGAACGCCTGCCCGTCCAGCTGACGGACGTGGGCGACGAGGTCAGTTCCGTCTTCGACGCGATGGACGAAGAGGTCGCCCCGCTCCAGTCGATGCTGCCGCGAGCCCCGGAGAGGCGCAGGACCGAGACCCGGCCCGGCACCACACAGGACTCCACGGGGACCGCCGGTACCGACCCCACCAGCGCACCCGCCACACCCGGCACCAGCGAGAGCGGCCCGCACATCAGCGACAAGCCGCGCCCCTCGGGCTCCGGTCCGGACCACGCCTCGGAGGAGGGCCTGCTCGGCGGCAAGACCGGCGGCCTGCTCGACCCCCCGCCGAACAGCGTCCTGCCGTCGCCGTCCGCACCCAAGGACAGCACCGACCGCCCGGGTCCTGACGTCACGATCCCGCCCCTGCTGCCCGACCTGCTCCCAGGTCTCGGCATCCACGCGGACGACGCGGACTAGCACACGGACACGGCTGAGGCGGGGCTCCCACCAGGAGCCCCGCCTCAGCCATACCCTCAGAAAGTCCGGCAAAGTCCGGCGCGGCGTCAGAAGAACACCGACCGCCGCTGCACCAGCAGCTTGTACAGCGTGTGCTGGATCTGCTCCCGCACCTGATCCGTCAGATTGAACATCAGCATCGGATCCTCCGCCGCCTCCGGCGGATACCCGTCCGTCGGGATCGGCTCCCCGAACTGGATCGTCCACTTCGTCGGCAGCGGCAGCGCCCCCAGCGGCCCCAGCCATGGGAACGTCGGCGTGAGCGGGAAGTACGGAATGCCCAGCAGCCGCGCCAGTGTCTTCGAGTTGCCGACCATCGGGTAGATCTCCTCCGCCCCGACGATCGAACAGGGCACGATCGGCACGCCCGCCCGCAGCGCCGTCGAGACGAACCCGCCCCGGCCGAACCGCTGGAGCTTGTACCGGTCGCCGAACGGCTTGCCGATGCCCTTGAAGCCCTCCGGCATCACCCCGACGACCTCGCCGCGCTCCAGCAGCCGCTCCGCGTCCTCCGCGCACGCCAGCGTGTGCCCGGCCTTGCGCGCCAGCTCGTTGACCACCGGCAGCATGAACACCAGATCGGCCGCCAGGAGCCGCAGATGCCGGTCCCCGGGGTGGTTGTCGTGGACGGCGACCTGCATCATCAGGCCGTCCAGCGGCAGGACCCCCGAGTGGTTGGCCACCACGAGCGCCCCGCCCTCCGACGGGATGTTCTCGATGCCCTTCACCTCGACCCGGAAGTAGTTCTCGTAGACCGGCCGGACCAGCGACATCAGGACCTGTTCGGTCAGCTCCTTGTCGTACCCGAACTCGTCGACCTCGTAGTCCCCGGTGACCCGCCGGCGCAGGAACGCGAGACCGCCCGCGATCCGCCGCTCCCAGCCGCCCGGCTCACCGCCCGTACCGCCGTCGGCGTCCCCCGCGTCACCACGACCCGCACCACCGTCCGCGCCGCCACCAGCGGCACC
>NZ_WWJY01001207.1 GCF_009865405.1 Streptomyces sp. SID3212 | reverse complement strand
TCCAAGGCGATCGGTACAAGTGCGATCGCCTCGCCGTCCGAATGCGCCACCGCGATCCGGTCCGACAGGTCCGTACCCGGTGGTGTGTGGGCCGCCAGAACCTCCTCCAGGGCCGCCTGCGCCGCCGGGCCCGCCGAGATCGCCGTCCC
Organism: Streptomyces sp. SID3212; assembly: GCF_009865405.1. GTDB lineage: Bacteria > Actinomycetota > Actinomycetes > Streptomycetales > Streptomycetaceae > Streptomyces. Next base: position 8,876 of record NZ_WWJY01001207.1, on the reverse strand, counting down.
CGCGTCGTCCCCCGTCCACTCCAGTCGGGCCACCACCACCTGCCAGTGCGGTGCCGCGCCCACCCCGGGGAGCAGGACCGGCGCGGCCACCCGCAGGCGCGCCGCGATGTCCGCCGGGGGCGCCCCCTCCTGGACCAGGTCCACGACCTCCTGGGCGAGCCGGCGCCGTACCGTACGTGACGCGTCGCGCCGGTCCCGTTCCACCGAGATCAGCTGGGTCACCCCCCGGAGCAGGTCCAGCCGCGCCGCCGGCCACTCGCCCGCGTCCGCCTCGACCGCCAGGAGCCAGTCCGACAGCACTGTCTCCCGTACGTCCCGGATCGCGGCGGGTGAGGTACCGCCCCCCGGCTCGCGGAGCGGGTCGCGGTCCCGGTCCCGGTCCCGATCGCGGTCCCGGGCGTCGTCCCGATCGTGGTCATGGATCCGGCTGTGGTCATGGACCCGATCGTGGTCATGGACCCGGTCGTCGATCGGGAACAGCGAGTACGCCGTCCCCGCCACCGTCACCCGCCAGGGCGACCTCCGTCCCGAACGAGTGGCCGCCAGATGCTCCGCCGCCAGCGCCCTCGCCCGGTCCGCCGGCAGCCGCTCGCCGCCGCCCGCGATCTGGCGGCCGGTGGGGGTGAGGACCCACGCCCGCAGGTCGAGGTCGGACGTGAGCAGGTCCAGCACCACCTCGGGACCCCCGCCCGCGGGCCCCGACGTCATCAGCCTGCGGTGCCGGTCCACGACGGCCGCCAGATCCCCGGCCCGCTCCCCGGACACCTGCCGTACGACGTGCTCGGTGATCGTCGCGAAGGCCACGTCCTCCCGCACCGCGAACAGCGGCATCCGGTGCCGGAGGCACGCCGTGACCAGGTCCTCCGGGATGTGCCCCAGCTCCGCCTCACCCGCCGCGAGCCCCGCGACCCCGGCCGCGTTGAGGATCCGTACGAACGGTTCCGCGTCCTCGGCGGAGCGCCGCCACGCGAGGCCCGTCAGGACCAGTTCGCCGCCCGAGAGATAGCGGCTCGGGTCCCGCAGGTCGGTTGTCATGACCCCACGGACACCGCGGTCCAGTTCCCCCGCGCCGCCCAGCAGCCGCAGGCCCAGCGCGTCGGTCTCCAGCAGTGCGCGCAGCCGCATCTTTCGCCGCCGATCTTTCTCGTCGATTCAAGCGAGGCTCGCCTTCGTCTTCCCTTTGTTCGAATCTACAAGACGCCGCGCACGCCCCGCCCGCCCCTTCATGGTTTCCGTGACTGCCCCCGGGCGGCGCACTCCTTGTGTACTTGTGCCACACCGCGTCAACAGTTCATGAACAGGGCCGGCCGTCCCCGCCCGATCACGGATCGCACCACAGCGAACGATCGAGAGGAGAGCCATTCATGGACTTCCTTCGCCCCGCCACCTGGCAGGACGCGCTCGCCGCCAAGGCCGAGCACCCCTCCGCCGTCCCCCTCGCGGGTGGTACGGACGTCATGGTCGAGATCAACTTCGACCACCGCAGGCCCACCCACCTGCTCGACCTGAACCGCGTCGGCGAGCTGGCCACCTGGACGGTCGAGGACGACCACGTCCGGCTCGGCGCCTCCGTCCCGTACACCGCCATCATGGAGAACCTGCGGACCGAGCTGCCGGGCCTCGCGCTCGCCTCCCACACCGTCGCCTCGCCCCAGATCCGCAACCGCGGCGGCGTCGGCGGCAACCTGGGCACCGCGTCCCCGGCCGGTGACGCGCACCCCGCGCTCCTCGCCGCGGGCGCCGAGGTCGAGGCCGAGTCGGTACGGGGCACCCGTCTCATCCCCATCGACGCGTTCTACACCGGCGTGAAGCGCAACGCCCTCGCGCCCGACGAGCTGATCAGGGCCGTACGGGTCAAGAAGGCGGACGGACCCCAGCAGTACTCGAAGGTCGGCACCCGCAACGCGATGGTCATCGCCGTCTGTGCGTTCGGGCTGGCCCTGCACCCCCGCACCCGTACGGTACGGACCGGCATCGGCTCGGCCGCCCCCACGCCCGTCCGGGCCCGGGCGGCGGAGGAATTCCTCGGGGCGGCGCTCGAAGAGGGCGGCTTCTGGGACAACGGGAAGATCATCACGCCGTCGGTCGCGAAGCAGTTCGCCGACCTCGTGGCCGGCGCCTGCAACCCCATCGACGACGTGCGCGGCACCGCGAAGTACCGCCGGCACGCGGTCGGCGTCATGGCCCGCCGCCAGCTCGGCTGGACGTGGGAGCAGTACCGCGGCACCGGCCGAACTCTCCGAGGAGCTGCCTGATCATGCGTGTGAACTTCACGGTCAACGGACGCCGGCGGGAAGCCGATGACGTCTGGGAGGGCGAGAGCCTTCTGTACGTCCTGCGGGAGCGCTTGGGCCTGCCCGGCTCCAAGAACGCGTGTGAGCAGGGCGAATGCGGTTCTTGTACGGTACGGCTCGACGGCGTGCCGGTCTGCGCGTGCCTGGTCGCGGCCGGACAGGTGGAGGGCCGCGAGGTACTGACGGTCGAGGGGCTGGCGGAGTACGCGGGTCGGCGCGACCAGGATCGGGACGGGGGCCAGGGCCGCGTCCGCGAGGGCGAACTGTCCCATGTCCAGCAGGCGTTCATGGACGCGGGCGCCGTGCAGTGCGGCTTCTGCACCCCGGGGCTGCTGGTCGCCGCCGACGAGATGCTGGAGCGCAACCCGTCCCCGACCGACGCGGACATCCGCGAGGCGCTGTCCGGCAACCTCTGCCGCTGCACGGGGTACGAGGCGATCCTCGACGCCGTACGGCTGGCCGCGGCACGACAGGAAGAGGCGATCTGACGATGGCGTCCTCAGCACCCCGTACCTCGACACCCCGTACCTCAGCACCCCGTACCTCCACAACACCGGGAACCTCCACGCCCCGCACGCCCACCGGCACCCCCACCAGCCTCACCCAAGGCTCCCGCACCAGAGGCGGCATCGGCGAGTCCACCCTCCGCCCCGACGGCGCCCTCAAGGTCACCGGCGAGTTCGCGTACTCCTCCGACATGTGGCACGAGGACATGCTGTGGGGCCACACCCTCCGCTCCACCGTCGCGCACGCCGAGATCCGGTCGATCGACATCTCCGAGGCCCTCGCCGTCCCCGGCGTCTACGCCGTCCTGACCCACGACGACCTGCCCACCGCCGTGAAGCACTACGGCCTGGAGATCCAGGACACCCCCGTCCTCGCCCACGGCAAGGTCCGCCACCACGGGGAGCCCGTCGCGATCGTCGCCGCCGACCACCCCGAGACCGCACGCCGCGCCGCCGCCAGGATCCGGATCGACTACGCCGAACTGCCCGTCGTCACCGACGAGTTGTCGGCGACCGCGCCCGGCGCGCCCCTCGTCCACGAAGGCCGCGACGACCACCACATCGGCCACGTCCCGCACCCGAACATCGTCCACCGACAGCCCATCGTCCGGGGCGACGCCGACGCGGCGGCGGCCCGCGCGGACGTGATCGTCACCGGCGACTACGTCTTCGGCATGCAGGACCAGGCCTTCCTCGGCCCGGAGTCGGGACTCGCCGTCCCCGCCGAGGACGGCGGCGTCGACCTGTACGTGGCCACTCAGTGGCTCCACTCCGACCTGCGCCAGATGGCCCCCGTCCTCGGCCTGCCCGAGAAAAAGGTCCGGATGACCCTGTCCGGTGTCGGCGGCGCCTTCGGCGGGCGCGAGGACCTGTCGATGCAGATCCACGCCTGCCTGCTGGCCCTGCGGACCGGCAAGCCGGTCAAGATGGTCTACAACCGCTTCGAGTCCTTCTTCGGCCATGTCCACCGCCACCCCGCGAAGTTGCACTACGAGCACGGCGCGACGCGCGACGGAAAACTCACGCACATGAGGTGCCGGATCGTGCTCGACGGCGGTGCGTACGCCTCCGCCTCCCCGGCCGTCGTCGGCAACGCCGCCTCCCTCTCCGTCGGTCCGTACGTCGTCGAGGACGTCGACATCGAGGCGATCGCGCTCTACACCAACAACCCGCCCTGCGGGGCGATGCGCGGCTTCGGCGCGGTCCAGGCGTGTTTCGCGTACGAGGCACAGATGGACAAGCTGGCCGCCGAACTGGGCCTGGACCCCGTGGAGTTCCGGCAGCGCAACGCCATGGAACAGGGCACGCTCCTGCCGACGGGTCAGCGCGTCGACTCGCCCGCGCCCGTCGCCGAGCTACTCCGCCGGGTGAAGGCCAGGCCGCTGCCGCCCGAGCGGCAGTGGCTCACGGCGGGCGAGGCGGCGGACGTACGGGCCCTGCCGGGCGGGCTGTCCAACACCACGCACGGCGAGGGGGTCGTACGGGGTGTCGGCTACGCGGTCGGCATCAAGAACGTCGGCTTCTCCGAAGGCTTCGACGACTACTCCACCGCGCGGGTCCGCCTGGAGGTCGTCGCGGGGGAGCCGGTCGCCGTCGTCCACACCGCGATGGCCGAGGTCGGCCAGGGCGGGGTGACCGTCCACGCGCAGATCGCCCGCAGCGAACTGGGCGTCACCCAGGTCACCATCCAGCCCGCCGACACCCAGGTCGGCTCGGCGGGATCCACCTCCGCGTCCCGCCAGACCTATGTCACGGGCGGCGCGGTCAAGAACGCCTGCGAGCACGTGCGCGAGCGGGTGTTGGAGCTGGGGCGGCGCAAGTTCGGTACGTACCACCCGGCTTGGGCCACCGCCGAGCTGCTGCTCGAAAGCGGCAAGGTCGTCACCGACGGCGGCGAGGTGCTCGCCGATCTCGCGGACGTGCTGGAGGACGAGGTCGTGGACCTGGAGCTGGAGTGGCGCCACCGCCCGACCGAGGCCTTCGACCTCCGTACGGGACAGGGCAACGGCCATGTCCAATACTCGTTCGCCGCCCATCGCGCGGTGGTCGAGGTCGACACCGAACTGGGCCTCGTCAAGGTCATCGAACTGGCCGTGGCACAGGACGTCGGCAAGGCGCTCAACCCGCTCTCCGTCGTCGGCCAGATCCAGGGCGGCAGTCTCCAGGGCCTCGGGGTGGCCGTGATGGAGGAGATCATCGTCGACCCCGTGACCGCGAAGGTACGCAACCCGTCCTTCACGGACTACCTGATCCCCACGCTCCTCGACACCCCGACCATCCCGGTCGACGTGCTCGAACTCGCCGACGAGCACGCGCCGTACGGGCTGCGGGGCGTCGGCGAGGCGCCGACCCTGTCGTCAACTCCCGCGATCCTGGCGGCGATCAGGAACGCGACGGGGCTGGAGCTGAACAGGACGCCCGTACGACCGGAACACCTGACGGGCATGTGAGGGCCCGCACACCACCCCTCGTCCGCACCACCACTTCTTCGTTCGTCTCGGGCCGTCCCCCGGGTCGTGCAGCCCACGCATCCATCTCCCCTCCGGAGCAGGCAACATGACCCATTCGTCAGTGGAACCCAGGACCACTAACACCACCACCGCCGAGGACACCACCGCCGAGGACGCCGGCACCGACGCGCGTCCTCCGGCCGACCGGTCCCGGCCGGACAGATACTTCGAGATCTCCCACCGGGGATCGACCCTCGCCCGCGAGATCCGGGGCGGCGTCACGACCTTCATGGCCATGGCGTACATCCTGCTGCTCAACCCCCTGATCCTGTCCGGCGAGGACGTCGCGGGCGACACCCTCGCCCGGTCCGCCCTGATCACCGCGACCGCCCTCGCCGCGGCGCTCACCACCCTCCTGATGGGCTTCTTCGGGAAGGTTCCGCTGGCCCTGGCCGCCGGGCTCTCCGTCTCGGGGGTGCTCGCCGGGCAGGTCGTGCCCGTGATGACGTGGCCGCAGGCCATGGCGATGTGCGTGCTGTACGGGGTGGTGATCTGCCTCCTGGTGGTCACCGGCCTCCGCGAGATGATCATGAACGCGATCCCGCTCGCCCTGAAACACGCCATCACCATCGGCATCGGGATGTTCGTCGCGCTGATCGGCCTGGTGAAGGCCGGGTTCGTCCACGCCTCGGAGGCCGGCGGCCCGGTCACCCTCGGCCCGGCCGGCCAACTCGCCGGGTGGCCCGTACTGCTCTTCTGCGTGACCCTGCTGCTGATCTTCATGCTCCAGGCGCGCCGGGTGCCGGGCGCGATCCTGATGGGCATAGTCGTCGGCTCGGTGGCCGCGGCGGTCCTCGACGCCACGGGTGTCGTAGCGGCCACGTCGTGGGCCGGCGGACCACCGGAGCTGACCGGGAGTGCGGTCTCCCTGCCCGACTTCTCGCTCTTCGGGAAGGTCGATTTCGGCGGCTGGGGCGACGTCGGCGCGATGACGGTCGGGATGATCGTCTTCACTCTGGTGCTGGCGGGGTTCTTCGACGCGATGGCCACCATCATCGGGGTCGGTACGGAGGCGGAACTCGCCGACGACCGGGGCCGGATGCCGGGCCTCTCCAAGGCGCTGTTCATCGACGGGGCCGGCGGCGCGATCGGCGGAGTGGCGGGCGGCTCGGGCCAGACCGTCTTCGTCGAGTCCGCGACGGGCGTGGGCGAGGGGGCACGTACCGGACTGGCGTCCGTCGTCACCGGCCTGCTCTTCGCGGCGTGCCTCTTCTTCACCCCGCTCACCCGGCTGGTACCGGGCGAGGTGGCCGCCGCGGCGCTGGTGGTGATCGGCGCGATGATGGCGCAGAACGCCCGGCACGTGGACTGGGGCGACCGCGCGGTCGCGGTCCCGGTCTTCCTGACCGTGGTCCTGATGCCGTTCACGTACTCCATCACGGCGGGGGTCGCGGCGGGCGTCATCTCGTACACGGCGCTCAAGGTGGCGCAGGGCAGGACCCGGGAGATCGGGGCCTTCATGTGGGGGCTCACGGCGGTCTTCGTGCTGTTCTACGCGCTGCACCCGATCGAATCCTGGCTAGGCGTCTGACTCACGCTCTCCCTCCCCCCACACCCTCCCTCCCTCAGAGACGCGAGGAGATCCACATGCTGGACATCGCGGAAGAACTGACCCGATGGGTCGAGCAGGGACGCGACTTCGCCGTCGCCACCGTCGTGGCGGTCGGCGGCAGCGCGCCCCGGCTGCCGGGAGCCGCGCTCGCCGTCGACAGCGAGGGCACGGCGATCGGCTCGGTCTCCGGCGGCTGCGTGGAGGGGGCGGTGTACGAACTCTGCGTCCAGGCGCTCCTGGACGGCGTCACCGTCCTGGAGCGGTTCGGTTACGACGACGAGGACGCGTTCGCCGTCGGGCTGACCTGCGGCGGTGTCATCGACATCCTGGTGACGCCGGTACGGGCCGTCTCCGCCGGCCGGCAGGTGTACGCGGCCGCCCTGGCCGGGGCCGCGCGGGGGGAGACGACGGCCCTCGCCCGGGTCACCGAGGGGCCGGCGGAACTGCTCGGGCGGGCGCTGCTGGTACGCCCAGACGGTTCGTACGAGGGCCGCCTCGGCGGACACCCCGAGCTGGACCGTACGGCGGCGGGCGAGGCGCGCGCCCTGCTCGACGCGGGCCGTACCGCCACGGTGGTGGTCGGCGAGGACGGCTCCCGGTGCGGCCGGCCGCTGACGCTGCTCGTGGAGTCGAGCGTGCCGCCGCCGCGCATGATCGTCTTCGGCGCGATCGACTTCGCGTCGGCGCTGGTACGGGCGGGCAAGTTCCTGGGCTACCACGTGACGGTGTGCGACGCGCGCCCCGTCTTCGCCACGGCGGCGCGCTTTCCCGACGCGGACGAGGTGGTGGTGGCGTGGCCGCACCGCTACCTGGAGTCGACGCGGGTCGACGGGCGGACGGTGTTGTGCGTCCTCACGCACGACGCGAAGTTCGATGTGCCGTTGCTGGAACGGGCGTTGAGGCTGCCGGTCGCCTTCGTCGGCGCGATGGGCTCACGCCGTACGCACGAGACTCGCAACGCGCGGTTGCGCGAGGTGGGCGTGACGGAACTCGAACTGGCCCGCCTCCATTCCCCGATCGGCCTCGACCTGGGCGCACGCACCCCCGAGGAGACGGCCCTGTCGATCGTGGCGGAGGTAGTGGCGTCACGCCGAGGCGGCACGGGCCTTCCCCTGACGGGCACGCACACCCCCATCCACCACGACGTCCCGGCGGACAGCCATCGGCCGGCGACCCGACGGATCGGCTCGGTCGCCTGACTCTCGTGCCCGCACTGGTGCTGATTCTGATCGGTCGCTCGGACGGCGGGGGTGCAGCCTGCACGCTCGCGGGCGCGGACTCCGGGGTCGGCGTGGTCTGGAAGCCCGCGGACTTCAAGTCCGTGAGCCCGGCGGTCGTCCGGCTGTGCGTCAACAAGACCTGCACCCAGGGAACGGTCACCGCCGACAGCGACGCCCCGGGCTCCCTGTCCGTCGTGCGGGTTCGGTGCCGGTGCGGCTGACCGTCGCGGCGGTTGGGGACAAACGCGTTGTCGTCCACGACCGGGAGGACGCGAGGCTGACGGAGTTCCACCCCAACGGCAAGGGCTGCGAGCCGACGGTCTGGAGAGCGACGTTTCGGGCGGACCCGGTCGAGGGGTTGGCGTCCGCCCGGTGACCGGTTGCGGTTCGTGTTGTCCTCAATCGCCGGACGGGCGTGTGCGGCCCGGTGCGTTTGGTTGCGCTTACTGATGTCCTCAATCGCCGGACGGGCTGGGTGTGTCGTGGTGACGGGGGGTGGGGCCTGCGGAGGTACGTATGTCCGGACTGCATGTTTTACGGCGCCTTCGGGGACTCCGGACATTCACGGTAGTCATGCGCCACAAAACACGCTTTACGTCCGGACACACGCACCTCCTCCGACCCCACCCCCCTCACGCCGAGGGTGAGATGACGGGCCCCCGGGCCCGGGGCGCGCAGCCTCCGCCCGGTGGACGGTGCCACTTACCAACGTCCTCAAACGCCGGACGGGCTGGAATTGCCCCCGCGCGGTGCGAGAGCGCGGGTTACTGATGTCCTCAATCGCCGGACGGGCT
>NZ_WWJY01000120.1 GCF_009865405.1 Streptomyces sp. SID3212 | reverse complement strand
GCCGCCGAGGTGAGTCCCGTGGTGTGCAGCCGCCCCTGGCAGAAGGCGGCCAGGTCCCGGGCGTCGCGGATCCGTCCCGCCTTGACGGCGGCCTCCGCCCCGCCGGAGTGGGCGTGGCCGCCGGCGGGGAACCGTCCGTCGGCGAGGACGAGCAGGGCCGCGGCACTCATCCGGTGCTCCTCTCGGCGGTCGGTCGGACGTCAGGACGGGCCGTCACGTCAGAACAGGAAGTACCGCTGCGCCAGCGGCAGTTCCGTGGCCGGGGCGGGCTCGACCGGTTCGCCGTCGATCGTCACGGTGAACGTGTCCGGTTCGACCTCCACGCGCGGCCGGGCGTCGTTCTCCCGCATGTCGGCCTTGCTGAGCCCCCGGGTGTTGCGGATGGGGACGAACTTCTTGTTGAGAGCCAGCCGTTCGGGCAGTCCGTCCGCGATCGCCGCCTCCGCGACGAAGTTGAACGACCCCGCCGCCGCGGCCCGGCCCAGCGCGCCGAACATCGGCCGGGGCAGCACCGGTTGGGGGGTGGGGATGGACGCGTTGGCGTCGCCCATCTGCGCGTACGCGATCTGCCCGCCCTTGATGACCAGTTGGGGCTTGACGCCGAAGAACGCCGGGTCCCAGAGGACCAGATCGGCGAGCTTGCCGGTCTCCACCGAGCCGATCTCGCCGTCGAGACCCTGGGCGACGGCGGGGTTGATCGTGTACTTGGCGACGTACCGCCGCACCCGGTGGTTGTCGGCGCGGCCGTCGCCGGGCAGCGCGCCCCGGCGCTTCTTCATCACGTGCGCGGTCTGCCACGTCCGCATGACCACCTCGCCGACCCGCCCCATGGCCTGCGCGTCGGAGGAGATGATCGAGATGGCTCCGAGGTCGTGCAGTATGTCCTCGGCCGCGATGGTGGAGGGCCGGATCCGGGACTCCGCGAAGGCCAGGTCGCCGGGCACGGCCGGGTTGAGGTGGTGGCACACCATCAGCATGTCGAGGTGTTCGTCGATGGTGTTGACGGTGTGCGGCCGGGTCGGGTTGGTGGAGCTGGGCAGCACGTACGGCTCGGAGACGACCGTGATGATGTCCGGGGCGTGCCCGCCGCCCGCGCCCTCGGTGTGGTACGCGTGGATCGTGCGGCCCGCGATGGCGGCGAGGGTGTCGCCGACGAACCCGGCCTCGTTCAGGGTGTCGGTGTGAATGGCGAGCTGGGCGCCGCTCTCCTCGCAGACCCGCAGGCACGCGTCGATCACGGCGGGGGTGGCGCCCCAGTCCTCATGGATCTTGAACCCGAGCGCCCCGCCGCGGAGTTGGGCGTGCATGGAGTCGCTCGACATGGTGTTGCCCTTGCCGAGCAGCCCGATGTTGACGGGGAAGGTCTCCAGCGCCTCGAACATCCGGGCGAGGTGCCAGGCGCCCGGGGTGACGGTGGTGGCCTTCGTGCCCTCGGCCGGTCCCGTACCGCCGCCGACGAGAGTGGTGACACCGCTCGTGAGCGCCTGGTCCACGATGGTCGGCGAGATGAAGTGGACGTGGGCGTCGATCGCGCCGGCCGTGAGGATCTTCCCGTTGCCCGCGATCACTTCGGTCTCGGGGCCGATGACGAGATCGGGGTGGACGCCGTCCATGGTGTCGGGGTTGCCGGCCTTGCCGATCCCGGTGATCCGGCCGTCCCGGATGCCGAGGTCGGCCTTGACGACGCCCCAGTGGTCGATGACCAGCGCGCCGGTGATCACCGTGTCGGGCGCCCCTTCGGCCCGGGTCGTACGGGACTGCCCCATCGACTCGCGGATCACCTTGCCGCCGCCGAACACCGCCTCGTCACCGGCGCGTCCGGGGCCGCCGCAGCGGTCCTCCTCCACCTCCACGAACAGCTCGGTGTCGGCGAGGCGGATCCGGTCGCCGGTGGTCGGGCCGAAGAGATCGGCGTACGCGGCGCGGGAGATGTCAGTCATCGAGGGGACCTCCGGTCTCGCCGCGCAGGCCGGGGACGACCCGCAGACCGGCGAGGGGGACGAGTGCGACGGCGACGGGGATACCGGGCTCGAAGCGCACGGCCGTGCCCGCGGCGATGTGCAGGCGCTTGCCACGCGCGGCGGCGCGGTCGAACTCCAGCCCGGGGTTGGCCTCGGCGAAGTGGTAGTGCGAGCCGACCTGGACGGGCCGGTCGGCGGTGTTGAGGACGGTCAGGCGGGTGACCTCGCGGCCCTCGTTGAGGACGACCGGCCCGTCGCCGTGCAGGATCTCTCCGGGAATCATCGGCGTCCCGCCCCTCAGACGATCGGGTCGTGGACGGTGACGAGCTTGGTGCCGTCCGGGAACGTGGCCTCCACCTGCACGTCGTGGATCATCTCGGGGATGCCCTCCATGACGTCGTCGCGTCCGAGCACCGCGCGCCCCGACTCCATGAGTTCGGCGACGGTACGGCCGTCCCTGGCGCCTTCGAGGAGGTGCGAGGTGATCAGCGCGACCGCTTCGGGGTGGTTCAGTTTCAGTCCGCGGTCCCTGCGCCTGGCCGCCACGTCCGCGGCCACATGGATGAGCAGGCGTTCCTGCTCGTGCGGGGTCAGTTGCACGCTTCCACCTCACAGTGTCGGCCCGGTGACGGCTCCAGGGTCCCTGGCACGTTAAGGCCGAAGTTTTTCGGGCGCGTTAACTGGAGCCCTCGACAGGGCCGTAGGAGTGAGTGCCGTATACAACGGCGCCGCGCGACGCCGACGCGGGCACCCGCCCCCTCCCGTCCCGCCGTCAGCAGTCCGTCGGCGACCCGTCAGGCGCCCGTCAACGGCCCGTCAGCGGCTCGTCAGCGGCCGTGGGGCGGCTCGTCGTGCTGCCCGCGCAGCTCGGCGGCGATACCGAAGCGCGCGCGTTCGCCCGGAGCGGACGGCAGGGTCCTGACCGACGTGACCGAGGTGATCACCTGCTCCTCGGCCGCCTCCTGCTCCCTCTCCAGTCGTTCCAGGTCAGCGGCGGAGACCAGCGCCACCAGCGGCTTGCCGTGGCGCGTCACGACCACCCGCTCGCCGCCGTACACGACGCGGTTGATCAGTTCCGCCAGCTCCGCCCGGGCTTGCGTCACCGGAATCTCGTAGGCCATGCTCCCCAGGGTACGGGACGTACGTCCTGTACATTTTTTACAGAAAGGGAGATCCGCGATGCCCGGCCTATCCGCCCGTTACGTCCTGCCGGAGTTCAACGAGAGGACGAGTCACGGGATCCGGACGCTCGATCCGTACTCCAAGCTCTTCGAGGAGCGGATCGTCTTCCTCGGCACCCCGGTCGACGACACGGCGGTCAACGACGTCATCGCGCAGTTCCTCCACCTGGAATACGCCGCGCCCGACCAGGACATCTGCCTCTACATCAACTCCCCCGGCGGCACGATCGGCGCCATGACCGCCCTCTACGACACGATGCGGACGGTGATGTGCGACGTGCAGACGACCTGCCTCGGCCAGGCGGCGTCCACCGCCGCCGTCCTGCTCGCGGCCGGCACGCCCGGCAAGCGGACGGCGCTGCCCGGCGCGCGGGTCGTGCTCCAGCAGCCGGGCGTGGACGAGCCCGTCCGGGGCCAGCCGTCCGACCTGATGATCCGGGCCGACGAGCTGCTGCGGACACGCGACCTGCTCGCGTCGCTGCTGACGCGCCACACCGGGCAGAGCGAGGAGCGGGTACGGGACGACCTGGAGCGGGACACGATCTTCGACGCCGCCGGGGCCCGGGCGTACGGGCTGGTCGATCACGTGGTGGGGACCCGCAAGATCTCCCTGGGCCCGGCGGGCGGGCGGTGACCGGCCGATGCTGCCACCGGAGCTGCCGCCGCTGCCCGCGCTGACCCGCGCCGAGGGGGAGTTCGTCGACGCCTTCCTCCAGGTGGTCGATCTGCTGGGGCGGATCAACCCGGCGCGCGAAAACCACACGTACAGCGCACTGCGTGCCGCCCAGGCGCTCCCCGCGCGCGCCGCCGAGCTGCGGGACGCCCTGACGACGATGCACGCCAGAGGGGAGACCGAGGTGCACGCCGGGACCCTGGCGCGGGCGCTGCGGGTGCTCGACGGGGAGCGCCGCGCGGAGCGCGTCACCATGCCGCCCGGACCCCCGGCTTGAGGGGGTGTTCCCGTACGGGCGCGTCCGTACGGGAAAGCCTCCCCCGTTCGGCGTAGGAGCGGACTGGACGACTACGGGGACGCGAGTTGCGCAAAGTGACCATAAGCGCAACGAGGGGTGACGTTCCGTCGCAGGTGCGGCCCCTCGTCGGGCACGCGCCGCCCGGGCGAAAACTCTCGCGTCCACCCGTATGGGTCAGACGTGATGAGATTCACATATCGTCGTTTCGCCTCGGAAATCCCTCTGATCCGCGTCAAGATCCCTGGGACGACAAGCCCCCGCCACCCACGGCGGGGCGGTCCGGGCGGACGCCGAGTCCTGCCGCCGCTCCGGATGCCTGGTCGACACGAGTGGATCGGCAGGAGTGGAGGACCCGAGCAGTACGGGCCGGCCCGCACATGGGTCGTCCCTCGGGGTGAAGCCGCTGCGGCGGCCGGGCCACTTCGCCGGCCCGAACCCGACAGGTCATCCTTCACAGGCGGCTGACGAAGGGTTGCGCATGACTGCGCAGGCACATGTCCCGTCCTTGTTCTCCCGGGCGGGGGCCGTCTCGGCCCTCACGCTCGCCGCGATCGGCGGTTCGCTGCTGGTGCCGGGCGCCGCGTCCGAGGCCCAGGCCGCGCCCCACGGGGCGACGGCGCTCAAAGTGGCGGCTTCCAAGAAGGGCTCGCCGTACAAGTACGGGGCCACGGGACCACGCCGCTTCGACTGCTCGGGGCTGACGGTCTATTCGTACAAAAAGGCGGGCAAAAAGCTGCCTCGTACGGCCCAGCAGCAGTACAACAAGACGCGCCACGTCTCACCGTCGGGCAGGAAGAAGGGCGACCTGGTGTTCTTCCACTACGGGAACAGGGTGTACCACGTCGGGATCTACGCGGGCCGGGGCAAGATCTGGCACTCGCCGAAGAGGGGCTCCGTGGTGCGGCTGGAACGCATCTGGTCCAGGAGCGTCTGGTACGGGCGGGTCCGCTGACGGGGCCGGGGCGGGAGACGGCGGGCCGGCTCAGGCGGTACGGGGGCGGGGACAGGGCCCTCGGAGCCGCAGGGGCGGACTCAGCGCCGCACCGGCACCGTCCAGGGCAGGGCGATCCAGACCGTCTTCCCGCCCTCCTCCGTGGGGGTGACGCTCAGCCGTCCGCCGCACTCGGCGGTCAGTGAGCGGATGATGACCATGCCGCGGCCGTTGTCCTGCTGCACCGCGGCGGGCAGCCGCCGCGGCCACCGCGGATGGCTGTCGGTGACGCCGACACACAGCCGCTCGTCGCGCTCCAGCCGTACCTCCACGGTGAACGTGGGCGACGTGCCGAAGGTGTGCTGGACGGCGTTGGTGGCCAGCTCCGAGACGATCAGCCGGACCGTGTCCGCCAGGTCGGCCTCGCCCGGCAGCCCCCATTCCACGAGAAGGTCCGCGACAAATCTTCGGGCCTCGGGGACGGAGGCCGCATCACTCGGCAGGGTGGCGGATGCTTCCTGATGGTCTGCCATGGCGACGCTGTCCCTTTCCCGCCGGGCCGGACTTCGGCACAGAATGCTGCGCCGGCGGCCTCGGACTGTGCTTCGCGCCAGAGTGCCACTTATCGTGCCGTTCGGGGCGCTGATCCACCGAGACATGTGGAATTCTGTCGCTCGAAGCGGTGAACTCTGCTACGTGAGAACGTATTTGAGGGCTCTTGTCCGGAGATCCGCGACCGGGCCCTGTACGGTCCGGGCGGTCTCAGCCGACCGGGGCCGCGGTGGCGATGATCGTCTCCACGGCCGCGTCGAGCTGACGGTACGTCATGTCGGCCCGGGCCGTGAGCCTGATCCGCGAGACGCCGTCGGTCACGGACGGCGGGCGGAAGCATCCCACGGCCAGGCCGGCGGCGCGGCAGTCCGCCGCCCAGCGGACGGCGGCCTCCGCCGAGGCCGCCCGGACCGACACCACGG
>NZ_WWJY01001206.1 GCF_009865405.1 Streptomyces sp. SID3212 | reverse complement strand
CGCTGCGGCGCGATCCCCGTCAGGGCGAGCTGGCGGCGCGGCGGATCGTGGGGGATCGGCTGGACGGGCTCGACCGGTCCGCCGGCGCGGGGGTGCGGGTCCGGGTGCTGCACTCCGTGCCGCTGCCGGGGGCGGATCCCGCCGTCCGGATCGACCATCTGCTCGTCGGACCGGCAGGTGTCCTGGCGATCCGCACGCTGCCCGCCCGCGACCGGCGGATCCGCGTCGCCGACCCGATGGTCCGTACGGGCTTCTCGGCGCCCGTGCCCCTGCTGGGCCACCTCCGCGAGGCGGCGGAACGGGCCTCGGGGGCGCTGGCGACGGCGGTGCGGCCGGTGCTCGTGGTGGTCGGGGCGTCCCGGCTCGTGGTGGGTCCGCCACCGTCGGGCGTACGGATCGTGCGCGACACGGAGGTGGCGGCGCTGGCGGATCTGGGGGATCCGGGGGGCGTCCTGAAACCGGCCGACATCGAGTCCCTGTACGCGAGGGCGCGGGACCGGAGGGTCTGGTCGGGGGGTCGGGGGGTGCGCTGAGGTCTCCTGGTCGGAGGGGCCGACGGGTGCGCTGAGGTCCGGAGGGCGGCGGCCGTGCGTGGTCGCGTGGTCACGTCGTCACACCGTCACGCGGTCGCACCGTCGCGCCGTCACGCGGTCGCGCGTCAGCCCGGTGCCGGGGGCAGCCGGCCCGCCCGCCCGGTGTCCAGGAGCGGGGCGAGGACGTCCCCGTACCGCTCCAGCCGTACCGCCAGATCGTCCAGCCGGAACACCAGCTGCTCCGCGTCCGTGCAGCCCTCGACCTCTTCCCAGGTCAGGGGGGTGGAGACGGTCGGCTCCTGCCGCGCCCTGACGGTGTAGGGCACGGCGGTCGTCTTCGCGGCGTTGTTCTGGCTGTGGTCGACGAAGACCTTCCCGGGCCGTAGCGAACGCTTCATGCGGTGCAGCGCCAGCCCGGGCCGGTCGCTCTCCGCCTCGACCGCGAGGCGCTTCGCGTACGCCGACACCTCATCGGAGTCCGTCGGCTCCAGCGCCACCAGCAGGTGGAGCCCCTTGGAGCCGGAGGTCTTCGCGTATGCCGTGAGCCCGTCCGCCGCCAGCCGCTCCCGCAGCCACAGCGCCACCGCGCAGCACTCGACGGCCGTCGCGGGCGCCCCGGGGTCCAGGTCGAACACCAGCCGGTCGGCGCGGCGGGGTGCCTCCACCCGCCACTGGGGCGTGTGGAACTCCACCACCAGGTTCGCCGCCCACATCAGCGTGGGCAGGTCCCCGACCACCACCTGACGGCCGACCTGCGCGGTCGCGCGGGGCACGTCGGCGATCCGCACCCAGGCGGGTGTACCGGGCGGCGGATTTTTTGTGAAGAAGCGCTGCCCGTCGGGACCGTCCGGATAGCGCAGGAAGGAGACGGGCCGGTGCGCCAGGTGGGCCAGCAGGGGGGCCGCCGTACGGGCGTAGTAGTGCAGGACCTCGCCCTTGGTGGTGCCGGTGGCGGCGTACAGCACCTTGTCGAGGTTGCTCAGGCTCAGGCGCCGCCCCTCCACTTCTGTGATCGGCGTCATACGATGACAATCCCACAAGTTAGTCACATTGCGGGTGAATCAAGACCATCCAGTTCATCCAGTCACGGAACATTCGGGTTCGGGACGTTCGCGTTCGGAACATCCGGTCAGGCGCATGAAAGGGAGGGATCGACGTGCGATCCATCTGGAACGGCGCGATCTCCTTCGGGCTGGTCAGCATCCCGATCAAGCTGGTGAACGCCACCGAGAACCACTCCATCTCCTTCCGCCAGATCCACAAGGAGGACGGCGGGCGCATCCGCTACCGGAAGGTCTGCGAGCTGGAGGAGCGGGAGGTGTCGTCGGCGGAGATCGGCAAGGCGTACGAGGACTCCGACGGGTCCATGATCCCGATCACGGACGAGGACCTGGCGTCGCTCCCGCTCCCGACGGCGAAGACGATCGAGATCGTGGCGTTCGTCCCTGCGGCCTCGATCGACCCGCTCCAGATGGACGCGTCGTACTACCTCTCGGCGAACGGGGTGCCGGCCGCGAAGCCGTACACGCTGCTCCGGGAGGCGCTCAAGCGCAGCGAGAAGGTCGCGATCGCCAAGTACGCGCTGCGCGGGCGCGAGCGCCTCGGCATGCTGCGGGTGGTCGACGACGTGATCGCGATGCACGGCCTGCTCTGGCCGGACGAGATCCGGGCTCCCGAGGGGGTGGCGCCGGAGGCCCCGGTCTCGGTACGGGACGCGGAACTCGACCTGGCCGACGCCCTGATGGACACGCTCGGCTCGGTGGACCTGAAGACCCTGCACGACGACTACCGGGAGGCGGTCGAGGAACTGATCGCGGCCAAGGCGTCGGGCGGGGCGGTGGCGGAGAAGGGGCCGGCGGAGCGGGGCGGCGGCAAGGTGCTCGACCTCATGTCGGCGCTGGAGAGCAGCGTACGGGCGGCGAAGGAGTCGCGGGGAGGCGAATCGGAGGGCGGCGAGGAGGAGGCACAGGTGACGCGGCTTCCCCAGCGGAAGCAGCCGGCGAAGAAGACTGCGGCGAAAAAGCAGGCGCCGGCCAAGAAGACGACGGGAACGAAGAAGAGCACGGCAACAAAGAAGTCGGCGGCGACGAAGAAGACCACCGAGACGAAGAAGGCGTCGTCCCAGCCGAGGAACAGGCGGTCGTCGGCCTGATGAAAGACTGCGCGCGTGACCGGAACGTCCCGTACCCCAGCCACCACCCGCACCCTCCGGATCGTCCTGGCGGAGGACAGCGTGCTGCTCAGGGAAGGCCTGATCGCCCTGCTGGACCGCTTCGGCCACCAGGTCGTGGCGGCGGTCGGCGACGCGGACGCCCTGACGGCGGCGGTTGCCCGGCACACCCCCGACCTCGTGGTGACGGACGTACGGATGCCGCCGGGCTTCCAGGACGAGGGACTGCACGCGGCCGTCGCACTCCGTGAGAGCCATCCGTCCCTCCCGGTCCTGGTCCTCAGCCAGTACGTCCAGCGCACCTACGCGGCCGACCTCCTCGACTCCGGCGACGGCACGGGCGTCGGCTACCTCCTCAAGGACCGCGTCGGCCAGGTCGAGGACTTCGAGGCGGCGCTCCAGGCGGTGGCGGCGGGCGGCACGGTCGTGGACCCGGAGGTCGTACGCCAACTGCTGCGCCGCCGCCGGGACCCCCTGGAACGCCTGACACCTCGCGAGCGCGAGGTGCTCGCCCTGATCGCGGAGGGCAGATCGAACGCGGCGGTGGCCCGCCAACTGGTCGTCTCGGAGGCGGCGGTGGGCAAACACATCGGCAACATCCTCGCGAAACTGGACCTCCCCCCGGCGGACGACACCCACCGCCGCGTCCTGGCGGTCCTCACGTACCTCCGCGCCTGACGCTCCCCGAAATACCTGTTCACGGCCACCCCACCGAAGCTGGTAAGGTTTCACCCGTCGCCGCACAAAGCGACAACGCCCCCGTAGCTCAGGGGATAGAGCATCGGCCTCCGGAGCCGGGTGCGCAGGTTCGAATCCTGCCGGGGGCACTTCTCGCGAAGTGCCCAAAGACCCCGCCACCAGCGGAAACGCTGGGGCCGGGGTCTTCGCGTATGTACAGGCGGATGCAGTCCGAAGCGGCTCTGTGCCGGGGTCCGTGGACGAGAAGTGGACGGGATCTCGTGGATGTGACCACGTTTGCCATCGCACTCATCAGCGTCGGTGGAACGCTTGGCGGAACTCTGGGCGGAGCAGTCCTCAGCCAGCGCGCCACCCGTGAGAGAGCGAACGTGCTGATCGTCAACGGACGGAAGATCGCCAGGACCAAGCGCAGCAAGCCAGGCGTGATCTCTACGCCCGTCTGAACAGCACGGCTCGCGCTTACCGGGTCGCCGCACGAGACGCGGTCCGAGCAGCCGAACGCGGTGAGAACGTCGAGCTGACAACCCTCGATGCCGCTAAAGAGGCCTGGGCAGAGGAATATTCTCAGGCGCAGATGACATTGCCCAAGGACGTTCTCGGAACCGCCTCAACCCTGAACAGGGCGCTCGGACTCGGGTACTCCGTAGTCAAGGAGCTGCCGAGCAGCCCCGACCTTGATGAGGCATACCGTCGCGCGAAGGCTTGGTTCGGCGGCCCGCTGTCCGACGGCGTGTACCTGCTGCGGGTGGCCTTGCGACATTCTCTCGGCGTCGAGGTGCAACCCCAATTAGTGCCGCATCAGGCAACGTCGCCCTGTCAGTCGGTTTCGATGGAGCCAGGTGGAAGATGATTTTCTGAGCTTCGATCCGGCGGCTCTTCCGATGGGCAAATCGGCGGACGCTGTGGCCGCGTCACCCGGGGGAGACGGTGGGGTGAAGTCGCTTCGGCGCTCAATGTCGAGCTAGGGCGGCGGGGCCTGCCGCCTTATGAGGACGTACCGCCGGAGACGGACTTCGTGGCCGGGGCGGGGCAGGTCTTCGAGGAGAAGCTGAGGCCTTCCATGGAGGGGTTCTTCGTCTTGTGTGAGGCGCACCTGTCACGGGAGGAGACGGAGATCCTTTGTGGCTGGTCCGTGCTGGTGCGCCTCGCGGAGGAGATCTGGTTGTCCGTCGGCTCCGGCCACAGCGAGTCGACCATGGTCGTCGGTCCTCCTCAGGTGCTTCCCCTCGCGGAGAGGCTGGCCGCAGCCGTTGACAACCTCGGCCTGAGCACGTGGTTCACGGGCCGGTCAAGGGGACTGGCCCAGACGCGAACGGGACCGTGGGGCGGGGACCTGGACGCGGCCTTCTACATCGCGCTGTTTCTGCGCGCTGCCCAGCACTCGGTCCGGCATGGGTGCCCTGTCGTCCACACCTGAGGCGCGTATCGCGTGAACGCGTGATGGCAGGTCCGAGGGGGTTGGGGATCCTCGGAAGCGCACGTGACCTAACGCTGCGGCAGGAGGCTTTCAGTGATCCGTACTACGCGTGGGCAGGCCGGCGAGGGTGGTCGGAGTCATGGGTGAGCATCGGCGGGACATCGACATCGCCGTGATCGGCGCCGGGGTTCTCGGGCTGGCCACCGTGGACAGTCTGGCGCGGCGGGGTGCCGACGTGGTGTGTTTTGACGGGCGGGTGCCGGGGAGCGGGCTGTCCGGGGGGCTGACCCGGACGTTCCGGCACCGGCACGACGAGGAGCGGCACGTCGCGCTCGCCGTGGAGGGGCGGGCCGGGTTCGCCGCGTGGGAGCGGCGCAGTGGGCGCGTGCTGATCGGTGACGAAGGGGCCGTGTACGCCGGGATGGGGCCCGCCGACGTCAAAGGGCTCGCGCTGCACGGTGTGCCCCATTATTTTGCCCCTTCCGCTCGGCAGGACGAGATTTTTCCTGTGCTCGCCCCCGTGGACGGGCCGTTGCTCGTCGACCCCGGTGCCGGCGCCATCCGCGCCAAGCACACGATCTCCGCGCTGGCCGGGTGGGCCGGTGACCGGATCGTCCAGGCCGACATCCACAGCGTCACCGTCCCCCGCGACGGCCAGGGCGTGGAGGTGCAGACCACCGAGGCGATCTACCGCGCCCGGCACGTGGTGATCGCCGCCGGCACCGAGGTGCCCCGGCTGGCGGCCGGCGTCGGGTTCGACATCCCGCTGGAGGCCCGGCTGCACGTACGGCCGCACTTCCGCGTCCGCGAGGACGCCGCCGGGAAGACCCTGCCGTGCTGGGTCGACCGCACCGGCGCCTACGGCGAGACCGTCTACGGCTCACCCATCGGCGACACCGGGAAGTACGTCGTCGGCCTCATCGGCACCGACGTCGACATCCCCTTCGGGCCCGACGGCGCGCTGCCCCCCGGCAGCAGCACCGAGGACCAGGCACGGCGCGTCATCTCGTACGTACGGCGGGCGATGCCCGGCCTCGACCCGGAGCCGGTCGGCGTCCGCGTCTGCGTCATGACCAAGCTGCCCGGCGGCAGCGACGCCCTGCGCGCCTGGCACACCGACGGCGTCACCGCCGTCGCCGGGCACAACCTGTTCAAGATGGCGCCCGTCCTGGGCGAACTGCTCGCCGACAGCGCCCAGAACAACCGGCTCCCGGAGAAGCTGGCCGAGGCCGGAGCCGGGTCGTTGGTCGCCTCATGACCGGTGGGGAGGGGGGTGAGGGAGTTGGTGGCGCTGGGCGCATTGTCCTCACCGGCGCCACCGGTACCGTCGGCAGCGCCCTGTTGCACGCCCTCGCCGCGCTCGGGCACCGGCCCACCGCGCTCGTACGGCCCGGCAGAGCGGCGGCCGTGGCCGACCTGGCCGACCCGGTCGAGGTGGACCTCGAGGAGGAGGGTGGGAGCGGGGGTACGGGGGCGCTGGTCGGCGCGCTCGCCCGTACCCGTGGGCTCTTTTTGCTCAGTCCCTTCCACCCGCGCCAGGACCTCTGGCAGCGCCGCCTGGTCGACGCCGCCGCCGACGCCGGCGTGGAGCACGTCGTCCGGCTGTCCGCCCTGGGGGCCGACCCGGAGTCCCCCGTGCTGATCCACCGTCAGCACGGCCTCGCCGAGCGCGCCTTGGCCGAGCGCGGTCTCCCGTACACCGTCCTGCGCCCCAACGCCTTCATGCAGAACGCCACCCAGTGGCTCGCCACGATCGCCGCGCGCGACGCCGTCGTGCTGCCCGCCGGACAGGCGCGGGTCAGCATGATCGACGTACGGGACATCGCGTCGGCCGCGGCGGCCGTCCTGACCGGGCCGCCCGGCACCGGGGCGATGTACGACCTGACCGGTCCGCGCGCGCTCGGATACGCCACCGTCGCCGCGGAGTTGTCGGCGGCGGCCGGGCGGGAGATCCGGTACCAGGCCGTCTCCCCGGCGGAGGCCGCCGAGGTGATGCTCGGGGCCGGCGTCCCGGAGTGGGCGGTCAGGGCCCGGCTCCAGCTCTACGAGACCTATGTGGCAGGTGAGGCGGAGGACGTCACCGCGTCCGTGGCGCTGCTGACCGGACAGGCCCCCCGGGACTTCGCCGCCCTCGCCGCCGAACTCTCCGACCGCCTGCGCGGCACCGGGCTCTCCGCCACGCGCGGTGAGCGGTGAGGGGGAAGGGACGGGCGGTGAGGAGGAACGTATGAGTGGCATCGACGTCGCCCCCGGCACCCTGGTCGTCTTCGCCGACCTCGGGTGCCCCTGGGCCCATCTCGCCGTCCACCGCCTGCACGTCACCCGGTCCCGGCTCGGTCTGGACGACCAGGTCCGCTTCGACATCCGGGCCTTCCCCCTGGAACTCATCAACGACATGGCCACGCCCAAGCTGATCCTCGACGCGGAGATCCCCGTCGTCGGCGCGCTGGAGCCGGCGGCGGGGTGGCAGATGTGGCAGCGGCCCGCCCATGAGTACCCCGTCAGCACGCTGCCCGCCCTGGAGGCCGTGGAAGCGGCCAAGGAACAGGGCCTGCGGGCCAGCGAGTTGCTCGACCGGGCGCTGCGCGTCGCGCTCTTCGCCCAGAGCCGGACGATCACCCTGCGGCACGAGATCCTCGCCGTCGCCGGGGAGTGCGGGCTCGATGCCGACCGGCTGCGCGAGGCGTTGGTACGGGGCACCGCCCGCGCCGCGATCGAGGACCAGCTCGCCGTCTCGCTCAGCGACGACGTGACCGGCAGCCCCCATGTGTTCGCCCCGGGCGGCCTGAACGCCCACAACCCCGGCGTCGAGCGGCACTGGACCGCGCCGATGGGCGTGGGCTTCCCGGTGGTCGACCGCGACGACCCCACGGAGGTCTACGAGAGTCTGGTCCTCCGCGCCGCGAAAGGCTGACGGCACGGTACGGAATACTCTACGGACAAACGCCACGGTCGCCCGCCGAGTAATTCGGCGGGCGACCGTTGTCCGTGGACGCGCTTCGGGGTCGTACCCTTACTCGTCCACGATGTGCATGCCGAATTCCTCGGCCCGGCGCATGACCAGCTCGCCGTACTCGACCGGCTCCTCCGGGCGTTCGAGACCCGGCACCACCGGCTGGCCGATCTCCAGGAAGAAGTTCTCGAAGCCTGCCGGAACGAGCATGAAGAGCAGCTTCGTTGTCTTGCTCGTGTCATTGCGGAATTTGTGCTTCGCACCCCGCGGTATGAAGATGAACGATCCC
This sequence comes from Streptomyces sp. SID3212, assembly GCF_009865405.1. Taxonomy (GTDB): domain Bacteria; phylum Actinomycetota; class Actinomycetes; order Streptomycetales; family Streptomycetaceae; genus Streptomyces. Next base: position 641 of record NZ_WWJY01001206.1, on the reverse strand, counting down.
GACGTCGCCTTGATGACCTCGTCACCGGACGCGACCGTGAGTTCACCGTCGAGGAGGTAGAAGACCTCGTCCTCGTCCTTGTGGATATGCATCGGCGGACCGTTGTCCGGCGCGATCTCACCCTCCAGCATGGTGAACGCGTTGCCGGTCGTCGCCTTTCCCGCCTTCACCGTGTACTTGTCGCCCTGGAGCGCCCACACACTGGGCCCCTCACCGGGCGCGAGATAGGTGATCGAATCGGCGGGCGTGGTGGGTGGAATCCTCGGGAAACTCATGGGCGTCCTCACCTCGGTCGAATGGCCCGTGCGCGTCGTGCCCTCACCCCACGACGGGAACGGCGCCCGTGGCGCCGTCCGTTGCGCTGTTCAGCCGCGTTGGGTCCAGTGAACCGAGAACGGCCCCCGGCGGGCATCACGTGATCACGTGATGTACCGGCGCCCGGCGCGATGACAAATTCCCTCAGGAAATCCCCCGTCGGCGTCGTGCCGCACGGGGGCGACGACATAGGGGGATCCATGACTTCGGTATCGCGCCGGACTCTGCTCTCGGGCACCACCGGGGCGGCCCTGGGAGCCGCCGGCCTCGCCTCACCCGCCGTCGCGGACCCGCGGGCGGCGTCCGTGGCCGGAGCGCCCGCGGCC
>NZ_WWJY01001205.1 GCF_009865405.1 Streptomyces sp. SID3212 | reverse complement strand
GCGTCCTCCAGCTCCTGCGGGAGGTCCCAGTGGTAGAGCGTGACGACGGGCCGGATCCCCTTGTCCAGGAGTCCGTCGGCCAGCCGGCGGTAGAAGTCCAGCCCCTTCGCCGAGGCGGGGCCCCGGCCGCCCGGCTGGACACGCGGCCAGGACACCGAGAAGCGGTAGGCGCCGACCCCGAGGTCGGCCATGATCGCGATGTCCTCGCGCCAGCGGTGGTAGTGGTCGGTGGCGACGTCACCGGTGTCGCCGTTGCGCACCTTCCCCGGCGTACGGGAGTAGACGTCCCAGATGGAGGGCGTGCGGCCGTCGTCCTGCGCGGCGCCCTCGATCTGGTAGGCGGCGGTGGCGGTGCCCCAGAGGAAACCGGCCGGGAAGGTCAGGGGAGCCGCCGTTTCCAGGGCTCGCCCGGTGGTGGGTGCTGAGGTGGCCACAAGGGTCCTTCCGCGTGGGTGAGAGGAGAGACAGGTCGAACAATGGGGAGGGGTCGCGCGTTCGGGCGCGTCGGGCCGGGGCGTCCTCAGCCCTTGACCGCGCCCTGCATGATGCCGCCGACTATCTGGCGGCCGAAGACGAGGAACATCGCCAGCAGCGGCAGCGTGCCGAGCAGCGCGCCCGCCATGATCACCGACTGGTCCCGTACGTAGCCCGCGCTGAGCTGGGTCAGGGCGACGGGGACGGTCGGGTTGGTCATGTCGAGCGCGATGAAGGGCCAGAAGAAGTCGTTCCAGGCGTGCACGAACGTGATCATGAAGAGCACGGCCATCGGCGGCCTGGCGATCGGCAGGACGATGCTCCAGAAGATGCGCAGCGAGTGGGCGCCGTCCAGGCGTCCCGCCTCGATGAGTTCGTCCGGCAGCGCCTCCGTCAGGTACTGCCGCATGAAGAACACACCGACCGCGCTGACCAGGGTCGGGAAGATCACGGAGGGCAGCGACTGCCCCCAGCCGAGGTCGGCCATCATCATGAACAGCGGTACGACTCCGAGCTGCGGGGGCACCAACATCGTGCCGATGACCAGCAACAGCAGGATGTTACGGCCCTTGAAGCGAAGCTTCGCGAACGCGAAGCCGGCCAGCGTGGCGAAGAAGACGGTCGACAGGGCGATCACCCCGGCGACGATCAGGCTGTTGAGCATCGCCTTGCCGAGCGCGGCGTCCTGCCAGGCGGTGGCGAGGTTCTTGAACAGGTTGGGTCCGGGCAGGAACGGCGGCGGGGTCTGCGACACCCGGGTGTTGTCGGTGGAGGCCGCCACCATCGTCCAGTAGAGGGGGAAGAGGGAGACCAGCGCGGCGAGTCCGAGCAGGACGTAGGCGAGGGGTCCGGCATGGTGCTGGCGTCCCGCGCCCGGGCGCAGGACGCGGCGGAACCTGTTCCGCCGGTCGGGTGCGGTGGGGGTGGTCCGGCCGTGCGCGTCCGCCAGGACCGGTGCGATGTCGGTGGTCATGGGGCTGTTGCTCCCTGGTCAGGAGGTACGGGACGGGCGGGCGCGGCGGGGCGCTCTGACGGGCCGTGGGGTACGGGACAGGACGCGCGCGAGGACACGCTGGAGGACGAAGATCAGGATCAGGATGAGGAACATCGCCCAGGCGATGGCCGAGGCCCGGCCCATCTGGTAGTTCTTCCAGCCCTCTTCGTAGAGCAGCAGGCCCAGCGTCTGGTACTGGTTGTCGGCGCCGCCGCTGATGCCGTTGGGGCCCTGGCCGAAGATGAGCGGTTCGCCGAAGAGCTGGGTCGCGCCGATGGTCGAGAGCACGATGGTGAAGACGATCGTGGCGCTGATCCCCGGGACGGTGACGGTACGGAACTGCTGCCAGCGGGAGGCGCCGTCGATGGCGGCGGCCTCGTACAGGTCCTTGGGGATCGCCTGCATCGCGGCGAGGTAGAGCAGCGCGTTGTAGCCGGTCCAGCGCCAGATCACGATGGTGGAGATGGCGAACTGGGCGGGCCACTTCTGGCTCTCCCAGTCGAGGTTGTCGACCCCGAAGAACCCGAGCACCCAGTTGATCATGCCGAAGTCGCGTTCGAAGAGCATGGTGAAGACGAGTGCGGCGGCGGCGACGGAGGTCGCGTACGGGGTCAGGACGGCGACCCGGAAGAACACCGAGCCGCGCAGGCGGTAGTTCAGCAGGTGGGCCAGGCCGAGGGCCATGAGCAGTTGCGGGACGGTGGAGATGACCCCGATGGTGAAGGTGTTGCTGAGCGCGTTCCAGAAGCGGTCGTCCTCGAACAGCTCGGTGAAGTTGGCGAGACCTCGCCATTCCATGGTGTCCAGCGAGGAGAGCTCGACGCGGTGGAGCGAGATCCAGAAGGTGTAGAGCAGCGGGTAGAGGCCGAAGGCGCCGAAGATCAGGAAGAACGGGGCGATGAAGGCGTACGGCACCGCTCCGAGGTCCAGGCGGTGGAGGATGTTGCGCCGCGACTGCCGGGAATCGATGGAGGTGGCCACGCGGGCTTCCTTCCGTGGGGTGGTGGGGTGGTGGGGCGGACGGGGGATCGGCCGCCGCCGGACGGGACTGTTCGGCCCGTCCGGCGGCCGGCGCGCCGGGTCAGCGGGTGAGCTTCTGGATCCGTTCGTCCGTCGTCTTCCACGCGTCGTCCGGGCTCTTGCCCTGCGCCTCGATCAGTTGCAGGCCCAGCGAGAACGTGTCCTTGATCGTGCCGTCCTTCCGTCCCAGCACCTGCTTCGCCGGGATCTCCTTCGCCGCGTCACCGAAGATCTGGCCGATCGGGGCGTCACTGAAGTACGGGGAGGTGCCCTTCGCCACGGCGGGCATGTCGAGCGCCGTCTTCGAGGAGGGGAAGTTGCCGAGCTTCTCGAAGATGTACGCCTGCTGCTCGGGCGCGGTCAGCCAGGCGACGAGCTTCTCCGCCTCCTTCTTGACGGGGCTGTCCTCCATCACGCCGAGGAACGAACCGCCCCAGTTGGCGCCCTTGGGCGCCTTGGCGACGTCCCACTTGCCCTTGTTCGCGGGGCCGGCCTTCTCGCTGATGTGGGCGAGCATCCAGGCCGGGCAGACGGTCGTGGCGAAGGTGCCGTTCGCCAGACCGGGGTCCCAACCGGGCTGGAACTGGCGGAGCTTGGCGGTCAGCCCCGACGTGGCCGCGTCGGCGGCGAGCGTCCATGCGTCCTTCACCACCGGGTTGTCCTGGTAGATCAGCTTGCCGTCCTCGTCGTAGAACTGCTTCTCGTCGCCGTAGATCATCGCGTTGAACAGTCCGGTGGAGCTGTCCATGTAGGCGACCTTGGAGTCCTTGGACCCCTGCTTGAACGTCCGGCCGACGTCGACGTACTTCGACCAGTCGCCGTCCCAGAGCTTCGCCACCTCCGCCCGGTCGGTGGGCAGTCCGGCCTGCTCGAACAGGTCCTTGCGGTAACAGACCGCCATCGGGCCGATGTCCGTGCCCAGGCCGATCATCTTGCCGTCCCCGGTGCTGACCTGGGACTGCTTCCAGGGCAGGAAGTGGTCCAGGCCGGCCGTCTTCGACAGGTCGGCGAACTTGTCGGCCTGGGTGTCGACCAGTTCCTTCGCCCGGCCGATCTCTATGCCCTGGATGTCCTTGAGACCGCTGCCGGCGGCGAGGTGCGTCTGGAGCGCGGTGTAGTACGTCTGCTCGTCCCCGGCCACGTCGGTCTCGATCGTGACGTCGGGGTTCTCCTTCATGTAGCGGTCCAGGAGATCGGTCTCCTTGTAGCCCATGACCCCGAAGAGTCCGAGGCTGATGACGGTCTTGCCGTCCTTGGTGCGCGCCTTGCCGTCGTCGCTGCTTCCGCAGCCGGTGACGAGGACGAGCGACACCGCGAGGGCGGTGGCGGAAACGAGGGTGGATCCGAAGCGCTTGCGGGCAGTGCCCATGTGCTTCCTCCTAGCAGCGGCGCCCAGGCGCGCGCCTGCTGCGGCTCACGGTCGACTGGATCAGAGAGCTGTTCCCGGATAAACTGGGAGCGCTCCCAAACGGTTGTGGAAGACTCTCGGGAGACGCCAGGCCGTGTCAAGAGTCGAAGTCGGTTCCGTTGCGTGAATGTGTCCGGACGCCGGCTCTCCACTTCCCGTCGTCCGCACCACCGAGCACAGTCACCACGTGAGCGCTTCGGCGCACCACCGGAGCGAGAGTCAGGAGACGTGATGAGCAGCCGCAACCCGCGAGGTCAGAGGCCGACTCTTGAAGCCGTCGCCGCCCTGGCGGGCGTCGGCAGGGGGACGGTCTCCCGGGTCGTGAACGGCGCCCCCGGCGTCAGCGCGAAGGCCCGTACGGCCGTCGAGGCGGCGATCGCGGAGCTCAACTACGTGCCCAATCCGGCCGCCCGCAGCCTGGTCACCAGCAGGACCGACAGCATCGCGCTGGTGATACCTGAGTCGGAGAGCCGGCTGGCGGCGGAGCCGTACTTCAACGCGGTGATCCGGGGGGTGAGCACGGAACTGGCCGACACGGAGATGCAGTTGCTGCTGATTCTCGTACGGAACCCGCGCGAGCTGTACCGGCTGACGCGGTTCGTGGAGGCGCGGCGGGTGGACGGTGTCCTGCTGGTCGCGGTCCACCAGGACGACCCGCTGGTCGCGTTCCTGGAGAAGACGCAGATGCCGACCGTGCTGGCCGGCCGGCGCTCGCCGGACGAGTCGCTCAGCCACGTGCACTCCGACAACGTGGGCGGGGCGGCGCAGGCCGTACGGCATCTGCTCGGCCAGGGCCGTACCACCGTCGCCACCGTCGCGGGCCCGCTCGACATGGATGTCGGCCGGAGCCGTCTCCAGGGGTGGCGTGACGCCCACACCGAGCACGGCACTCCCCCGGACGAGTCGCTGGCGGTGTCCGCCGACTTCACCGAGGAGGGCGGCCGGGCCGCGATGGGCGAGCTGCTGGACCGGCACCCCGGGCTCGACGCGGTCTTCGTCGCGTCCGACGTGATGGCGGCGGGCGCGCTGACCGAGCTGCGCGAGCGGGGGCGGCGGGTCCCGGAGGACGTGGCGATCATCGGCTTCGACGACTCGATCGTGGCGCGGCACACGGTGCCGCCGCTGACCAGTGTCAATCAGGCCAGTGAGGACATCGGGCGGGCCATCACGCGGCTGCTGCTGGAGGAGATCAACGATCCGTCCGCGCCCCGGCAGTACCTCACGCTTCCCACGACGCTCACCCATCGCAGGACCACCTGACGGGGAGGGGCCGCACCCGGTCGGGTACGGCCCCTCCCCGGCGGGGTCGCCGCTCAGGCGGTGGTGACGAACGCGTCGACGCCGGTCAGTTCGGCCGAGAGCGCCCACAGCCGGGCCGCCTGCTCGGGGTCGGTCGCGTAGTCCCGTACCCCTCCCTTGAACTCGCCGTCACCGGCCGGCTCGGCGATGTCGCAGTCCTCGCAGTACACCCCGCCCCGGTCCGCGAGCAGCGGCGAGGTCGCCGCCCACACCTGGGTCGACGCGCCCTGCTCGGGTGTCTTGAACGCCGGGTTGATCACATTGCCGTCGCTGTCGATCCAGCCCGCGGCGACCATCTCCTCCTGGGCGAGGTGGCGTTGGAGGGGTGTGAGGATCCCACCCGGGTGCAGGGAGAAGGCCCGCACACCGGACTCCTTGCCCAGCTGGTCGAGGTGGACGGCGAACAGCGCGTTGGCCGTCTTCGCCTGGCCGTACGCCTGCCACTTGTCGTACTCCTGCCGGAAGTGGAGGTCGTCCCAGCGGACGGGCGAGTTGCGGTGGCCGGCCGAGGAGACGGAGACCACCCGGGCCCGGCCGCGCACGAGCGCGGGCCAGAGCCGGTTGACCAGGGCGAAGTGGCCGAGGTGGTTCGTCGCGAACTGCATCTCCCAGCCGGGGCCGACGCGCGTCTCCGGACTCGCCATGACGGCCGCGCTGTTGATGATCAGGTCGACGGCACGGTCCGAGGCCAGGAACCGCTCCGCGAAGCCGCGCACGCTGCCGAGGTCGGCGAGGTCCAGTTCGTCGACCTCGGTGCCCTCGATGCCGTGCAGCGCCTCCCGCGCGGCGGCGGGCCTCCTGGCGGGTACGACGACGTGGGCGCCGGCGCCGGCCAGGGCGCGGGTGGTCTCCAGGCCGAGTCCGGAGTACCCACCGGTCACGATCGCGAGCTTCCCGGTGAGGTCGATCCCCCGCAGGACCTCCCGCGCGGTGCTCCGGGCTCCGAACCCGGACCCGATCTTGTGCTGAGGCGTAGTCATGCGCCGAGGCTACGAATTGGAGCGCACTCGAAGTCAAGTGGGCGTCCACCGCCCCGGCTCGAACCGGAGTGCGCGCCGGGGGTGCGGGTCCCGCCCGGTGCCCCCCCGTACCGGTCCGGCTGAGCGAGAGTCGAATGGACCAGCGGACCGGGAGGCGCGAACCGCCCACGATCGGGTCAGGGATGTCCGGTCGGGGCGGGCCAACTGCTAGGCAGGGACGTTGTTGTCCGTACCGGAGCTCTGGAGTCACCATGTCCATCGACGCCGTCCTCGCCCAGGACCAGGAATCGCCCCGTGCTCGCCCACTGATCCCGGGGCAGGCGGTCGACGGTCGCACGGACGGGACGACCGGCCGGGTCGAGGAGCGGGATCTCACCTTTGACGGGTTCCGCTACACGTGCCGCATCGTCCACCACGACGACCCGCTGACGGAGCCCGTGCTGGTCCTGGGCGGGTCCTCCCAGGACCGCAACTCCTGGGTCCGGCACGAGAAATGGCTCGGTCCGGTGGGGCAGGTGATCACGGTGGACCTGCCGGGGTACGGCACCGCGGACTTCCTTCCCGCCATGTACGGGGTCGACTTCCTCGCCGCGGCCGTCCGGCACCTCCTCACGGAACTGGACGTGCCGCGGGTCAACCTGGTCGCCGCCTGTTACGGGGGCGCCGTGGGGCTGCGCTTCGCCCAGCACTACCCGGATCTGGTGGCGCGGCTGCTGCTGGTCGGCATGACGACCCGGATCCCGGCGGACTACGCGGCGGCGATGGAGCGTTGGGCCGTGATGATCGAGCGGGGCGAGACGGAGACCATCGCGCGGGAGCTGGCGGACCGCTTCATGTCCCCGCCCGGCACGGGCCGGGTCCGCAAGCACGCGGCGGTGTCGCGGCTCGTCTACCAGCAGATCGCCGGGCAGGATCCCGAACAGCTGAGCAAGTCGGCGGAGCACAACACCCGGTTGATGCGGCACGAGTGGTACCGCCCGGAGCCGGTGCCGGCCGTGCCGAGCCTGGTGGTGACCGGCGAGCACGACACCCTCTGCACCCCGGCCATGGGGCGGGAGGTGGCGGCGCAGCTCCCGGAGGCGCGGTTCCTGACCATCGACGAGACCGACCATCTGGCGCCGGTGGAGCGGATCGCCGATTTCGCGGACCTCATGGCGCGTTTCTGCACGGACCGCCCGCTGGACGGGCTGCCGTACGCGAGCGTGCCCGAGACGCTGGGCACGAACGTCCCCGGGACGCCGGGCCAGGGCGTCTCCGCCGTCGACGTACCGTGAGCGGGGCCGGTGACGGCGGACGGGCGTACGTCTCCGTATCCGGATCCGACGCACGCGCCTGCCTGTCCACGCTCGGCCCAGGGTCCTGCCGGGCCGCTCCCGGGCGGGGGCCTGATCTCTGTGGCAGGCCCTGGGGGCGTGGGGTTCCCGGCCCGGGAGCGGCGGTCCTCCGTGGAGGTCAGCCGCCGAGCGGCCGCAGCGCCGCCAGCTGTTCCGTGCGCCGCTTCGTCACTTCTCCGGCGAGTTTCCTCGCCTCCGCCGCGGCGCCCGCGCTCTGTTCGCCCCGGGAGACGAGCACGCTCTGCTCCAGGTGCTCACGGAGGTAGGTCATGGAGAGGTCGTCGAACGCCGTACCGCGCTTCGCGCTGATCTTCCGCAGTTCGTCGTCGGTCACCATCCCCTTCATGTCGTGGCCCTCGTGCGGATTGGCCCCGTCCGCCCCCGTCTTCCTGAGGATGGTGCGGAGCCGGGTGAGTTCCGCCCGGTGGGTCACCTTCGCGCTCCGGGCCAGGTCCGCCAGTTCCGCGTCGCTCGCGCGGTCGGCGACGAGATCGAGCAGGAGCAGCGTCCGCTCGTCCATGGCCGCCATCAACTGGGCCCAGCCCCGGTCGGTTTCGTTGAATCCGCCCGCCGCGACGGCGGAGGCGGAGGGCGCCGGAGCGGCCTGGCCGCCCTGCTCCTTCACCGCGGCCGTGCGTACGGGTTCGGTGTCGGACGGTGCCGGCGAGGCACCGCAGCCCAGCGGTCCGAGGACCGCGAGGACCAGAAGGATCCCCGGCAGTACGGTCCTGCCGGTCCCCCGCGCCGTTCCGCTCGTGGACCCCCGGCCGGGCCCGTCCGGCCGGGAGCCGGGACGGGACGGCGGTCCGCCGGGGTGCGGCCGACCGCCGCCCCGCGGCATCACGAGGGAATTCCGTTGGCGCCGCACTTGATGATCGGCCGGATGCAGTCCCGCACCCGGCGGTCCATCTCGGCGACCGGCCACGCGTTGAAGAAGTCGCCGTGCATGGTGTAGCCGGGCCCGGAGGCCAGTCTGAAGCCGGCCGGGTTGCCGTTCACCGGGTACCGCAGGACCTGACGCAGCTTCGGAACCGGCACCGGGTGGCTCGCCGGGCATGTTCCGTCGACCGGGTAGGACATGTGGCTCTTGTGGTCCGCCGAGTCGAGGTCCCTGCCGTTCCAGCACTGCGGGAAGTCGAGGTACGACTCCAGCATCGTGCCGGCCGGGCAGTTGACGAAGTCCGTCGACGGGTTCACCTGTCCGGCGTGCAGGCAGGACCAGCGCGCCCGGGTGTTGTCGTTCGGACCGGTGGCCTTGGCGTTGCCCGCCACGATCTTGAGGCCTTCGGGGATGGGCTGGGTACGGGCGATGACGTCGTCGCGCACGCCCTCACCCAGGTAGTAGAACGTCGTGCCGGTGGGCTCGACGGGCTGGTTGTTCACGAACAGGGTCGGCACCCAGTACGACGAGAGGTCGACCTGCGGGTCGCAGGTGGTCGCCGCCGTCTTGAGGTCTCCGAGGTTCGTGTACGCGTTCGTCGCGTGGCTCCCGAAGAAGCTGTGCATGTGCGAGCCGCCGGGGATGCCGGGGACGACGATGGGGTCGTCGGGCAGACGGTGGCTGAAATTACATTCGGCGAGGAACTCCGCCACGCGCACGACCTGGGCGCCGGCCGGCTGGGCGGCTGCCTTCTGGGGGACGCCGGTGGGCCCGAGCACGAGCTGGGCGGCGACCGCCAACGCCGCGATTAATCCCGCGAGAAGGGCCTTGCGGCGTCCCCCGCGGACGGGGCGGCCGTTCTCGGACCGCATTGATCTCATGGGCGCTCCAAAGGGAGTCGTGGATCCCTCGCTCGGCACGCTCCGGCGGCGGGCCGGGGCATCGGCCGGACGGAAAATCCGGTGGTGGGGGGCCAGGGGTTCCGTATCGGTGCCCCTGAGTGCCGGACGTTAGGGCTGCGTAAAGGGGTCGTCAAGGTGCTGCGTCAAGTTCCGGAACTGACGGCCCGTCAGGTATTTAACACAAAGGAGACATTGGGACGTCCTGTTCGCGGGCCGACAGGGAGAGCGCTCTCCCTGCGGAGGGGGTTCCGGCGGGGGTACGGGGGGTGCGGTGTCCGCGCAGGTGGGAGGGGTCGTCGGCGGGGCGGGCGGGACCCTCTTCCGGGCGGGCGGAACCGGGGCGCGGAGTCGTCGGCGGGGGCGTGCGGCGCGCTCATGACCGGTCAGGGAAAAATTTTGCGGTCCTTCACTTGATGAACACGTCCCGACGCGTCGTCAGGGGCTCACTTCGACAAGCGAATTCCGGCGTTCCGGCGGGCGCGTTCCCGGCCTCCGATCCAGGCGGCCGATGAGATTCCGCTTCTGGGTCCGGTACCGGTTCCGGAAGCGATTCCGGCACCGGTACCGGGATCGGTCGCGGGACCTCCTCCGGAACCGCCTCCGGGGCCGGCCTCAGCCGCGGGGCGGAATCCGCGCCCCGATGAGCGTGATGTCGTCCCGCGTGTCGCCCAGGTGCCTGACCAGATCGATGCACAACCGGTCGAGCGGCTGGGTGTGATGGGCGGCAGCGTGGCCGCGCAGACGCCGCAGTCCGCTGTCGATGTCCTGCGTCCGCGACTCGATCAGCCCGTCCGTGTACAGCAGGAGCGTGGAGCCCGGGGGCAGTTCGGTGGTGACCGTGGGCCGGGAGGTGGCAGGCAGCAGACCGATGAGCATGGCGTGCGCCTCGTCGAGGTAGCGGGTCGTGCCGTCCGCCGCGACGACCAGCGGCGGGGGATGGCCCGCGGTGGACCAACTGAGCCGCCAGGCGCCGTCCTTGCCCGCCCGCAGGCGGGCGAGCACGACCGTGGCGGCGTCGGCGAGCCGGAGGTGCGCCTGGGCGCGGTCGAGGCGCTGCAGGATGCTGCCCGGGTCCTCCTCGGGCCGGTCGACGGCCAACGCCCGCAGCATGTTGCGCAGTTCGCTCATCCGGGCGGCGGCCTGGATGTCGTGTCCCGTGACGTCGCCGACGACCAGGGCGAGATCACCGTCCGGCAGCAGGAACGCGTCGTACCAGTCACCGCCGACCTCGGCGGTGTGCTCCGCCGGCTGGTAGTGCGCGGCCAGCTCCAGCGTCTCGACGTGGGGCAGGTCGGTGAGGAGGGCGCGCTGGAGGGTGGCGGCGATGTCGGCCTGCTGGGCATGCAGCCGGGCGTTCTCCAGCCCGAGGGCGGTACGGCGGGCGACCTCCTCGGCCAGCACCCGGTCGGCGTCGTCGAAGGGCGGGGTGGTGGCGGAGCGGGTGAGGGTGAGCGCGCCGAAGGTGCTGTCGCGGAGGCGGAGCGGCACGATGAGCGCCTCGGAGGCGCCGAGGTCGGCCAGCATCGCGGTGGTGGCGCGTCCCAGGGCGTCGGTACGTACGGGGGCGGCGGGGGCGGCTTCGGCCGGCGCGGCGGCGGCCGGTGCCGGTACGGGGACGGAGGGGGCCGTACCGTTCAGGGCCGCGCGGAAAGGGGCGTTCAGCTGCTGGGTGGGGCCGCCCCGCAGAACCTTGGCCAGCGGGGCCGTCGAGGCGTCGCCGAACAGCGGCGGGTCCGCCTCCAGCACCTCGGCGGGCACCTGGTCCGGTTCCCGGTGGGTCCACGCGGTCCTGCGGACCCGCCCGTGGTCGGCGATCAGGTCGATCACCGCCCCGTCGGCGAGCCGGGGCACCAGCAGCCGGGCCAGGCGCGCCAGCCCCTCCTCCGCCTCCAGCGTGCTCACCATGGCCAGGGTCAGTTCACTGAGCCAGGTCGCTTCCGCAAGGTCGAATTCGGCCTGTTCCCGGGCGATCTCGCTGTGGGCGTAGCGGTCGGAGCGGCGTTCGTTGCGCTCCCCCTCGGCTCCGGTGTCGTGGAAGATCACCACGGTGCCCTGCTGCCCGGGGAGCGGCGCGGACGTCCACCACACGGGGAGCGGGGTGCCGTCGGCGCGGAGCAGAACGGCGCGCTCGCCCGGTTTGGCGTCGTCGTGCGACGGGTGCAGGACTCGCTCCGCGTCGAGACCGATCAGCCCGCCGGGGCGGTGACCGAGGATCCGTTCCGCCCAGGGATTGCAGGCGATGACGCGGTCGGCGGCGTCCACGGCGTACATCCCCGCGGTGGCGTGGGCGAACAGCGCCGACAGCAGCTCGCCGTTCGCCGTCCCGTTGGTCGTCCCGTCCGTCGTCCCGGTCGGTGCCGGGGCCCCTTCGGCCATGCTCTCTCCCAGAAGGTGCGCGCCGGGCATCGGCGTCGAGGTCTCGATGTGGTGCGCTGTGCGGCGATCGCCGAGCCGGATCTCACGGCCTGGGACCGGGGCCGGATCGCCAGGGCGGGAGCGGCTGCCATCACCGTACGCGACCCCGAACGGGACACGCGCGGAGTCCAGGGGGAAAGAGCACGTACGGGTGGCGGCGGAGGGTCGGGGTGTCCGAAAAGACATGGTCCGAGCGGCGCGCGACGAGGAGATGTTCCGCACGTGCGCTCCGGCGGGAGCATCACTCCTTCCTCGTCCCGGGGGAGGGCGGCGCCTGCCGGGATCGTGGCCGGCAGGCGCGCCCTCGGGGGTGTGTGGTGCGGGGGTCAGTCTCTACGGGGTGGGCAGGAAGCCCGTTCCGTGGAAGTAGGTCAGGTAGCGGGTGAGTACCTCGTCCGTCAGGGGCGGCTGGTGGGCGCCCAGGGATGCCGCCGCCTTGGTCGTCTGGCCCGAGTCGAAGTGGCGGTGGTCGCCCGGCTCGGGGCGGGGGTGGGGGTCGTCGCCCAGGAAGAGCTGGGCGGCGTTGTCGGGTCGGGCCGCTATCAGGGACTGCCAGTCCGGGGCCGGGACCGTTCTCAGGTCGTGGCCGAGGCGGGCGGCGGCCTCGAAGACACGGTCCAGGCCCGGTGCGTCCGGGTTGGTGAGGTGGTACGTCTCCGCGCCGGTCTGGCCCGCCGTGGAGAGCGCCACCACCGCCGCGCTGACGTGGTCCACGGGGACCCAGTCGGTCGATCCGTACGGCAGGTCCGGTACGGCTCCGGCCTGGAGGCAGCCCTTGATGAGCTGCCACAGCAGGTCCCGGTCCTGGCAGGCGCCGGTGGTGGTGTCGCCGCTGATGCGGCCGGGGCGGTAGACGGTCACCGGCAGGCCCCGTTCGCGGGCCAGGCCGACCAGTCCCTCCGCGACCCACTTGCTGCGCGCGTACCCGTCGGGCAGTGAGGACGCGGGGCCCGTCGGGGTCGACTCCGTGATGGTGAGGGGCTCGGGGCCGGGCGCCGGCGCGTACACGCTGGTGGTCGAGATGTAGTGCATCCCGGGTGAGGCGGAGTCGGCGAGCAGGCGCAGCAGTTCCTCGGTGCCGCCGACGTTGGGGGCGCGCAGATCGCCGTACGGGGCGGCGAAGTTGACGCGTGCGCCGTTGTGCACGACCGGGCCGAGGCGGCGGGCCAGGGCGGTCCTGTCCCCGGGCGACAGGCCGAGGCCGGGCGCGGCGAGGTCGCCGGGCAGGGGGCGGATCAGGGCCTCGTACCGGGGGCGCCACAGGCCGTACCGCTCCAGGTTGGCCCGCAGCCGGTCCCCCGCGTCCCGCTCGTCCGCCGCCCGTACGAGACAGTCGACCGGGCCGCCGGTGGTCTCGATGAGGTCGCGCAGGAGGAACGCGCCGAGGAAGCCCGAGGCGCCGGTCAGCAGGGGCCGCGCGGTGGGGCCGGAGAGCGGCACGGGGGGCGTGAGGAGAACGTCCCGGCCCGCGCCCGTGATGTCCGGGGCCAGGCGCACCTCGGCGGTCAGGTCGGGTCCGGCAGAGGGGTCGTCCCGCATGTCGTCCGCCGTACGTCCCAGAAGGCGGTCGACGCCCTCGACCGTCGGCGCCGCGAACAGGGCCCGCAGGGAGACACGGTGACCGCACCGTTCCTCGATCCGCTGGACCAGGGTCACCGCCAGCAGGGAGTGGCCGCCCAGGGCGAAGAAGTCGTCGGTGACGCCGACCTCGGGCACGCCGAGCGTCTCCGCGAACGCCTCGCACAGGGCGCGCTCGCGGTCGGTGCGCGGGGCGCGGCCTCCGGCCGTCACCGCCGGGCCGGG
>NZ_WWJY01001204.1 GCF_009865405.1 Streptomyces sp. SID3212 | reverse complement strand
GATGCAGCGGGCCGCGTTCGACGGGCTGGCCGGGCGGCGGGGCGCGGTCGCGGCCATCCAGCCCGCGAGCGGCCGGATCCTGGCGCTGGTCAGCAGCCCTTCGTACAGCCCGGAGCAGCTGTCGGGCACCGGTCCCGCCGTCACCGAGGCCTGGACCGCGCTGACCGGGGCGGAGGCCCAGCCGATGCTCAACCGGGCGATCCGGCAGACGTATCCGCCGGGCTCCGCCTTCAAGATCGTGACGGCCGCGGCGGCGCTGGACGCGGAGGTCGTCTCGGACGTCGACGCGCCGACCTCCGTACCCGATCCGTACGTCCTGCCCGGCACGACCACCACGCTGCCCAACGAGGTGGACGGCTGCGACCGGGCCTCGCTGGCCTTCGCGATCACCTTCTCCTGCAACTCGGTGATGGCGGGGCTGGGGGTGAAGGTGGGGATGGACCGCATGCTCGACACGGTGGAGAAGTTCGGCTTCAACGACACGGGGATCCGGATCCCGTCCGGGGTCGCGGTCTCGAACTTCGACAGCCACATGACGGACGACCAGCTGGCGCTGTCCTCGATCGGCCAGTTCGACACCCGGGCGACCCCGCTCCAGATGGCGATGGTGGCCTCGGCGGTCGCCAACGGCGGTGAACTCAGGCGCCCTTACCTGGTGGACCGTACGACGTCCGCGCACGGAAAGACCGTCTCCCGTACCGCCGAGCGCACCTACCGAAAGGTGATGGACGGCTCCACGGCGCGGCAGGTACGGCGGTTGATGGTCGACGTGGTCGAGGAGGGCACGGGGACGAACGCCGCCATCGAGGGCGCCACGGTCGGCGGGAAGACGGGCACGGCGCAGCACGGCATCGGCAACGCCGGTGTCCCGTACGCCTGGTTCATCGCCTGGGCCCGCGCCGACGACGCGGGAGAGCCTGCGGTCGCGGTGGCGGTGGTGGTGGAGGACGCGGAGGCGGACCGCTCGGACATCAGCGGCGGCGGCGACGCGGCGCCGATCGCGCGGGCGGTGATGGAGGCGGCGTTGAAGGAGGCGGCGCGGGAGGAGTGAGGCGGGGCGGGAGGAGTAAGGGGTCGCGGGAGGAGTGAGGCGGGGACCGGAGTGAGTCGGGAGCCGGAGCGAGGCGGGGGCCCGAAAGGCCAGGGGCGTCGGGGTGTTCCCCGGCAACTGGCGTGCCACACAGCTCCGCTAGGGTCTGCGCCATTCCTGTGTGCCGCGCCGGTACGGCACGACGGGACCGCGCGGCAAGGGGGGCCTTGATGGCCGACGAACTGGAAGACCTGCACAGCTGTTCCGTGGACGGCGAGGAGAAGCTCAACGCCGAGGGCGAAGTGGCCCTGGCGCGGCTGGCGTTGGACGGCGGTGACCTGCCGCACGCCGCCACCCACCTCGGCAACGCCCTCGCGGAGGCGCCGCGACTCCCCGAGGTGCACGAGGCGTTGGCGGAGTTCGCCCGGCGCGCGGGCGGGGCGGAGGCGGCGCTGGACCTGTTCTCGGACGAGCGCCCCTACATCGGTGCGGTGGCGTGCCAGGCGCATCTGCTCGCCGCCGCGGGCCGCTGGGACGAGGCCCTGTCCACCCTGGCCGCGGTGGTACGGGAACAGCCGGACCGCCCCTGGGCCGAGGTCGCCTGGGTCGCCCGCCAGGATCTCGCCGAGTCGGTCTCGCCGCAGAACCTCGCGAGCGTCATCGCCCGCATCGTCGGCGGAGGCGTACCGGACCCGCTGCCCCCCGAACTGACCGCGCCCCTGCGGCCGTTCCTGGATCTCGCGCGCGCCTCGCTCGCCCTGCACCCGGACCACGCCCTTCTGCTGACCATGGCGTCGGGCCTGGCCCGGCGGTTCGCCGCGTACGACCAGGCGATCGCCTGGGCCGGGCACGCGCAGCGGCTCGACCCGGGCCACACCCCGGCGGTGATGCTCGGCTACGCGCTGCGTGCCGCCGGGCGGGTGGACGAGGCCCTGGCCTGCTGGGAGGCGGAGTTGGCGCGCGATCCCTCGGACCTCTCGCTGTACGTGGACGTCGCCGAGCTGTACGCGATGTCCGGTCGCCCGGAGGCGGGCCTGCCCTGGCTGGAGCGTGCGCTGGCGGTCGACCCGGCCCATCCGCAGGCCGCCCCGGCGATCCACGGGGTGCGCTTCGCCGTGGACGGGGGCCGTACGCATCTGCTGGCCCTGGCCGACCATCTGCGGGACCACCCCGAGCACGGGTACGCGCACACGGTCCTCCAGCGCCACAGTGAGAACCTTCCCTGGCTGTCGGGGGTGACGGGGGCGCGGGAGGCGACGGTCAACGTGCTGCACCAGTTCCTGGAGCGGGCGGCGGAGGGCGGGGACCCGGCCTACCGGGACAGCGCCCTCCAGTTGAACGCGTCCGTGATCGAGGCGCCGAGCGCCGTACTGACCCTCCGACGGGCCTTCCCCAAGGGCGAGGTGAGCTTCGGAGCCGTACCGGAACCCGATCCGCGCCCGGCGCGGCGCGAGGTGGCCACGGCGGTGTGGCGGTACGAGGGGCTGGTCGCCGAGGCCGCCGTGCCCGAGCCGCCGGCCGCCGTGGCGGAGGCGGTGCGGGCCGTTGCGGAGCTGCGCTGGCCGTACCTGCCCGCCGCGTACGACCACGCGGTGGAGCTGGCGGCGATCGCCCCCGCCGACCTGCTCGGCGTCCTGGTCCATCCGCCGCTGCCGCGCGAGGACGAGCAGGGGCGGTTCCTCACGGAGCACCTGCCGGAGCTGTGGATACGGAGCGTGCAGGCGTTCGCCTGCCTCGGCATCGCGCACCACGGGACGGACGAACCGTGGGAGGGGTCGGTACGGCGCCGGATTCTGCTGGACCTGCTGGACGGGCCGGAGGACTGGGTCACCGAGGCGGCCGGCTTCGCGCTGCTGGCGATCGCCTGGAGCGATCCGGCGACCCGCGAGGACATCGGACGCCGGCTGGTGGAACGGATGCTGGACGCGGCGGAGGCGTTCCGGACCCGTCCGGTGGAGATCCTGGGCTCGCTGTGCCACTTCGTGCTGGGGTGCGCGTGGCTGGACGCGACCTTCACGGGACTCGCGGCGGACCTGCTGGAGTCGATCCGGCGGGAGGACGAGGAGGAGCCGGACGAGGAGGAAGTGGCGGTGCGGGGAGCGGAGTTGGTGGCCGGGGCGATGGCGGGGGCGAGCGCCGCTCCGGGTGCGGGTGCGGGTCCGGGTGCGGCTCCGGGGCCGGGTGCCGAGAGAAAAGCGGGTGCGAAGGCGCTACGGAGGCCGACGCTGCGTGGTCTCTTCCGGCGCCGCTCGTGACGGGCTGAGCGGGGGGCATGGGGGCGGGGGTCCGGTGACCGAACGGGTCGAAGAAGCGCTGGCGCGGATCGGGCGGCTGGACCCCGAACTGTGCGCGTTCGTCGAGGTGTGGGGCGAGGGGGCCCGCGAGCGGGCGAGGACGGTGGACCGCCGACTGCCGCTCGCGGGAACGCCGTTCGCCGTGAAGGGCCCGACGGGGATCCGTTCGTACGCGGCGGAACGCCTGATCGCGGCCGGTGCCGTGCCGGTCGGCTCGACGGCCGTGCCGGGCCCCGGTACGTACTGGCAGACCTGGGGCCAGGGCCGGCACGGCCGTACGGTCAACCCCTACCGCCCCGACCGCACCCCCGGCGGGTCCTCGGCCGGTTCGGCGGTGGCGGTCGCGGCGGGCATGGTGCCGCTGGCGACGGGCAGCGACGGGGCGGGTTCGGTACGGATCCCGGCGGCCTGGTGCGGGGTGTTCGGCCTCAAGACCACCAACGGCCTGCTGCCGTCGCCCGACCGGACGGGCCTGGCGTCGGCCGGGGTACTGACCCGGTCGGCGGTGGAGGCGCGGGTGTATCTGGACTGCGTGCTGGACACGCCGTCGGAGGTACGGATCCCCTCACCGCTCCAACTGCCCCTGCCCGCCGCCTACTCGCCGGACCTGGGCTTCGCCCGGACGGACCCCGAGGTGGCGGCGGTCGTACGGGCGGCGGTGGACCGGCTGGTGGCGGCCGGGGTCGTACAACTGCCGCTCCCGCGCGAGGGGTTCACGCTGCTGGATCCGCGCGAGGCGTGGTTGGGGGTACGGGCCGGGGTGACGGGCGCCGGGGATCTCGGCGACGCGGCGGGCGTCCGGGCCGAGAACGACCGGCGCCTCGACCGTCTCTTCGCCGGGACGGAGCTGCTGCTGACTCCCGTCACCCCCAACAGGCCGCACGGGCACGAAGGCCCGGGCGAGGTCTACTCCACCGCGCTGACCTGGGCGTTCAACCTGAGCGGCCATCCTGCGGCGAGCATCCCGGCCGGTTTCACCGCCGATGGCTGTCCCGTCGGACTGCAACTGGTCGCGCGGCGGGGAGCCGATGTCCGGCTGGTGGAAATGGCCGTCGCGGCCGAGAACCACGCGATTAGGGTGCGGCCATGACCACGTACGAGCTTGCCCAGGTGAACATAGCCCGCCTCAAGTACCCCTTGGATTCAGTTGAGTTGAAGGACTTCGTCGACGCCCTGGACCCGGTGAACGCCGTGGCCGACCAGTCCGACGGCTTTGTGTGGCGGTTGCAGAGCGACAGCGGCAACGCCACCGACGTCCCCGTCTTCGGCGACGAGTGGCTGATCGTGAACCTGTCGGTGTGGCGGGATCCGGACGCCCTGAAAGCCTTCATGTACGAGGGGCAGCACCGCGAGCTGCTCGCTCGGCGCAGAGAGTGGTTCGAACGGGTGGAGGAGGCCATGACGGCCGTGTGGTGGGTGCCGGAGGGCCACCGCCCGACGGTGGCGGAGGCGGAACGGCATCTGCGCCACCTGCGGGAGAACGGCCCGGCGGCGTACACCTTCACGCTGAGGGAGAGCTTCCCGCCGCCGGGCGGGAACGATCAGGGCTGAGAGCGGCGAAGGCTGCGGGGCGGCGGGAGGGGCGGGAGGGGTCGCAGCTGCGGGAGTGGCGGCAAACGGGATGCCGTTACGGCAACGACAACGGCAGCCCCTCCCGCCGCTCCAGCCACTCCCCCGGCACACCCGACACCCCTGTCCGCGCCCCCACGATCCCGCCCGTGATGGCGCACGTCGTGTCCACGTCCCCGAACCCCTCCGCCGTCGACCACAGCGCGGCCGTCAGGTCGTCGGGGTGGCGGGCCGCCGTCCAGACCGCGAACGGGACGGTGTCGTCGGCCCGGATGCGCCGGCCGTTGCCGAGGACGTCCGCCGCCTTCCAGGGAGCGGTGGTGAACGACAACTCGGCGGCGCGCGCCAGGCCGTCCCGTACCACCCCCTCGGGAGTGGCCTCCGCCACCGCCGCCACGGACAGCTCGCCCCGTACCGAGAGCGCCGCCGCGACGGCGACCGCCACCGCGCCCGCGATGCCCTGCGGGTGGGCGTGTGTCACCTCGGCGGACAGGACGGCCTGTTCGGTCACGCGCCCCAGGTCGGCGGCGAACCAGGCGCCGAGGGGGGCCACCCGCATCGCCGCGCCGTTGCCGAGGCTGCCGCCTTCGAACAGCTCGGGGGCGAGTGCGCGCCAGCGCTCCGGTTCGGTGAGGAGGGCGGGGAGGAGGAGGTGCATGCCGTGTCCGTACCCCCGGGCCGGATCGGCGTCGAAGGTGAGCGCGAAGCAGGCCGCGAGACGGTCCTGGTCGACGGCTCCGCACTCGCTGAGCACCTGGTGGACGGCGAGGGCGAGCGCGGTGTCGTCCGTCCAGTGCCATTCCGCCTCCGTCGGGGTGCGCCGGGCCCGGATGTCCCGCAACGCCTGGTCGGGGTCGCGGAAGAGCGGGAACCAGCGTTCGCCGAACGCGTCGCCCAGAGCGAGTCCTTCGAGGCTGCGACGGGCCGCCGCGCGGTCGGCGCCTTCTTCACGAGCGGTGGGGGTGGTCATGGGTCCATCGTCCCGTGTTCCCGGTCCGGGCGTACATCAGTTTTGTCAGCGCCCCATGCCATGCTGGTCGACAGCGATCGGTGGTGCTGCCACCGGCACCCGGCGGTGAAAGGTGCGTGCCCCTTCCGTGTCCTCGCTTCCCGTGTCCCCGCATCCCGTCTCCCCACTCCTCTTCGACGACGAGGACGTACGCGCCCTCGACGCGGCCACGGCCGTGGGTGCCGTACGGGCCGCTCTCCTCGCCCACCACTCCGGCGCCCTGCACGCTCCCCCGCGCCTGAAAGCCGACCTCGGCGACGGGTCCGCCCTGGTCATCACGGCCGGACGCCTCCGCACCGGCGCGAGTACGCGAGGGCTGTACGGCTTCCGCGCGTACGACACCGTCGTCGGGGGCGAGCAGTTGGTGGCCGTGTGGGACGGCGCCGACGGCCGGTTGAAGGCGCTGGTGCACGGTTCGGAGCTGGGGCCCCGGCGGACCGGCGCCATCGGGGCGGTGGCCGTGGACGTGGCGGCCAATCCGGGGCCCGTCCGACTGGGGATCGTCGGGGCCGGCCGGCAGGCGTGGACGCAGCTCTGGGCGCTCGGCGCGGTCCGGCCGCTGGAGGACGTCGTGGTGGCGGCCCGCAGCGCGGAGCGCACCGCCGCGTTCGCGCGCCGGGCGGCGGACGAACTGGGCGTCCGGGTCAGGGCGGTGGGCTCGGCGGAGGACGCCGTACGCGAACGGGACGTGGTGATCGTGGCCACCGACAGCACCACCCCGGTCCTGGACATGGGCTGGATCGCGCCGGGGACACACATCAGCACGCTCGGCCCCAAGACCGTCGCCGGCCACGAGGTCCCGGCCGGGCTCCCGTCCCGGGCCGACGTGGTGTTCACCGACTCCCTTGCCCAGGCGGCCAATTACCCCGAACCACACCTCTTCGCGACCGAGCGCATGGTGGAGCTGGGGGCCGTACTGGCGGGCGCGGCGCCGTGCCGTACCGCTCCCGGACAGATCACGGTGTTCTGCTCGGTGGGACTGGCGGGCACGGAGGTGGCGCTGGCAGCGGCGCTGCTTCCGGGGCCGGACGCGATCTGACGCGGCCTGCTCGGTTTGACTCGGCCTGACGCGGCCTGACGCCCCAACGCGGCCTCGCACCGATCTCACAGAGGGATTGACGCCCCTACTGACAAGTAGTCTCATAAGGAGTGACCGCCGGTAACCCAGCGATGAGGTGCTCCCACCCATGCCCCGAGCCACTGCTCCGACGCCCGCCCCCTCCCCGTCATCCGCCTCCGCCACGGAGCGGGACGTGGAGATCCTCCGTGACGCGCTCGGCCCGCTCAGGGACCGGGAGCAGGTCGCCGCGCGGCTCCTCGAAGCCTCCGCGAAGCACTCGTTCGACCCGGACAAGGAGGTGGACTGGGCCGCGCCGGCCGAGAGCGGCAAGTGGTTCTGGCCACCGGAGCTGGTCTCCCTGTACGACACCCCGCTCTGGCGGAAGATGTCCGAGGGGCAGCGGATGGACCTGGCGAGGCACGAGGCCGCGTCGCTCGCCTCGCTCGGCATCTGGTTCGAGATCATCCTCATGCAGCTGCTGGTCCGGCACATCTACGACAAGCCCGTGACCAGCAACCACGTCCGTTACGCCCTCACGGAGATAGCGGACGAGTGCCGGCACTCGATGATGTTCGCGAAGTTGATCGACAAGGGCGGCACGCCGTCGTACCCGGTGCCGAGGCTTTACCACAACATGGCGCGCGTCCTGAAGACCGTCTCCACCACGCCCGGTTCGTTCGCCGCGACGCTGCTCGGCGAGGAAATCCTGGACTGGATGCAGAGATTGACGTTCCCCGACGAGCGGGTCCAGCCGCTCGTCCGGGGCGTGACGCGGATCCATGTGGTGGAGGAGTCGCGCCATGTCCGTTACGCGCGCGAGGAGTTGCGGCGCCAGATGGTGACGTCGCCCCGGTGGGAGCAGGAGCTGACCCGTCTCAGCTGCGGGCAGGCCGCGCGCGTCTTCTCGGTCTGTTTCGTCAATCCGAGCGTGTACGACCACATCGGGCTCGACCGGCGGGAGGCCGTCACCCAGGTCCGCCTGAGCGGCCACCGCCGCGAGGTGATGCAGTCGGGGGCGCGGCGGCTGACGGACTTCCTGGACGACATCGGGGTACTGCGCGGGGCTGGCCGCAGGATGTGGAAGGCGTCGGGCCTGCTGGCCTGACGGACGGCGTGGTCGCCGCCGTTCTACGGGAGGATGCACGGGTGAGAACCGAAGACACCCCCTTCACCGGCGGCCCGCTCGACGGGCGCGTCCTGCCGATCCTGACCGGACCGACGGGCAACCCGCCCAAGTGGTACGAGGTCCCGGTCCCGGACGCGGAGAACGGCCCGCCCACGGTACTCACGTACCGCCGCGAACCGGCCGGCCACACGAAGCGGCTTGGGATCCAGCGGGGCTGGAAGTACGTGTACGCCCCCGAGGGCCGCACCCCCGGCGAGGGAGGCCGCCCCCGCTGGCCCTGGTCCAAACCGAACCGCACGAGCTGACGACGGACGGCGCGCCGGGGGCAGCCGGAATGCCCCGCCCAGGGTGATGTTCTTGCGCCGATCCGCCCAATGGTGCGATAGCCACACCAGTAGCACCGCTCCACCACCCCATCATCGTCGGGTACCGGACGATCCGTACCCGCATGGGGAGGTGATGGAGTGTCAGCAAAAACGCTGCGATCCGTCTGTACGACGGCGCTGATCACCGCCACGGCTCTCACGGCGGTGCCACTGTCCCTGACGGCGACGACGGAACCGGGACTCGCCGGGTGGGGCACGGCGGAGTCCACCCGGAGGGAGTGGGGGCCGGCGGGCCGGGGGCCGAGCGCGTCGGGCCCGGTGGGCCGGGGCCCGGATGCGTCCGACTCGGCGGGCCAGGGCGAAGATACGTCCGGCCCGGCAGGCCCAGGCACGTGGGCGCCCAGCCCGAGCAAGTCCACCCGGAGTGAGTCGGGCCCGCAGGGCCAGGACCCGGGTGCGTCGGGCCCGGTGAGCCGGGGCACGCGGGCATCCAACCCGAGCAAGTCCACCCAGAGCGGGTCAGGCCCGCAGGGCCGAGGCCCAGGTACGTCCGGCCCGGCAGGCCAGGGCCCGGATACGTCCGGCCCGGCGGGCCCAGGCACGCGGGCGCCCAGCCTGAGCAAGTCCACCCGGAGCGGGTCGGCCCGGCAGGGCCGAGGACCAGATGCGTCCAACCCGGCAGGCCCAGGCACACAGGCGCCCAACCCGAGCAAGTCCACCCGGAATGCGTCGGGCCCGCAGGGCCGGAGCCCGGGTGCGTCGGGCCCGGTGAGCGGGGGCACGCGGGCATCCAACCCGGTAGGCCGGAACCCGGAGGCCTCGGGCCCAAGCAAGTCCACCCGGAATGGGTCGGGCCGGCAGGGCCAAGGACTGGGTACGTCCAACCCGCTAAGCCAGGGCCCGGATGCGTCCAGCCCGGCAGGCCCAGGCACGCGGGCCTTCGGCCCGAGCAAGGCCAGCCAGAGCGGGTCGGGTCCGCAGGGCCGGGGACTGGGTGAATGGGGCCATGGTGCGTCGGGCTCGCAGGGCCACGGCGCGCGTGTGTTCGGCCCAGTGGGCCAGGGGGCGGCGGCGTCCGGCCCGCCTAGGGCCAGCCGGAGTGACTCGGGACCGCAGGGCCGCGGCACGCGTTGGTCTGGCCTGGTGGGGCAAGGCACGTTTGCGTCCAGCCCGATGGGTCCCGGCGGGTCGGGCCCGCAGGGCCTGGGTTCGGGTGAGTCGGTATCAGTGGGGCCGGGGCTCCGGCCCGCCCCGGGTGAGTCACGCCTGACGGAGTCCGCCCCAGGCGGCTCGGGTCGGATCGCGTCCGACCGTCGCCCGGGTGAGGCGGGCGGTGGCCCCGGCGGCACCGCCCCAGGCGCCTCAGGGCCCGGTGCGACCGCCCCCGGCGGGATCGCCGGGATGCTCACCAGGCTTCAGCGGCTCTACCAGGAGGCGGAGGAGGCCGGTGAGGCCTTCAACGCCACCGATGTGGAGCTGGCACGGCTGCGCGCCGAGGCCCGGCGCCTCACCAGCGGGCTCGACCGGGCCCGTACCGCGCTCGCCCTCAGCCGTGACGACGCCGGGCGGCTGGCCCGTGAGCAGTACCAGGGCCGGTCCGGGCTCTCCGGCTACGCGCGGTTCCTCCTCGCCCGCGACCCCCGATCCGCCCTGGACGAGGGCCACCTCATGAAACGCGCCGCCCGCGGGCGCGCCGAGATCCTCGCGCGGCTGACCGGTGGCGAGCGGCGGGCGAGCGCCCTGGCGGACGCCGCGCGGCGGGCGCTCCAGCGCCAACAGGTGCTCGCCGCACGGCAGAAGAAGCAGCGCGACACCGTACGGGCCCGGCTCGCCGAGGTCGAGAAACTGCTCGCATCACTCACCCCCGCGCAACTCGCGGCCCTGGCGGCCCTGGAAAAGTCCGCCACGGACAAGGCCCAGCGCGAACTGCTCACCTCGGGTGCGCTCGGCAACGTACCGGGTGCGAGCACGGAGCCCGGCCCGGCGGGAGCGGTGAGGCAAGACGAGTCGGAGGGGTCGGAGGGGTCGGAGGGGTCGGTAGGGCCTGACGGCCCTATGCCGCTCGGCTCGTCAGGACCGATCGGCCCGGCCGGAGCGGCGGGCCCGGCCGGAGTGGCCGGTCCAGCGTGGCGAGCCAGCTCGCCGGGATCTCACGGCACGGCCAGAACTGCGGCCCCGAGCCGCTCGGTCGACCCCACCGGATCGTCCGACCTGACAGGGTCGTACCGCCCGACGGGATCCAACGACCCAAGACGGTCGGTCCGCCCCACCGGATCGCCCGACCTCACGGGCTCGCGGCGGCCCACGGAACCCAACGGCCCCAGCCGACCTTTCGGCCCCACCGGCGCGCCCGACCTGACGCGCTCGTACCACCCGACAGGACCCGACCACCCGAGCCAACCGGTCCGCCCCACCGGTCCACCCGACCCGACCGGGCCGTACCGCCCCACGGAACCCAACGGCCCCAGCCGACCGTTCGGCCCCACGCCCGCCCGCCCGGAAGCACCTGGCCGCCGGACAGGATCCGCTCCCTCCGCCCAGGGCGGTCACGCGCTCGCGTACGCCGTCGCGCAGATTGGGAAGCCGTACCAGTGGGGTGCCGAGGGACCCGCGTCCTTCGACTGTTCCGGGCTGACCTCCGAGGCCTGGGGGCGGGCCGGGGTCGTCGTCCCCCGCACCAGTCAGCAGCAGTGGCGTGACCTCCCCCACGTGCCGCTGGACCGGTTGCGCCCCGGTGACCTGGTCGTCTACTTCCCCAAGGCCACGCACGTGGCGATCTACCTCGGCGACGGAATGGTGATCCAGGCCCCCCGCCCCGGCACCCGCGTCAAGGTCTCCCCGATCGCGGCGAACCCCCTGCTCGGCGCCGTACGCCCGGACCCGGGCGCCGTACCCATGACGTCGTACGAGCCACCCCCGCTCCCGCCGGACGCCGGCCCGTCCTCCTCCGACCTCGGCAACGACAACGGCACCCCCGCCACCCCACGCGCCTGACGCGCCGAAACGCGCGGTCAGTCGAGGCCGAGCAGCAGGCGGCTGTACCGCTCCCGGTTGATCTCCGCGGTGAACGCCGGATGCCGCGAAGCCGTCCCGACATCGCGCCAGATCCGCTGCACCGGACTCGACAGGTCGAAACGGCTCGCCCCGCCCACGTCCAGCAGCAGGTCCACGGCCTGGCGGATCTGCCGGGCGGCGTAACTGATGTCCACCCGGAGGCGCGCCTGGACCACCGGAGTCAGAGCCGCTCCCGTGACCGCCGCCCGGTCGATGTCGTCGGCGGCGCGCCCCGCCTGGAGCACCGCGCTGTCGATGAGCGTGGCCGCGTCCGCCACATTCGCCTGCACGCCAGGAGCGTCGACCGCCCGCGCGTGCAGGCTCGCCGCCGAGACCACAGGACGGCCGGCCCTCAGCTTCTCCACGATCTGCTCGTACACCGCCCTGCCCATGCCCAGCAGCGATCCGATGAAGGGGACCATCAGCCCCTCGGGGAACGGCGTACGCGTCAGGGCCTCGTCCTCACCGCCCCGCCGATAGGCGCCGGTTGCCGACCTGGCGAAGGACAGGAACTGTTCCTCCGGTACGAACACCTCCTCCGCCACCACACTGTCGCTGCCGGTGCCCCGCATGCCGGCCATGTGCCAGGTGTCCCGGGTGGAGAGTTCCGCCGTCGGCAGCAGGGCCACCCCCCGCTCCGGGGCGCCGTCCCGCTCGGTCACGACGTCGAGACCGATCCAGTCCGCGTGATGCAGACCCGAGGCCCAGCCCCACTGACCGTCGAGGACAAGACCGCCCTCCACCGTCCGGACGGGGACGGGCACCCCGATCACCCCGCAGAGCGTCGTGTCAGGATTCCCGGCCCAGATCCGCTGTCGTACCGGGTCGCCCAACAGACCCGCGAAAACGCCGCCACTGTAGAAGATGGACAGCACCCAGGCCGTCGAGGCACAGCCCCGGCCCACTTCCTCCAGTACCGCCAGCAGCGTACGCATCCCGGCCGCGTGACCCCCGTAGGCGGCGGGCACCGAGAGCCGGAGCAGACCCGCGTCCCGCAGGGCGGCGATGTTCTCCTCGGGCAGTTTCCGGTCGCGGTCGGCCCGGTCCGCGTTGTCCCGCAGGAGAGGTACGAGATCTGCCGCCGCGGCGACCAGTGCCTGCTCGCCGCTGGTCAGGCGGCCGTACGACGGCCGTCCCGCGACCTCGACCCCGGGGTCGGGCGTGCTGGGCACCTTCGTGTCAGTCATGCCGTCCAAGGCTAACCCCGAAGCGGGCATTTCATCCAATAAGAGACATCGCCAAGTCGTCTCTTCAAGCCCCGGACCCGTCCGGTCACACCCCGGCCCCGTCCACCCCCGCCGCCCCCGCCCGGACCCCCGCCAGATACCCCTCCGCCTTCTCCTCCTCGTAGAAGAAGTCCTCGAAGTCCGCCGGGTCGTTGAAGCCGTTCGCGATCCGGTCCGCTACCGCCGGGTGGTCCGTGCCCGCCGCGATCAGGCGCAGGACGTGGTCCCGGGGCGGCTCCAGCATCGCGTTCGTCCACTTGGTGACATGCCGCGCGCTCTCCCAGAAGCGGTCGAACGCCGCCCGCATCCACACCTCGTCGAACTCCCGCTCCCCGTGCGCGAGAATCGCGTCCAGATACACCGCCGCGCACTTGGACGCGGAGTTGGACCCCTGCCCGGTCACCGGGTCGTTGGCGACGACCACGTCCGCGACGCCCAGGACCAGACCACCGCCCGGCAGCCGGCCGACCGGGTCGCGGACGGTCGGGGTGTAGCGCCCGCACAACGTCGCGTTCGCGTCGGTCAGTTCGATCTTCGTCGCCCGCCCGTACTCCCACGGCGTGAACCGCTCCATCAGCTCCAGGATGAGCGAGAGCACGTCCGCCGGGTCCCGTACCCCCTCGAACACGTCCAGCGGGCCGCCCGGCACCCCCTCCCAGAAGAGGATGTCCGCGCGCCCGCCGGTGGTGAACGTCGGCATCACGAAGAACTCCCCCACCCCCGGCACGAAGTTGCACCGGACCGCGTCGTCGTCGGGGTGCTCGGGCCGGGGGCCCAGCCCGTGCACGTACGCGACGGCCAGCGCCCTGCGCGGGCTGGTGTACGGCGAACGCGCCGCGTCGCGGGCGAACATGGAGACGATCTCGCCCTTGCCCGCCGAGACCAGGACGAGGTCGTACGTACGCGAGAAGTAGTCCAGGTCGGAGACGGCCACGCCATGGATGACCAACTGGCCGCCGCGCCGGGCGAAGGTGTCCATCCAGCCCGCCATCTTCACCCGCTGGTCGACGGATTGGGCGAACGCGTCGAGCCGGCCGAGCCAGTCCACGGGACGGGACAGCTCGGCCGGCGCGGCGGGGTCGGCGACGGAGACGCCGACGCCCATGATCCTGGGCGCCTGGGCCGCCCAGAAGTCCAGCCGGAGATCACGTTCGTGCTGGAGAGCCGTGTGGAACATGCACTGGGTGGACATCACCCGGCCGGTCCTGATCTCGTCCGCCGTACGGTTCGACATCAGTGTGACCTCGTAGCCGTGCGACTGGAGTCCGAGGGCGAGTTGAAGCCCGGACTGACCGGCCCCGACGATGAGCACCCTCCGCACGGCGGTTACTCCGGTGAGGACGCGAGCGCGTGACGCACCAGGGTGAAGAGCGACTTGACCGCGGTGAGCCGCTCACGCGCGTCCATGATCAATATCGGTACGTGCTCCGGTACGGTCAGCGCCTCGCGCACGTCCTCCGGCTCGAAGGGCGGGGTGCCCTCGAAGTGGTTGACGGCGACGATGTACGGCAGTCCGCAGCTCTCGAAGTAGTCGAGCGCCGGGAAGCAGTCGGGCAGGCGCCGCGTGTCGGCCAGCACGACCGCGCCGATGGCGCCCCGTACCAGGTCGTCCCACATGAACCAGAACCGCTGCTGGCCCGGCGTACCGAACAGGTACAGCACCAGGTCGTCGTCGAGCGTGATACGGCCGTAGTCCATCGCCACGGTCGTGGTGAGCTTGTCGGGCGTGTGCGTGACGTCGTCCAGCTCGGCGCCCGCCTGGGTCATCAGCGCCTCGGTCTGGAGCGGCGGGATCTCGGAGACCGACCCGACGAAGGTCGTCTTGCCGACGCCGAACCCGCCCGCGATCACGATCTTGGTGGCGACGGGTGCGCGCGTACGGTCCAACTGCCAGGCTCTGGCGTCCTCTTCGGGCACCATGAGGGGCGCGTCGTCGGACGCGTCCACCCGGGGAGTGGTGGCCTTCTTCCGCCCGGGGTCCCGGGTGAAGAGGTCCTGGGTGTCGGCGGTGGCGGGCTTGCTGTTGTCCTTGAGCTGATTGCCACCCTCGGGCTTGTTGTTGTCCTCGACCTCCCGGTCGGTGGCCTCTTCTCCGGTCGCCCCCTGTTCGGCGACATCGGAGAGGTCAGATACGGCGGAGTCCACTCAGCACCCTTTCCAGCAGCGCTCTGTCGGGCTGGCCGTCGCCGTGCCCTGTCCCGTACACACGAATCTTTCCCTGGTCGGCCAGGTCGCTGAGCAGCACCCTGACCACGCCCAACGGCATCTTGAGCAGCGCCGATATCTCGGCGACCGTACGCATACGGCGGCACAGCTCGACGATCGCCAGCATCTCCGGCATCACGCCCGCGGGCGGCCCGCCGTCGGTCAACTCCTTGCGTTCCTCGGCCGGTTCGATCGCGGCGACGAAGGTCTCCACGAGCAGGACGTGGCCGAAGCGGGTGCGGCCGCCGGTGAGCGAGTAGGGCCGGACCCGGGTGGGCCTGCGGTCCGATCCGCGCACCGGCAGCCTGCGTCCTCGATCGCCGTCCACGCCGCCTCCGGTGGCGTCGGCGGGCGCGCCGGTGGCACCGTCGGCGGGCGTCATTCGGCGCTCTCCATCGATTTGCGTAGCTCGTCCCGTACTTCGGGTGTCAGTACGTGTCCGGCGCGGCCCACGAACAGTGCCATGTGGTACGCCACCTCGCTCATGTCGCAGTCCGGGGTGGCGTGCACCCCGAGCAGCGAGCCGTCGCTGATCACCATGACGAAGACACTGCCCTCCTCCATGGCGACCATGGTCTGCTTGACCCCGCCGCCGTCCATGAGCTTGGCCGCGCCGATCGTGAGGCTGCCGATGCCGGACACGATGGTGGCCAGATCGGCGCTGGAGCCGCGCGGGCCTTCCCGGGTCACGGTGGTGGCCGCCTCGGCGTTCTGCTCCGGGTCGGAGGAGAGGAGCAGCAGTCCGTCGGACGAGACGACGGCGACCGATCGCGCTCCTGGTACCTCCTCGACCAGATTGCTCAACAGCCAGTGCAGGTTACGGGCTTCGCTGCTCAGTCCGAATGTGCCGGTCGCAGTCAACTGCGTGCCTCCTCGACTGTCTCCCCCGTCTCTTCGGTATGTACCGCGGTCCGCTCCTCGGGCTCTGTCTGTCCCGCGAGCTCGGCCTCGACGTCGCGCCGGCCGTTCTTCGCCCCCTGGTGGAAGCCACCGAGCCTGCGGCGCAACTCCTCCGCGTCGATGCTCCCGGTCCGCTCCTGGGGGGCGAGGGGGACGGGCGTGACGATCTTGGGGGTCCGTTTGGGCAGGCCCTTGTCGGTGACGCGTTCCCCCCGCGCGGGGGCGGGGGATCCGTCCCCCGTCCGGGGCGGGGTCGCGCCCGGCTGCCGGGGCAGCCGCATCGTGAAGGTGTCCTGGTCAGGGGTACGTTCATGGGCGTCGGGCCCGATCGCGTACGGCCCCGGGGTGACGGGGGCGGGGGCGGCGTCGCGTCCGGGCCGGGCCGGGGTGCCCTCGGGGGCGCCGGGCCCGTCTCCTCGTACAGGAGTGCCTGGCCCGTCTCCTCGTACGGGAGTGTCGGACGAGGCCTCACGTACCGTGGCGGCGGCCC
>NZ_WWJY01001203.1 GCF_009865405.1 Streptomyces sp. SID3212 | reverse complement strand
CGCAGGGGCCGCACCAGCAGGGGCACCAGCAAGGTCCGCCCCCGTCGCCGTACCCGCCGCACCAGGGCCCCCCGCTCCCGCCCGTCTTCCAGCAGCAGTCCGCGGCCCCGCCCGCGCCGCCGCAGTCACGCGGGACAGCCGAGGACGACTGGATGCTCCCGCCGCCCTCGGCCGGCCAGTCGCCGCTGCCGCAGCACGGGCCGCCCTCCGCACAGCACGGCCCGCCTGCCGCGCAGTACGGTCCGCCCGTCGCGTGGACGGCCGTCGTCGGGCCCGACCGTGAGTACTTCATGGCGATGATGCAGCGCAGCGGCCCCGAGGCGACGGGCCTCAATCTGCCCGCGTACTCCCCCGAGCAGCGGCTCACACTCGGCGGGAACCAGCTGACCATCGGCCGCCGCCGGCACTCCACCGGCGAGTCCCCCGACATCGACCTGTCCGTCCCGCCGGAGGACCCCGGGGTCTCGCACCAGCACGCGATCCTGGTCCGCCAGCCGGACGACACCTGGGCCGTCGTGGACCAGAACTCCACGAACGGCACCACGATCAACGGCGCCGAGGACCCGATCCAGCCCTACGTCCCCGTCCCGCTGTCGGACGGCGACCGGGTGCACGTCGGCGCCTGGACGACGATCACGGTCCGCCGGGGCTGAGCAGCCCGGCGGCGGCCGGTCCTGTCGGTTCGAGCGGCCATACGTACGGCCCCGCCGGGTCGTCCAGCCAGGCCCACTGACGGCCCCCGCTGACCGTGACGCCGTACCGCTCACGGGCCGGGCGCCGCTCCAGCTCCCAGAGGGAGAGCGCCTCGTGCGGGTCGAGGCTGCCCTCGGTGAGCGCGAGCAGGAAGCGGAAGAGGTCGTTGTCGGTCACGCCTTTCGGCAGTCCGCCGAGGGGCCGTGCCGCCATGGGCACCCCCTGGGGTGTCCCCCGCAGCGGTACGAAGAAGGCCGCGGTCGGGAGGAACCGCCCTTCCGCGAAGTCCGGCCGCCCCGATGCCCCCGCCTCCCCGGCGTTCAGGACGATCAGCCCGGTGGCGAGCGGGGCGAGGATCCTGGCCCCGGGCGCGCACTGCGCCAGCCAGCCGCCGGGCACCGACGGCAGGGTGCAGGTCGCGATGATCCGGTCGAACGGCGCGCGCTCCGGGCAGCCGCGCACCCCGTCCCCGGTGACGACGGCGGGCCGGTAACCGGCGGTCGCGAGGTGAGTACGGGCCGACTCCGTGATCTCCGGGTCCAGGTCGACGGTGGTGACGTTCTCCTCGCCGAGCCGGTGGGAGAGGAGCGCCGCGTTGTATCCGCTGCCCGCGCCGATCTCCAGGACACGATTGCCGTCCTGTACGTCCAGCTCGTCCAGCATCCGGGCCATGAGGGAGGGCTGGCTGCTGGACGAGATCAGCTCGCCGTCCCGTACCCGCGTCGCGATCGCACTGTCCGCGTACGCCCCGCGCAGCCAGCGCTCCCGGCGCCGGGGATCGAGGTCCCCGTACCAGAGCCGGTCGTAGCCGCCGGGCCTGCCGACGAAGTAGTACGGGACGAACAGATGGCGCGGGACCTGCGCGAACGCCGTCTGCCAGGCCGGATCGTCCAGCACCCCGGACAGGCCGATCTCCCGTACGAGCGCGGCCCGCGCCTCGCCGGCCGCCGCCTCGTCCGGTCGGTACACGTCCTGGTCCCGGTGTGCGCCCATCTCTCCACTGTCCTGGGTACGGGCCCGGGAAGCGAGTGGGCCGGGTCCGTACGGCGGCATTGACCTGAGAGCCGGGCCCTAGGTCGCTGGACCGAGGCAGGGAGCGGGTCGGGTCTGAGACGATGGAGGGGTGAACGAGATTCCGCGCGGCACGCTTCAGGAGCAGACCTTCTACGAGCAGGTCGGCGGCGAGCAGACCTTCCGGCGCCTGGTCCACCGTTTCTACCAGGGGGTGGCCGAAGATCCCGAGCTGCGGGCGATGTACCCGGAGGAGGACCTCGGCCCCGCGGAGGAGCGCTTCACGCTGTTCCTGATGCAGTACTGGGGCGGCCCCCGCACCTACAGCGACCACCGCGGCCACCCCCGCCTGCGGATGCGGCACGCGCCCTTCGCGGTGAACCAGGCCGCGCACGACGCGTGGCTCCGGCACATGCGGGTGGCGGTCGACGAGCTGGGGCTGTCCGAGGAGCACAGGAAGCAGCTCTGGGACTACCTGACGTACGCGGCCGCGTCGATGGTGAACACGGCGGGCTGAGGCAGCGGAAACCCTGAGGCCCCGAGCCGCCGAGACCCGGAGCCGCCGAGGCCCGGGGACCCTGGGGCTCGGAGACCCTGAGGCCCCGAGACCCTGGCGCCCCGAGACCGGACGCCCGGCCTCAGGCGGGCGTGACCGACAGGCCACCGACTCCGGCCCTGCGGACCGCGATCGAACCGTACTGCGTCCGCAGCCGCAGCCAGTTGCCGGACGCGAGCAGCGCGACCGTCTGCTCCGGGGCCCCGCCCGCCGGCACCAACGCCCGTACCGGACGCAGGAATCCGAGCGACTGGGCCGCGTGCGCGGCCCGCAGCGGGAGCGGGGTCCCTCCGAGCGTCCTGGACCAGATCTCGCGCCCGATCCGGTCCCGCTGGGCCCTGGTCCGGTCGCCGGGCGCCAACCGCTCGTCCCGGGACCGGAATTCGCCGACCGCCGCGGCCACCGCACCACGGATGGCGTCCTCCTCCGGCAGCCCGGGGAGCTGCTGCCAGCCGCCGCGCGGCGGCAGCATCCCGGCCCACGGGGGGCCGGTGACGGCGGCCGGGATCCCGGCCGTGCCCGCCGACTCCCCGATGCCTTCGAGGAGTTCACCCGCGGAGACGGTGACGTCCAGCACGTGCGGGGTGGCGAGCCTGGCCGAACGGACCGCGAGCACGTCGAACGACGCCGGCCTGCCGAACACGGCCAGCGCGCCACCGCCCGCCTGGATCCTGACCGCCGCGGCGCGGTCGTAGTGGATCAGCCGGCCGAGGAAGGCGGCGAGGTCCGCCGCCTCACTCGCGTCGGCGAAGTCCAGGGTCAGGACGGGCGATGTCATGCCGCGAGAGCATCCTTCTTCTTGTTGCCACGCTTGCCACCGGCGCCGTCGCCGTCGACACCGCTCGTGCCGTTCACGCCGTCGTCCAGGTAGTGCAGGAGGAAGGACTTCTCCTCGTCGGTGATGCGCCGGGGCCGTCCCGCCTCCAGGTTGTACGGCACCACGACCGTCGAGGCCTTCACGTACACCTCGTCCGCGCCCTCGGCGTCCTTGATCTCGTACGCGATCGTCAGCGACGCGGCCGTGATCGCCGTCACCCAGGACTCGATGATCACCGGCTCGTGCCGGTGGACCAGCGGGCGCTTGTAGTCGATCTCGTGCCGGGCCACGACGGACCCGCCGGAGAACGACGGCGAGCCGTCCCCGGGCGCCAGCCGGAACATGAAGTCGATGCGGGCCTCCTCCAGGTAGCGGAGGAAGACCACGTTGTTGACGTGCCCGAAGGCGTCCATGTCCGACCAGCGCAGGGGGCAGCTGTAGATGTGCCGGGCCATCTCAGCCTCGCGTCAGCTTCTTGTAGGTGGCGCGGGTGGGACGGGCGGCGTCCGCGCCGAGGCGCTCGACCTTGTTCTTCTCGTACGAGTCGAAGTTGCCCTCGAACCAGAACCACTTGGAGTTGCCCTCGTACGCGAGGATGTGCGTGGCGACCCGGTCGAGGAACCACCGGTCGTGACTGACGACCACGGCCGCGCCGGGGAATTCGAGGAGCGCGTTCTCCAGCGAGGACAGCGTCTCGACGTCGAGGTCGTTGGTCGGTTCGTCGAGGAGCAGCAGGTTGCCGCCCTGCTTGAGGGTCAGCGCCAGGTTCAGGCGGTTGCGCTCACCACCGGAGAGGACGCCGGCCGGCTTCTGCTGGTCGGGGCCCTTGAAGCCGAACGCGGAGACGTACGCGCGCGAAGGCATCTCGACCTGACCGACGTTGATGTAGTCCAGCTCGTCGGAGACGACGGCCCACAGCGACTTCTTCGGGTCGATGTTGCCGCGGCCCTGGTCCACGTAGCTGATCTTGACGGTCTCGCCGACCTTGATCGAGCCGGAGTCGGGCTGCTCGAAGCCCTGGATCATCTTGAACAGCGTGGTCTTTCCGGCGCCGTTGGGGCCGATCACGCCGACGATGCCCATGCGGGGCAGGGTGAAGGAGAGGTCGTCGATGAGTACCTTGTCGCCGAACGCCTTGGTGAGGTGCTCGACTTCCACGACCACGTTGCCCAGGCGCGGGCCCGGCGGGATCTGGATCTCGTCGAAGTCCAGCTTCCGCATCTTGTCCGCCTCGGCGGCCATCTCCTCGTAACGGGCGAGCCTGGCCTTGGACTTGACCTGGCGTCCCTTCGCGTTGGAGCGGACCCACTCCAGCTCTTCCTTGAGCCGCTTGGCGCGCTTGATGTCCTTCTGGCCCTCGACCTTGAGGCGGGCCTGCTTGCTCTCCAGGTACGTGGAGTAGTTGCCCTCGTAGCCGATGGCGCGGCCGCGGTCGAGCTCCAGGATCCAGCCCGCGACGTTGTCGAGGAAGTACCGATCGTGAGTCACGGCGACGACGGTGCCGGGGTACTTGGCGAGGTGCTGCTCCAGCCACTGGACGGACTCGGCGTCCAGGTGGTTGGTGGGCTCGTCGAGGAGCAGCAGGTCGGGCGCTTCGAGGAGCAGCTTGCAGAGCGCGACGCGGCGGCGCTCACCACCGGAGAGGTTGGTGACGGGCCAGTCGCCGGGCGGGCAGCCCAGGGCGTCCATGGCCTGTTCGAGCTGGGTGTCCAGGTCCCACGCGTTGGCGTGGTCGAGGTCCTCCTGGAGCTTGCCCATCTCGTCGAGCAGGGCGTCGGAGTAGTCGGTGGCCATCAACTCGGCGACCTCGTTGAAGCGGTGGAGCTTGCCCATGATCTCGGCCGCGCCCTGCTGGACGTTCTCCAGCACCGTCTTGGTCTCGTCGAGCGGCGGCTCCTGGAGGAGCATGCCGACCGTGTAACCGGGCGAGAGGAAGGCGTCCCCGTTGGACGGCTGCTCCAGGCCCGCCATGATCTTCAGCACGGTGGACTTTCCGGCGCCGTTCGGACCCACCACACCGATCTTCGCGCCCGGCAGGAAGCTCAGCGTCACGTCATCGAGGATGACCTTGTCGCCGTGCGCCTTACGCGTCTTGCGCATCGTGTAGATGTACTCAGCCAAGAGAAACCGTCCGGCAATCGAGAAGGGCCAATGTGCGGCTCCGCCGCGTGAGGGCAGATACACCCCATCTTGCCTGACGTCCATCCCCCGGGGGAAACCGCCCGTCCAGACCCCGGACGCACCCTCCTGACCTGCGATGACCGAGAGCCACCCTCGTCACTTTCCGTCAACATCGGTCACCCCCGCTCGCCGACCTCGGCCAGGAGCGGGGGTGCTCGGTGGTGTCGTTTCCTGCTCGGTGCCCGGCCGGGCACTACTCGGTGGTCGTCGGGGAAGAGGGCGTGGCCTTCTTCTTGCGGAGGAAGAAGACCGCTCCGCCGCCGATCGCGAGGAGGGCTATCGCGATGCCCGCGATGAGGGGGGTCGCGTTGGAGCTGCCTGTTTCGGCGAGGTTGGCCGGGGGGCCTGCCGTGGTCGCGCCCGCCGAGTCCGTGCCCAGCTGGGTGGTGATGTGCTCGTCGGGCGGGGGTGCGGTGCCGGTGGTGCGGCAGTCCAGGACGCCCTTGAAGGTCTTGGTGAATCCGTCGGGGCCGTTCACCGCGAACTCGTACGGCTGGTCCTCGACCACGGGCACCGTGACCGTACGGGACTCGCCGGGCGCGACCGCGTGTTGGTCGCCCGTCAGCTCGAAGGTGAACTCCGCGTCCCCCTCGTTGGCGACGGTGACGTCGACCCCGCCCCTGGCGCAGTTCTTCGCTGCGGAGACCGCCGGGATGGCGCCGCCCGCCGCCCAGGTGGCGGTGGCCGTCGCCGAGACCGTGGAGTCGCTCGACCCCGCCAGGATCTGCGTCTGGCTCCTGGTCACCCCGGCGAAGGCCCGGCCGACGGGTACGGAGGTGGTGGCCTGCACGGCGAGCGACGCGGTGCCGTCGTCGGCGTCGGCCGGGACGTCGAAGTAGAGGCGCGAGCCGTCGGTCGCCGTGGTGACCTCCTTGCCCGCCTTGTCGGTGATCTTCACGCCCGTGGCACTGGCGACGTCCGCCACGCCGACGTCGACGGGCGGGGTCACCGTGACCCGGTCGGCGTTCGTGCGGACGGTGACCGGTCCGAGCCGCTCGCCCGCCTTGCCGGAGACCGCGGCGGACTCCAGGGTGAGCGAGGCCTTGGGCTCGGGGGTGTCGCGCGCGTTCTTCTCCAGCCAGTCGGCCAGCTTCTCCGCCGCCGGGTCGCTGGCATCGACGTCGGCGTCGTCCGAGAAACGCCAGATGGCGACCTGGGTGCCCGCCGCCGCGGTCTGGTCGGTGAGCGGCCCGGTCTTGGCGGCCGCGGCAAGGTCCGCCAGGTCGTCGACCTGCGGGTACGAGTGCTCCAGGATCCAGCGGATCTTGCCCGCGTCGTCGTTGGCGCCCAGCGAGGTCTGGGCCCAGGGCGTCTCCTGGTACTTCGCCTGCGCCTGGGTCGGGTTGTGGATGTCGATGCAGTACGTCTTGAGCGTGCCGCCGCCCTCCACCGTCATCTCGAACAGGCCGGCGGGCAACTCCTGGTCCGCGCCGTCCGTGTGGAGCACGGCTCCGGCGAAGGTCTTCAGTCCGTCGAGCGTGGCGGACGCGCCGCCCTGGTGCTGGGGCACGTCGTCGGCGGCGGCCGGGGCGGCCCCGGCCAGGGTGCCCATCGCGAGGAGACCGGGGACCAGCACGACGGCGGCGAGCCGGGCGGCACCCCGGCGCCACGCGGAACGCGCGAACGGCGCGGCCGGCGAGGAGGAGGCGGAGGAGGCGGACAGCGCGGGCGTCCCGGATGAAGCGGACGGCGCGCGTGACTCGGATATCGCAGAGACCACAGAATTCCCCTTCGGGCGAGGAGTTTCGCGTGGGACGCGTGGGGGGTTGTGCCTCGCCGACTGACTCAAGTGCCCCATGAGTACACGGGAATCCTATGGACGGCGGGTGTCGCGGGTGCCCAATCAACCGACCAGGCAACCGTTCCGAATCGGAATCGTTATCGAAAGATCGGCGTATCCCTGGAATACGACCGCATGCGCCCGCACGTATCGACAAGTCTTCACAGCCACCTCCCAGGACCGCTCCCCTACGCCCCCGCCCCCACCCCAGCGCCGACGGGCTCCTCCCGCGCGCCGGAGTCCACCCCCGGCACGGGCAGCTGGCCCTGCACCTGCCGTACCTGCCGCGCCTGCTCCCCCCGATCCGTTCGCGGCACGCCCTCCTGGCCCTGGGTCGCGGCGCCGTGACGCTCCGTCAAGGAGGGAGTCGCCCTGGCCACACGCCTGAACGCCGACGTCCCGCGCGTCAGGTCGTGGCCCACCGCCACCGCGTCGATGTCCACGAACGTCCGCCGCTGGCCGTCCCGTTCCTCGTCCCGCACCCTCAGCCGGCCGTGCACCACGAGGGGCTCCCCGACGGAGACCGAGGCCGCCAGATTCGCCCCCAGCGTCCGCCACGCCCACACCGTGTAGAAGCTCGTGGGCCCGTCCGCCCAGCTCTCCTTCTGCCGGTCCCAGCGGCGGCCGGTCACCGCGAATCTGAACCGCGCCACTCCTCCGGTCGCCGACTCCCTGAATTCCACACCGGTCGCCACATTGCCCACCACGGTCACCACTGTGTCGCTCATTACCGCTCACTTCCGTCCGACTGCATTGCGTGATGTCACCCCACCCATGCTGAGCCGAACGGAAAGAATCCGCTGACGCCTGTGGATTACCCGCCAGTTGTGGAAAAATCCATCACCCTGTCACCCCGGGCACCCGGTCACCTCGGGCACCCGGACACCCCTGTGACGCCCGACGTACGGCCCCCTCACCGCGCCTCACCGCCGCTCACCGCCCCTCACCGCCCCTCACCTCGCCAGCGGCACCACCCCCGACACCGTGACGTACTGCTCCCGCACCTCCCGGTACCGCATCAGCTCCGCCGAGACGGGGTCGAGCACCTTCGCCCGCCCGCACCCGGCCGCCGCCTCCCGCAACCGCCGCTCCGCGTCCTGCCCGTACCGCCGCGCGGGCCCCCGCGCCGCCGCCCCGCAGGCCCACTCCACGAACGGCCCGCCGATGATCCCCGCGAGCATCACCAGCACCGGCGGCAACAGCCCCGGTTCCAGGACGCCGACGATCTGTCCCATCAGCCAGAGCGCGCCGAAGATCTGGAGCAGCGTCATGGACGCCTGGGCCAGGACGGCGGCCGGCCACCACGCCGGACGCGGCGGGCGGCCCGTCGGCGCCCCCACCGTCACCGCCAGCTCGTCCAGCGCCTCCGGCAGCCCCTCCGCGCCCCGTACGGCCGCCTCACGCACCGCGTGCGCCCACGGCGCGGGCAGACCGGCGGACGCCTCCTCCGACACGGTACGGACCGCCTGTTCGACCCGCTGGCGGGCCGTCAGCTCCTCCTCCACCAGCACCTCGGACGACGTGACCTCACCCCCGGGCGTGCGCTTGCGCTCGTACCAGCGGTACAGCCGCAGCCACGGCGTGCCACAGGCACGCCCCGCGTTCCTGCGCCACTCGCGCTCCGCCGCCTCACCGGCGGCCACCGCGCCGACGGCCCAGGCCAGCCGGTCCGCGAACTGTTCGCGCGAGCGCTCACCGAGACCGGGGTGCCCGTCGGCGACGTACGCCGAGCGCATCCGTACGGAAGCGGCGTCGACGTCGGCGGAGAGACGGCGCGCGGCGGCGTTCCGTTCCTGGACGAACCGGCCCAGGAGCTCGCGCAGTTCGCCCACGCCCTGTCCGGTGAGCGCGGAGAGCGCGAGGACGGTGGCGCCCGGCTCGCCGTGCTCGCCCAGGGCCATGCCGGCCTCGTCAAGAAGCCTGCGCAGGTCGTCGAGCACCTGGTGGGAGGCGTCGCCGGGCAGCCGGTCGATCTGGTTGAGCACGACAAACGTGACCTCGGCGTGGCCCGCGAGCGGGCGGAGATAGCGCTCGTGGAGCGCGGCGTCCGCGTACTTCTCCGGATCGACCACCCAGATCACGGCGTCCACGAGCCCCAGCACCCGGTCCACCTGGTCGCGGTGGCGGGTGACGGCCGAGTCGTGGTCGGGGAGGTCCACCAGGACGAGCCCGTGCAGTTCCTCGTCGCCGTCCCCGCCCGCCAGCGGCCTGCGGCGCAGCCGTCCCGGGATGGCGAGCCGGTCGAGCAGCCCTGCCGCGCCGTCCGACCAGGTGCAGGCGATCGGCGCGGAGGTGGTGGGGCGGCGCAGCCCGGTCTCCGAGATCGGCACTTCGGCGAGGGCGTTGAACAGCGTCGACTTGCCGCTGCCGGTCGCGCCCGCGATGGCGACGACGGTGTGGCGCGAGGACAGCCGCTGCCGGGCCGACGCCTCGTCGAGTACGCGGCCCGCCTCGGCGAGGATGGACCCTTCGAGGCGGGTACGGGAGAGGCCGACCAGCTCGCCCAGGGCGTCGAGCCGGACCCGCAGGGCGCCGCCGTAGGGCCCGCCGATGGGCGTGTGGGTCTCACCCGCCCCGAGCGCGCCGGAGGCGCCGTGAGGGCCGTCGAGGCCGTCCGGGCCGCCGGATCCGTCGGTCAGTCCGTGCGCACGTACGTCGCGCACGTCACGAACGCCGCCCTGCCGGTCCGTCAGAGCGCCCGTCAGACCGTCCGTGAACCCGTCCGTGAAGCCGTCCGCAAGAGCGTCCGGCCCGGACCGGCCGCCCGCACGCCCCCTGGCACCACGCTCTCCCGCCCGGCGCGCGATCAGCCCGTCGTCCCACCGGCCGACGCGCTTCCCCGTCCCCTCCGTCCTGTCCCCGTCCCTGTCCCGGTCCCTCTCCCTGTCTCCGTCCCCCGCGTCCGTCGTCACATCCACGGCGGCGTTCACGTCAGTCACGTCGGTCACCTTTCCTCCTGCTTTCCTTCTGGAGCACGGACAGCGCGGCGATCAGTTCCGCCTGGGGCTCCGGGGTCACCTCAAGGGCGTCGATGGGCGCGAGCCGCCGGTCGCGCTCCCCGTGCAGGACACGGTCGATGTACGTCGTCACCAGCTCGGCGCCCCGGTCGCGCAGCCGCAGCGCGGCCTGCGCCCCGACGCTCTCGGCGAGGCGCTCCCCCGCGACCCGGGCGCGACGCCCTCCTAGGAGGGCGGTCGCGAGGAGGGCGGCGACGGCTTCGGGTTCGGGCGCGGCGCTGCGTTCCAGCTGCCGTACCTCGTCCTCGGCCAGTTCCTCCAGGACGCGCCGCCAGCGCCGTACGGCCATCCCGATCCGCTCCGTGACCTCGCCGTCCGCGCCCGACACGTCGACGCCCCCGGCGGCCGGCTCACGCCGCCAGGCCTCCTCCACCCGTTCGTCGGCGGCGGCGACGGCGCACTGGAGGAGCGCGCCGAGGCTCTCCACGAGCGAGTCGAGCAGTTCCCGCGACGAACTGTCCCTCGGATAGCCCCGCCAGCGGGTGCGCGCGTCCCCGGCCAGGACGGCGCCGCGCTGGAGCTGACGGCGCACCCGCTCGCCCTCGGCGGTGTACGCGTCCTCCACGGCGGCCATGAGCCGTACGGACGCCGCGTACTGCGCGGCCACCGCGCCCGCCAGCTCCGGCATCCGTACATCCAGCGAGTCGATGACCCCCGACGCGGTCCGTACGACGGCCTGCTGACGGGCCGCCGGATCCCGCACCCGGTGCGCGAGCCAGGCGAGCAGCGGGGCGACGGCGGTGGTGGGCAGCAGTCCGCTGCCGCCGCCGGCCGACTCGGGCAGCTCGGGGATCGTGAAGCGGGGTACGTCCCCGAGGCCGGCCCTGGTCAGGAGGGCCCCGTACTGCCGCGACACCTCCTCGACCAGCTGGTGGGGGACGCGGTCGAGGACGGTGACGAGCGAGGCGTCGTACTCCTTGGCCGTACGCAGCAGATGCCATGGCACGGCGTCGGCGTAGCGGCTGGCGGTGGTCACCATGACCCAGACGTCGGCGGCGCAGATCAACTCGGCGGCCAGCACCCGGTTCTCCACCACGAGCGAGTCGATGTCGGGCGCGTCGAGGAGCGCGAGGCCGCGGGGCAGGGTGGCGGCGGTGTCGATACGGAGGGAGTCGGCGCCGGCGCTCTCACGTCCGGCGGGTCTCCCGCCCCGGCCGGTACGGCCGAAGGGCCGGGGGTGTACGCCGGCGGCCCCGAAGGCGCGGCCGATGCCGGTGCCGCCACCGGCGCCAACACCTGACCCGATCCCGTGCCCACCCCCCAGTCCACCGTCTCGCCCGAGGTCTCGC
The DNA here is from genome assembly GCF_009865405.1 of Streptomyces sp. SID3212. Taxonomy (GTDB): domain Bacteria; phylum Actinomycetota; class Actinomycetes; order Streptomycetales; family Streptomycetaceae; genus Streptomyces. Next base: position 28,667 of record NZ_WWJY01001203.1, on the reverse strand, counting down.
CCGACCTCCCGCCCGACCGATGTCCCGTCCCTGCTTCTCCCGTCCCCGCTCTCCACCTCCACGTCCGCCTCGTCCCCGTCCTCCCCCTCCGGCAGCCAGATCCGGGTGAGGTGCGGCAGGATGCGCATGCCCGCGAACCAGTGGTGGTCGTCGGGATGGCACACCAGGACGGGAGTACGCGTGGTGGGCCGCAGCACTCCCGCCTCACTCACGCGCCGCCCCACAAGGGAGTTGACGAGGGTGGACTTGCCGGCGCCGGTCGACCCGCCGACGACGGCGAGCACCGGGGCGTCGGGCTCCCGGAGCCGGGGCAACAGGTAGTCGTCGAGCTGCGCGAGCAGCTCGGCCCGGGTCTGCCGGGCCCGCGGCGCCCCGGGAAGAGGCAGTGGAAGACGCACCGCCGCGACACGGTCACGCAGCGCGGAGAGTGCGTCGATCAGCTGGGGGCGTACATCCAAGGTCACCACATGCGAAGAATGCCCGGTTTTAGCGGCTTTTTGAAGCGTATGGACATCTCTGCGCGCCGATCAGACACTCGGGACAGACGGGATGAGTGGGACACAGGCATAACGAGTGCACAACACCCGTGGCGCGAGAGCGAAAAAGCGGTGCGGGATTCGCACCTGCCTGCGATTATCGGTTCGCTTCACTGAACCTCCACATCGTGCCACGCACGTGAAGCAACCGGGTCAGGGGGATCGGAGCCCTATCCTTGTCCCGGCAAGGTCACGGAACCACCCGCCGGGGGCTCCGGGACACCCGAGGCCGCTCGTCCGGCCCCCGTAGCTCAGTGGATAGAGCAGGTGCCTTCTAAGCACTTGGCCGCAGGTTCGAGTCCTGCCGGGGGCACATTTCTACGCGCGAAGCGCCGCTCTCCCCCAGGGAGAGCCTTTCCGCAGGTCAGAGGCAGCGTAGCGGGCCCCGCGTAAGACCCACATCAGAGGAGCGCCGCCGCGGTCAGGGATGCCCGGCAGTCCGCTCGGCGCTGGCTGGAACCGGGTTTCTACGGGCACTCGTCCCAGGGCCGGAAGGGCCCGCAGGCGGAGAACATCGGCAAGGCCGTCCTCACCTGCCTCACGACCCGGGGTGGAGGCCGGAATGGTCGCCCCGGACGCCGTGGACCCCAAGGTCAGGAGGTCCGGGTCGCCGTCAACAAATGACGCCCGGCGTCGATCCCGTACTCCGCGCGCCGTTCCCCAACGGGTGGCGTATACCGGAAGAGAGGGGAGGCGCGTTCGCGCGCGTGGGGGGACGGAGACCTTTGGAGGCGTGATGAGGGCTTTGACCTGGCAGGACAAGGGCGAGGTCAGTGTCGAGACGGTGCCGGATCCGCGGATCGTGGATCCGACCGACATCGTGGTCCGGGTGACGTCCACCGGCATCTGCGGCTCGGATCTGCATCTGTACGAGGTTCTGGGGCCCTACCTGGAGCCGGGCGACATCCTGGGCCACGAACCGATGGGCATCGTGGAGGACGTCGGCCCCGAGGTGACGGCGCTGTCGGCGGGTGACCGGGTGGTTGTGCCGTTCAACGTCTCCTGCGGTACCTGTTGGATGTGCCGTCAGGGGCTGTACTCCCAGTGCGAGACGACCCAGGTGCGCGCACGCGGCACGGGAGCCTCGCTCTTCGGGTTCTCCAAGCTGTACGGAGAAGTCCCCGGCGGGCAGGCGGAGTTCCTGCGTGTCCCCTTCGGCAACACGCTGCCGGTCAAGGTCGAGCACGGCCCGCCGGACGACCGGTTCGTCTACCTGTCCGACGTCCTGCCGACAGCGTGGCAGGCCGTCGAGTACGCGGCGATCCCGCCCGGTGGCAGTGTGTGCGTCCTCGGCCTCGGCCCCATCGGGGACATGGCCGCCCGGATCGCCCTGCACCGCGGGGCCGGACAGGTCATCGGCGTCGACCTCGTCCCCGAGCGGCTGGCCAGGGCACGCGCACGCGGCGTGCACACCCTCGACCTCGACGAGTTCGGCGACGGCCTCGGTGACGAGATCCGGCGCCTGACCGACGGGCGGGGCAGCGACGCCGTCATCGACGCGGTCGGGATGGAAGCCCACGGAGCGGGAGCCGCCGGCGCCGCGCAGAAACTCGCCAACGTCCTTCCCGACACCCTGGGCCAGAAGCTGATGGAGCACGCGGGGCTGGACGACATGGGCGCGTTCACCCTCGCCGTCGACGTGGTGCGGCGCGGCGGAACGATCTCCGTCATCGGCGTCTACGGCGGTGCCGTCGACCCGGTCCCGATGATGACCCTCTTCGACAAGCAGATCCAGCTCCGCATGGGCCAGGCCAACGTCAAGCACTGGGTGGACGACATCCTCCCGCTGCTGAACGAGAGCGACCCCCTGGGAGTCGACGACTTCGCCACGCACCATCTGCCCCTGGAAGAGGCGGAGCGCGCCTACCAGACCTTCCAGGACAAGGCGGACGGCATGGTCAAGACGCTTCTCATCCCCTGACCCCGCGTACGCCCGGCTGTACGCCCGGCTCACGAATCGCAGGAGCAGGAGACACCGGGACAGACCGCCGAGATGGATCCGCCGCCCGACCACGGTGAGGATTCGTACCGGGGACACGACGTACTGGCCGGCCACAAGGCGCTGATCACCGGTGGTGACTCCGGGATCGGCCGCGCCGTGGCCCTGGCCTACGCGCGCGAGGGCGCCGACGTCGTCTTCGCCCATCTCCCGGAAGAACGGCAGGAGGCCGCGGAGACCACGCGGCTGATCGAGGAAGCGGGGCGCAAGGCCGTCGCCGTGGCCTGCGACATCCGTGACGAGGCGCAGTGCCAGGACCTCGTCGACCGCGCGGTGGCGGCACTGGGCAGGATCGACATCCTGGTGAACAACGCGGCCTACCAGATGTCCCAGCCCGACGGCATCAGCGCCATCACCACGGAGCAGTTCGACCGCGTCGTGCACACCAACCGTACGGGATGTTCTGGCTCGCCAAGATGTCGCTTCCCCACATGCGCCGGGGCGGCTGCATCATCAACTCGGCCTCGGTCCAGGCGTACCAGCCCAGCCCGCACCTCCTCGACTACGCCATGACCAAGGGTGCCATCGTCACGTTCACCCAGGGGCCGGCGCGGATGCTGGCCGAGGACGGCATCCGGGTCAACGCGGTGGCCCCGGGACCGGTCTGGACCTCGCTGATCCCCGCGACGATGCCCGACACCACGTCGGTCGGGAAACAGTCCCCCTCGGCAGGCCGGCCCAACCCGCGGAGCTGGCCCCGGCCTACGTCTTCCTGACCTCCCCCCAGGCGACCTACATCACGGCGGAGATCCTCAACGCCACCGGCGGCACCCCACTGCCCTGAGGCGTACGGTGTCGGGCCCAGGCGCATTCCGGCAGCTCGGCGGCCTGATGCTCCTCGAAAGCCGTCTCGGGCTGTCCGTGCTGCTCACCACCTCCGAACACGCCCGGCTTTCGCCTCGTGCCGGACGCCAGGGGCGAGCTGGCTACCGATGAGGGGAGGACGAGGCGGTCGGCGACGGGCGGACGACCCGCAGCCGCTTCGGCCTCTCCCAGGAGCTGCGTCACGCCGCGCTCGTCGCCCGTCACCCTCGACGAGGACCGCTCCCAGGTCCGCACCGGCAACGTACCCCGCGTCATGGCCTGCCTGCACAACACCGCCACCACGTCTGCATAAGCGTTCAACGCGTGCACGGACGGGCCTTCTCTGCTGGGTTCCGTCGCGGCGCCGGGTCTGCCTCACTGGAGGTGGGCAACGTCGTGTCGTTGCCGGTCTCCGCGGCTGGCTCCGGTCCAGCTGCCTTCAGAGCCACACTCCGTCCGAATCCGGTAGATCACCGGTCTCCCGGGCTGTCTCTTCCCCTACCTCTTGAGGATGTGTGCACCTCTCATGACGATGCGAACCAGTCTTCTGCTGGGAACGACGGCCGAAGCGGGAGGAGCGCTGCGGTCCCTGCCTGCTGAGCAATTGCCGGAGCTGGCGGGGGAGATCAGGGAGTTCCTGGTCGAGAAGGTATGTGCGTCGGGCGGGCATCTGGGTCCGAATCTGGGGATGGTGGAGCTGACGCTCGCTCTGCACCGGGTGTTCGAGTCTCCGCGGGATGCGCTGGTGTTCGACATCGGTCATCAGGCGTATGTGCACAAACTGCTGACCGGGCGCCGTGACGCGTTCGACTCGCTGCGGCGGGCCGGAGGGCTGACGGGGTATCTCTCACGTTCGGAGTCGGTGCACGATCTGGTGGAGAACTCGCATGCTTCCACCGCGCTGTCGTACGCGGACGGTCTGGCCAAGGCCCGCCAACTCGCCGGTGAGAGTGACCGTGCGGTGGTGGCGGTCATCGGCGACGGCGCGATGACCGGCGGCCTGGCGTGGGAAGCGCTGAACAACCTCGGCGCCGCGAAGGACCGGCCCGTCGTCATCGTCCTCAACGACAACGGCCGCTCCTACGCCCCTACCGCCGGAGCCCTCGCCGAGCACCTGAACGTGCTGAAATTCGGCGGCGGCGCGGAAGCGTGCCGCAATCTGTTCACCGATCTCGGCTTCGCCTACCTCGGGCCCGTCGACGGACACGACACCGGTGAGATCGAGCAGGTGTTACGTCAGGCCCGAGCCCTGTCGCGGCCGGTGGTCGTGCATGTGATGACGGTCAAGGGCAAGGGCTACCGGCCCGCCGAGACGGACGAGGCGGACTGCCTGCACGCGGTGGGCGAGGTCGACCCCGCCACCGGTCGCCCCGTCCCCGCCCGCACGGCCAAGGCTTCCTCGTGGACCAGTGTCTTCGGCCAGGAACTCTGCCAGATCGCCACTGTGCACCCCGAGGTGGTGGCAATCACCGCCTCCATGCTGAGCCCGACCGGCCTGCTCCCCATGCAACAGGCTTTCCCGGAGCGGGTGTTCGAGGTCGGAATCGCCGAGCAGCACGCCGTCACCAGCGCGGCCGGGCTGGCGATGGGCGGCTACCACCCCGTCGTCGCGATCTACGCCACCTTCCTGAACCGGGCCTTCGACCAGGTCCTCATGGACGTGGCCCTGCACCAGCTGCCAGTCACGTTCGTTCTGGACCGGGCCGGTATCACCGGCCCTGACGGGCCGAGTCATCACGGTATGTGGGATCTCGCCGTTCTCTCCACGATCCCCGGCCTGCGCATCGCCGCACCCCGAGACGCCACGCGGCTGCGTGAACTGCTGCGCGAGGCCACCACCGCCCAGGGCGGGCCCACTGTGCTGCGGCTGCCCAAAGCCACCGTGGGCTCCGACATCGAGGCGCTCACCCGCATGGACGGTCTGGACATCCTGCACCGCACCCACCGCGGCCCCCTGGATGTGCTGCTCGTCCCCACCGGCCCGCTCGCCGCGGCCGCCATGGACGCCGCCGTGCTGCTCGAGGAACAGGGGCTGGGGGTCACGGTCGCCGATCCGGGCTGGGTGCTGCCCGTCAACCCCGCTCTGCCCGCCCTGGCGGCCCGCCACCGTGTGACCGTCACGGTCGAGGACGGACTGCGCACCGGAGGCTTCGGCACCGCCCTGGCCCAGGCATGTACCGACACGGCCGTGGCCGCCCCGGTGATCAGTTGCGGTCTGCCGACCGCCTTCATCCCCCACGCACCCCGCACCCACCTGCTCAGCAGGGCAGGACTCGACGGCACCGGCCTCTCCACCGCGGCCCTGGCCCACCTGCGCCCGGACCCGACAGAGCACGCGCCGGCACCCACTCCCAGGAGCACTCGATGACCGCCATCGACCTAGGCCCGCCCACCCCGTCCCCCGCGTCCCAGGCCACGCAGATTCCGGCGCGCCGCCGCTCGACCCGACAACTGAACGTCGGCACGGTGCCCGTGGGCGGCGGCGCCCCGATCTCCGTGCAGACCATGACCACGACCTTGACCGCCGACGTCGACGCCACGCTGCGGCAGATCGCCGAAATCACCGCCGCCGGCTGCGACATCGTCCGCGTCGCCGTCCCCTCCCAGGACGACGCCGACGTCCTGCCCGCCATCGTGGCCAAGTCCCCGATCCCGGTGATCGCCGACATTCACTTCCAGCCCCGCTACGTCTTCCAATCCATAGACGCCGGCTGCGCCGCCGTCCGCGTCAACCCCGGCAACATCAAGAAGTTCGACGACAGGGTGGGCGAGATCGCCCAAGCCGCCACGGCGGCCGCGGTGCCCATCCGCATCGGCGTCAATGCCGGCTCCCTCGACCCACGTCTCCTCGCCAAACACGGCTCCGCCACCCCCGAAGCCCTCGTGGAGTCCGCACTGTGGGAGTGCTCCCTGTTCGAGGAACACGGCTTCAGGGACTTGAAGATCGCGGTCAAGCACCACGACCCCATGACGATGATCACCGCGAACCGGCTCCTCGCCGCACAATGCGACTACCCCCTTCACCTCGGAGTCACCGAAGCCGGACCCGCCTTCCAAGGAGCCATCAAGTCCGCCGTCGCCTTCGGCGTCCTCCTCTGCGAGGGCATCGGAGACACCATCCGCGTCTCCCTCTCCGACGACCCGGTGCAGCAGGTCAAGGCCGGCTGCCACATCCTCGCCGCCCTCGGCCTGCGCCCCCGCAAACTCGAAATCGTCTCCTGCCCCGGCTGCGGCCGCCTCCAGGTCGACATCCACAAACTCGCCGGCCGGGTCGAGGCCGCCTTCGACGGCTTCCCCCACCCCTTGCGCATTGCCGTCATGGGCTGCGTCGTCAACGGACCCGGCGAATCCCGCGAGGCCGACCTCGGCGTCTCCTGCGGCAATGGCAAAGGCCAGATCTACCGACAGGGCCGCGTCCTGCGCACCGTACCGGAATCGAAGATCGTCGAGGCATTGATGGACGAAGCTCTCGCTCTCACCGCCGCCTGCGACGACGAGGCAGGTGATCAGCCATGACCGCTTCCAGCGGTATCCACACCGCCCCCGCGTACTCCTCCCACGCCTCGGCCGCGTTCCGGAAGGGCGAGGTGCGCCAACGCGTCTCGCAGATCCTGGACGACTTCGTCGACGGCAAGATCACCGCAGCCAGGACCGGCGCCCTCCCTGAGGAACTCGCCGCGTACGTCGGGGATTTCCTCAACGCAGGCGGCAAGCGCATCCGCCCGCTGCTCTGCGTGCTGGGGTGGCACGCCGCGGGGGGCACAGGCAGTCTGCATCAGGCGGCACGGGTCGGAGCCGCACTGGAGATGTTCCACGCCTTCTGCCTGGTCCATGACGATGTGATGGACCACTCCGCGACCCGCCGCGGCCGGCCTGCCATGCACCGTGCCCTGGCTGCCCACCACAGCAGGGACCGCACCCCGCAGGCGGCCACCGACATCGGCACCGCGGCCGCCATCCTCATGGGCGACCTCGCCCTGATCTGGTCCGACGAACTCCTGCACGCCCCCGAGACAGCCCTGGACGCGCAACAACGTACCCAAGTACTCCCCCTGATCGACACCATGCGCAACGAGGTGCTGTACGGCCAGTACCTCGACCTGACCGCCACCAGCCACCCCACCCCCGACGTCGGTCGCGCCCTGCGCATCATCCGCTACAAGACCGCCAAGTACACCGTCGAACGCCCCCTGCACATCGGCGCCGCCCTCGCCGGCGCCCCCGACACCCTCCTCGCCCAACTCAGCGCGTTCGCCGTGCCCCTGGGAGAAGCCTTCCAGCTGCGCGACGATCTCCTCGGGGTCTTCGGCCATCCGGACGAGACCGGGAAACCGGCCCTGGACGACCTGCGCGAGGGCAAGCACACCTGCCTGATCGCACTCACCCTGCACCATGCCTCCCGCGCCCAGGCCGATCAGCTACGCCTGCTCGTGGGATGCCCCACCCTGACCGAAGACCAAGCACACGTCGCACGGCGCATCATCACCGCCTCCGGGGCCCCGGACACGGTCGAGGAGATGATCCGCGAACGGTACGCGCGCGCGTCGTCCGCGCTGGCCGCAGCCTCTGTCCCCGCCGATACCCGCACCAGCCTCCAACACATTGCCCACCAGGCCGTATGGAGGACCACATGAACACCGCGACCCCGCCCCAGGCCCACCCGGCCCGTCCCACCCGGGCCACGAAGCGGGTACTGCTCGCGTCACCGCGAGGCTGGTGCGCCGGGGTGGACCGTGCCGTGGCCGCCGTCGAGAAGGCACTGGAGCTGTACGGGGCCCCGATCTATGTCCGCCACGAGATCGTCCACAACAAGTACGTCGTGCAGACCCTGGAACGTAAGGGCGCGATCTTCGTCGAGCAGACGGAGGAGGTCCCCGAGGGCTCCATTGTCGTGTTCTCGGCGCACGGCGTGGCCCCGGCCGTGCACGCGGAGGCAGCCGAGCGGAAGCTCAGCACCATCGACGCGACCTGCCCACTGGTGACCAAGGTCCACAAGGAAGCGGTCCGGTACGCGAACGAGGACTACGACATCCTCCTGATCGGCCACGAGGGCCATGAGGAAGTCATCGGAACCTCCGGTGAGGCCCCGGACCGCATCACGCTGGTGGACGGCCCCACGGACGTCGCCAACGTCGAGGTCCGTGACGAGTCGAAGGTCGTCTGGCTCTCCCAGACCACCCTCTCCGTGGACGAGACGATGGAGACGGTCGACGCGCTGAAGACCAGGTTCCCCAACCTGCTCTCGCCGCCCAGCGACGACATCTGCTACGCCACGCAGAACCGCCAGATCGCCGTCAAGAAGCTCGCTGAAGAAGCCCAGTTGGTCATCGTCGTCGGCTCCCGCAACTCCTCGAACTCCCAGCGCATGGTCGAGGCCGCCCTCGGCGCCGGCGCGGACAGCGCCTACCTGGTGGACTTCGCCGACGAGATTGACGAAGCCTGGCTTCAGAACGTCACCACGGTCGGCCTGACCTCCGGCGCGTCGGTCCCCGACGTGCTCGTCGACAGCGTCCTCAAGTGGCTCGCCGAGCGCGGCTACACGGACGTGGAGACGGTCAGGACCGCCGACGAGTCCATCACCTTCTCGCCGCCCAAGGAACTCCGCCGCAACCTGCGCACGCAACCGGTGGACAACCCTTGACGTACCACCGGCGCCACCGAGCCAAGCGCCGTGAAACACCCCCGTATCCGGCCATCTGCCCAGCGGAGAGCGCTCGCGGCCTCCCGCGTCCGCGGCCGCTGAGGACACAAGGCTCAATGCCCTGAGGCCGGATCATCCAGCCATCATCGAGCAAGGAAGTACAGCATGCCTTCAGGATCACGGTCGGTGACGGTCCCCGGCCCTGAGCACGTACGCCACCTGCGGGCCCAGGGGGAGCGCATCACGGATGTGTGGGACGCCGTCGCCTGCGGACTCACAGCTGGTCGTGGATGTTCCGAGCGCCTCACTCAGGTGGAAGCGGCCGTGCGCCGTGCGCCGGATGGGACGCCCCGGACGCGGTGCGCCGACGAACTCCCCATGTACATGGTCCAAGAGCCGGTCTACGAGCCCTACCGGTCAGCGGAGGTACCGAGCTACGAGGCAGGGGACCGTGCGGCCCGCCAGGTCCTGAGCGCGGCCTTCGCCCCCGAGGTCCTCCAGAGCGTGTTGGACAGCCCGCTTCTGGCGACGGCTCAGGTCACCGCCGCACAGATCCAGGCCGGGCTGTGGACAGCGCGGAAGGACAGCCTGGCAGCCCTGATGGAAGCAGTCCCCAGGAAAGGCGGCGAAGTGACCAGGATCCTGGACGAATACTGCGTACGCCATGCCGAAAGTCCCCTCCACGCCGCGCCGATGGCCCTGCGCGACTTCATCCTGCTGTGGTTCGCCGCCGCCTTCATCCGCGCGGACGGCCAGACGCTCGACCTGTGCGGTTCAACGTCCTGCCTGATGATGGCCGTCGACTACGTCGACGCCCGGGACGACGCCGGAGGCGGCGGCCACGCCGCATACGCGACAGCGGCCAGTGAGGGACTTGCCTGCCTCGGAGGGGAATCCGTCACCCAGGCCCTGCGGGACACGGTGCTCGTGGACGCCGTCCTCAAGGCCCGGGACATCACGACGACAGCGATCAGTCGTATCACGGACCCGAGCGGATTCGTCGACGCTGCGGGCGGACCGGTGACACCCCAGGAGTACCTGCGGGCACGCTGGTGGGACGCCGCCATGGTCCCCTACCATCGCCTGCCCATGAGCGCACCCGGCTACCGGCACGTCACCGACGAACTGGGCACCTTCACGGTGGCCGACCGCTGTGGGGCGATCAAGCGCGCCCTCGACTGCGCCATCCGCTACAACGACATCGTCGACATCGTGCCGGACTGCGCCAACGGAGAGTCCTTCAACGAGATTCTCCTCGCGCTGGCGTCCAGCGGAGGGCATGCCGCGTACGGCTACGCGGACGCTCTCGCACGAGTCACCGATGATGTTCTCCGATGCGATTGCGGTGCGGGCGGACACGAGGAGGCAGCCGAACTCGCCATGGGTGACTGCCTGTTCTACCTGCTCACCACTCGCTACCAGCTGCGGAAGCAACTGCAAGGCCTGTCGGCTGCGGGCGGGGCGATCAAGCAGGCATATGCGCCGCGGCCACCAGGAGCACGGCTGAAAGCCGTGGCCTCCACCACGCTGGAGCCAGGAAACCTCCTGCACTCGGACGCCTGGGAACCGCTGTGGAAGCCGGTCGAAGCAGCACACCGCATGCCCGGGAGGTGGGCAGACCACCTCGCCCGGCGCGCGGCACGGCGCAGCCTTCCGGCCGACACGGCTGCGTGTGACCGCGACCGGTGCGAAACCGTCATCACGTCGCTCCTGGTCGACTGCGACAACGCTCCCCACCGGTCCCTGCCCACGCTCGCGAAGCGGTGGGGTGATGTCTTCGACGGTGTTCTCGCGGCTGCGGTGGCAGACCACGCGCCATTGCGCCGACACTCCCGTACGTTGCGGGAACTCGTCGAACGAATCTGGCTGCTCTGCGTGGTGGATGGCGATGACGGTACGCCCCACCCGGCGGAACGGGCTGACGAGCGGTTGGCCATGGACACCACCCAGGCTCTTTTCGCCACCTATGAGCTCCCCCCGACCGAGGGCTTGGCCGTCAGGCGAGCCTTCAGCGGCGTGGCGACCAGTGCTGTCGAGTTGAGCGGCCTCAACCCCTTCAGTCGCATGTCCGACGGCATCAGCCGGATCCTGCTGGACACAACTCGCACAGGCCCCGCGTAAGACCCGGATCAGAACTGGCTGCACTGCCGACGCCGCAGGACCGAGCCGGTCCGGCCGGCCGGAGAAACCCGTTGAGCAGCGTTCGACGGTCAAAGGCGATGAAGTTATGTCGCCCAGTATATTGGCAGGGGTACGGAGTGACCGCCGCGCACCCCAGGAGGGCAGGGCGGCGCGGGTGCGCCTACGACACCGTCCGGACGCCGGCGCTCAGGCTTCGCGCGCGGTCGGCCAGGATCACGCCTACCGCGTCGAACGGCTGCGGGCTGCGCAGGGCGCGGGAGGTGACCATGGCGCCTTCCACCCCCGCCACCACGGCGTGCGCCAGCTCGCGCGCGTCGGCGTTTCCCACACCGTGGACGATCAGCTGGAAGGCCATGCCGTCGACCATGGCGGAGAACGAGCGGCGCGTGGCGTCCTGGAGTCCCTCGGACTCCTCGCTCGCCTCGATGACCAGCGGCGCGATGGCGCAGCCGCGCTGGTAGCCGCTGCTCACCATGCCTTCACGGGCCAGGTCGAAGTAGGTACGTACGAGGTCCTCGGCCGATGACGACGAGGCCGCCGCCCGGTTGATGATCTCCACCTGGTCCTGGGCGTGGCTGGCGGCCGCCTCGGCCGCCATCTGCCCCTTGCCCTCGGGGAAGTGGTAGTAGACCGATCCCCGGGGCGCCGCGCTCCGCTCCACCACATCGGACAGTGCCGTGCCGTGGTAGCCCCGCTCGCGGATGAGCTGCCGCGCGGCCTCGACCATCCGCTGCCTGCTGTCTGACTTCCTACCCATGCCCCCAGTCTATCCGAACTCCCGACTTGCTATCTATACCGAGCGACATAGTATGGATTCAGAGGCGGTGGACCGCAGACCGGCATCGCGCCGATCCGGCACCGGAAGGGATCGTCATGCCATTTGTGAACATCGACCTGCTCCGGGGGAAGTCCCCCGACTACCTGACAGCCGTGTCCGACGGCGTGCACGAGGCACTCGTCGAGGGGCTCGGAATGTTTCCCGAGGACCGATTCCAGGTCATCCACCAACTCGCGCCCGGAGAACTGGTCTTCAGCCGGGACTTCCGCGGCGGACCCCGTTCCGACGACTTCATGGTTGTCACCATCACCGACGGCCTGGATCGCGGCGACAACGCGAAGCAGGTCTTCTACCGTGCCCTGGTCCGTAATCTGGCGGAGGCCCCCGGGGTGAATCCGGCGGACGTGTTCGTCAAGATGCTCGTGACCCCGCCCATCAATTTCTCCTTCGCCGGTGGCGTGCCGGCCACCGAGACGGCCGCGCGGGAAGCACTCGACCGGGCGGCCACGGTGCCGGGAGCCCGCGACGCGTACACCAGGGCGGAGCTGGTGGAGGCGGTCACCCACTTGTTCCGGGACAACAACCGCCGCCCGATCGTGTCGATGCTGCGCGACAACTTCCTGCTGAAAATGCCCGTCTCGATGCCGTACGGCGGGGAATTCAAGGGAGCCGAGGAGTTCGACAACTACTTCAAGCGGATTGTTGAAGAGGGGAACGAATATTACGCGTCGTTCACCACCGGCCTCAGGCGGGTCATCGAGGCGGACGATCATCTGGTCGCCGAAATCTCCGTCACCGCCGAGGGGCGGACGACACAGCAGTCGATGACCATCGAGAACGCGTGGGTATTCGACATCACCGACGGTAACTTCGTGTCGGCGCAGATATACGCCGACACCGCCAACGGTCTGAAAACCGCGGGCTGAGCACGTCTCTTCCTGTTCCCCGACGCGAAACAAAAGCGGTCGGCCGGTACGCGACCGCCGCCACCACCCACCCCGTCAGGAGACCGACATGACCTCCGTCCTCATCACCGGCGCCTCCAAGGGCATCGGCCGGGCCATCGCCGTCGAGCTCGCCGCTCGCGGCCACCGCGTCGTCGCCACCGCCCGCCGGCCCGAAGACCTGGACGACCTCCCCGTCGACCAGCGCCTGCGCCTCGACGTCACCGATCAGAAGAGTGTGGACGAAGCCGTCCGCGACGCCGGAGAGATCGACGTACTGGTCAGCAACGCCGGCGACACCATCCGCGCGCCCCTGGAGAGCGTGCCTCTCTCCAAGGTCGAAGAACTCTTCCAGCTCAACACCTTCGGCCCCCTGCGGGTCGCCCAGGGCGTGCTGCCCGCGATGCGCGAACGAGGCTCGGGGCGGCTCATCTTCGTCTCCAGCATCCAGGGCCGGCTCGTCGTACCGATCATCGGCCCGTACGCCGCCAGCAAGTGGGCCATGGAGGCGTTCGCCGAGACCATCGCCGTCGAGGCGGGGCACTTCGGGATCAAGGTGACCATCCTCCAGCCGAGCAGCGTCTCCTCCGGCGGCCCCGAGCGCGCGAAGTCGTATTTCACGGACAACGACCCGTACACCCCGCTGTTCAAGCAGTTCGCCCCGCTGCGCGGGACGTCGATCTTCGAACCCATCACCCCCGAGGAGGTGGCCGTCGCGCTCGCGGACACGCTCGAACAGCCGGATCCCCCGCTGCGCCTCCCGATCGGTGAGCCCGCCAAGGTCGCCCTGGAGGCCCGCAAAGCCGCCCCCGAGGACGCCCCCTTCGTACCGATCTCGCTGGACTGGTAGCCGGATCGCCTGGCACCCGAACCAGTCGGCGGCCGGATCAGCCCGAGTGCGGCGGACCGACCGGGTGCGGCGGACCGACCGGGTGCGGGACGACGTGCAGCTGGGCCGGCCCGTTGAGGGAGAGCGACGGAACGGGGGACGGAAGCTGGTCGGGATGGGCGAGCGCCAGGAGAGGAAGGCGCTCGAACAGCGTGGTCAGAGCCACATGGGTCTCCATCCGGGCCAGATGTGCCCCCAGGCAGAAGTGGGGGCCGTGGCCGAAGGCCAGGTGCTCCTTGCCCGCCCGCGCGGGGTCGAACACCTCAGGGCTGTCGGGATGCAGCTCGGGGTCCCGCCCGGCAGCCGCGAAGGCGATGATGACGGGCTCGCCCCGGCGGATGACCACCCCTTCGCCGAGATCGATGTCCTCGATGGCGTAACGCATCGGGTGATGCATGATCGGGCCGTTGTGCCGCAGCGTCTCCTCGATGACGTCTTCCCAGCCGACGTCGCCCGCGCGGAGCCGACGGAGGTGTTCGGGCGCGGCCAGGAGGGCGTGCACGGCGCTGGTGATGAGGTTGACGGCCGTCTCGTACCCCGCGGCGAGCATGAGGAAGAGATGGTCGAGGAGTTCTCTGTCGGTCAGCGGCGGCTCCCCGCCCTCGTCCGCAGATGCGGACGCTGTCGCTGATGGTGACGCGGACGGCGTAAGAAGATCGTTGGTGAAGTCGGAACCGGGGTGTGCTTTCTTGTGCTCCAGCAACTCCGCGAGCCGAGCGTTGAGTTCGGCCAGCCGTGCCCGGCCCTGTTCGGCGGTCGCCGTGGTGTCCATCAGCGCGTCGATGGAGGCGCCGAGATCCTCCCTGAGGGCGTCGGGGACACCGAACAGATCGCAGATGACCGTCATGGTCAGCGGAAGGGCGAGCGCGCGCCGGATGTCGGTGCTCCGGCCGGGCGGCAGCGCGTGGATCGCGTCGACCAGGCGGTCCGCGGTCGTCTGGATCCGCGGGCGCATCGCCTCCACCCGCCGGGGTGAGAACGACGGGGCCACCCGGCGACGTAACCCGCGGTGCTCCTCGCCGTAGGCGTTCAGGAAGTTCCGCATGAGGGCCGAGACCGCCAGGGGCCATCCTTCGGGCACCTCGGCGAGACCCGGCCAGTGCCGGTACGGATCACGGGAGACGCGCGGATCCGTCGTCAGCCTCTGGATGACACTGTGCCGGGTGACGGACCAGGCGCGTACCCCTCCCGGCAGTTCCACCGGCGTCGCCGGGCCCTTGGCACGCAGTACGGCCGCGTCCGCGTGGGCGGCACGGGCGGTGGGGTCCAGTACGGGACACCCGGGATCGGACAGCGCGGTCATACCCTGCTCCTCCGTGCCGCCGTGCTGCCGGGGCGCACGGCACGACCGTCGGTTGTGCACACGGTTGTGTACGCGGTGGTGCGCACGCACACAGTTGTGTACGCGCTGGTGCGCGCGGCACTCCCCGGACCGCCGGCCCCGGCAGAGCCGAATCCCTCTGTTCTCTTCTAGCTGTTCTCTTCTACGCTCCGGCGCTCGCCCTGACAACGGCGCACTTCGCGCCAGCGGCGGCGCGAAGCCGGCGCGGTGACGCGAAGCCGAAGCGGTCACGCGAAGCCGAAGCCCCGCCCGCGCGATTCAGCCGATACGGGCCACTCCCGCGTACAGGCCGCAGTCCTCGTCCTCGGGGGCCGGGGTGTCCTTGAACCACTTGGTCGCCGTCACCACGCCCGGGTCGACCAGGTCGAGGCCGTCGAAGAAGCGCGTCACGCCGTCGCGGGTACGGAATCCCAGGGTGATGCCGCCCTTCGCGTACTCCGCCGTCACCCGCGACGACAGCTCGGGGAAGAGGTCGGACGCGGCGTGCGACAGCACCAGGTAGCTGCCGGCGGGCAGGGCGCTGACGAGCGTGTCCGTGATGCCGTACGGGTCCTGGTCCTCGGGGATGAAGTGCAGGAGCGCGATCAGCGACAGGGCGATGGGCCGGCTGAAGTCCAGGAGCGTACGGGCGTGTTCGAGGATGACCTCGGGCTCACGTACGTCCGCCTGGATGTAGTCGGTGACGCCCTCCGGCGAGCTGATGAGCAGCGCCTCGGCGTGCCGCAGGACGATGGGGTCGTTGTCCGTGTAGACGATCCGGGCCTTGGGATTGATCTGCTGGACGATCTGGTGGAGGTTCGGCTCGGTCGGGATGCCCGTGCCGATGTCCAGGAACTGGTCGACGCCACTGCGCGCCAGCCAGGCGGAGGCCCGCTGCATGAACGCGCGGTTCTGCCGGGCGGCGGCCTTCGCCTCCGGGGGGAGCTTCTCGCCCACCTCCTGGTCGACCTGGTAGTTGTCCTTGCCGCCGAGGAGGAAGTCGTAGACACGCGCCGGGTGCGGCTTGCTGGTGTCGACCTGAGGCTTGGGCGTACTCGCCGTCATGAGGCGCTCCTATGCGGACGTGATCGTGGACAACACATTGATCGTGGAGATCGTGGAGAAGGTGACGTGTACCTGTACCCGGTGCGATGGTAGTCGCGGTGCCGGAGCGGCTGCGGGCAGGCCCCATGCGCGTAGACCCCTCTCGTACGGGAACGCTCGCCGACCTCCTTTCTCTCCCGCCTGCTTCCTTTTCCGTCCCGCTACACTCGGACGCCCCGGGGGCTTGACCAGGACCGACGCCCCAGTACCACTGGAGCGTTCGTTCATGGCCATGCGTCGCGTGCTGGGGAAGCGCATCCTGGAGATCGACGAAGCCGCCTACGGCGAGCTTCTCGGCCGTTACGACGGTGTGGTCCTGGACGTCGGTACGGGCGACGGGAAGCACCCGTTCCATCTGGCCCGGCAGCGCCCCGACCAGCTGGTCATCGGGCTGGACGCCGCCAAGGACAACCTCCGTAAGACCGCGGCCAAGGCGGCGGCGAACCCCGCCAAGGGCGGGCTGGCCAATCTGCTCTACCTCTGGGCGCCCGCCGAGCAGCTGCCGGCCGGGCTGCGGGGCGTCACCGAACTGCACATGCTGATGCCCTGGGGCAGTCTGCTGCGCGGCATGCTCGGCTCCGATCCCTCGATGCTGCGGGGGCTGGCGGCGGTCTGCGAGCCGGACGCGCGCTTCCTGACCACGCTGAACCTGCACGCGTGGCGCCCGCCCGTACCGGAAGTGGGCGAGCATCCGGAACCGACCCCCGAGTCGGCGGTCAAGGGCCTCGGCCCCCTCCTCGCGGCGGCCGGGTGGCGGCTGGACGAGGCGAAGTACCTGGACGCCGAGGAGATCGCCTCGCTCGCCACGTCGTGGACCCGCCGGCTGAACTCGACCCGGGCACAGCTCGACGTCCTCGCCCTGACCGGGATCATCAACCCGTCGAGCGAGGACGGGGCGGAACCGCCGGCGCCGGCTCCCGGTGCCTGAACCGCTCAGCGGGAGGTGTCGTCCTTCGGCTGCCGCGCCTGCGCCTTCGCCGCCTCCAGCACGAACTCGTACGCCCGCTTCCTCGACCACGTCGGCAGCGACGCCAGCGCCAGTGCCAGCGTCTTCGAGGAGACCGACTGCGCCGCCAGCGCTCTGACCAGGGCGGAGAGGTCGACGTCGGAGTCCGCCGCCCCCTCGGGGACCTCCTCCGCCGGGTCCACGCAGCACAGCACGTCGCCACCGCCGGTGACCTGGGCCGCGGCTTCCGTCACCGGCCCCCACCAGGGGCGTTCCGCCGCGGCGGAGGTCGCGGCGGTCACGGCCACGGTACGGACGCCCAGCGTCCGCCCCGCCTCGTCCAGGATCTTCGGCAGTTCGGCGGCCGGGGCCCTGAACACCACCCGCGACAGTCGGTGCGCGCCGAGTAGCCTGCCGATCTGCCGCCTGCGCTCGTGGGGGGCGAGAAGGACGGGGACGGGGTACGGGGACAGCGCGGCGACCGCCAACTCCGCCGGGAGCCCGATGACTTCCACCGCCGGCCGGTCCGGGGCCGCGAGCAGTTTGCCGACCGGGGCGCTCCGGGTGTCCTCGGTCGACACGGCCAGGACCCGGCCGCCCTCCGCGATCGCCGGGAGGACCGCGTCCCAGGGATCCGCGTCCGCCCCCAGTACGGTGATGACCCGGCCGGCCCCGGCGTCCTCCGCGATCACCGTGTCCGCCGCCGCGATCTCCGCCGCGAGGCGGTCGTCCCGCTCGTCACCCGCGCGGTAGAGGACGAGCCGGGCCTCGGCGGCCTCGGTGTCCCGCTCGACGACGACCGTGATCTCGGCGTCCGGGTCGGTGAGCGCGTGCAGCAGGTCGCGGGGCAGGTCGGAGGAGGCGTGGTCGGCGTCGGTGGCCAGGGTGTTCGGCAGGCGCTCGGAGCTGAGCCGTACCACCGCGCCCGAACCGGGCCGCCAGGCGGAATGGGCCAGCGCCCGGACGGTGAAGGTGTGGTCACCGACGCTCAGAGTGATGCGCAGCGGGCCGGCCAGCCGCGAGGGGGCGGGCCCGTCGAGCGTGGCGCCGACGCCGATCACGCAGGTCGCGCGGCCGGTGATCTCGGAGCTGGTGGTGAATTCGAGGGTCTTGGTGTGGGTGGCGCGGATGTCCCGGTGACCGTGGCACCGCAACCGCATCAGCTCGGCCGACATCACGCACCCGCTTTCCCTGTCTTGTGCCCTGGGGGACACCTGTCGTCGTCGGGGGACACCTGTCGTCCCCGGGGGACACCTGTTGCCCCTGGGGACACCCGGTACAGGGGCGATCATCGCAGCAGGTCGATCGAGTGGCGAATTCCGCGCGGCATAGAGTGCGTGCGTGCCGTCGTACAGCATTGGCCAGGCAGCGGGACTGCTCGGCGTGAGTTCGGAGACCGTCCGCCGCTGGGCCGACGGGGGTCAGCTGCGCATGGAGCGGGACGGTTCGGGGAACCGCGTGATCGACGGGGTCAGCCTCGCCGGTTTCGCGAAGGACCGGGCCGTGGGGCTGCATCCCGTGGCGGACGAGGTGTCCACGTCGGTGCGCAATTCCTTCGCCGGGATCGTGACCGGGGTGGTGCTGGACGACGTGGTGGCCCAGGTGGAGGTCCAGTCGGGGCCGCACCGGCTGGTGTCGCTGGTGACCCGGGAGGCCGTCGAGGAGCTGGGGATCGAGGTCGGGGTGACCGTCACGGCCCGCGTGAAGTCGACCAACGTGCACGTCGACCTGCCGTGAGGGCTGTCCCGCGATCACCACCGAGGATCGCGGAACAGCCCGGACAACCCAGAAGACCCGGAAGGCCCTCAGGTCGGCCACGGCCTGTTTATTGCGCCTTTTTGAGGATTTCCTCGACCGTGCTCTGCGGGTCCTGCCCGACGAAGGGACGGTCGAAGAGCCAGTTGTAGAGCATTTCCCGCGCGACCTGCGGCTGGTAGGCCGGCACTTCGTGTCCGGAGTCGGGGATCGCCACCTGTGTCACGCTCTTCCCCGGGGAATGGCCCGTCTTTTCCGTCCTGAGACTACGGACGAACCCTTTCGGGTTGCCCTGCGCCTGCTTCCAGATCAGCCGGGGGGACGCGTGCCACGTGTCGTGCGGAGTGACGAGCGCGTCCAGGATCTCCTCGGTGCTCTGGTATCCACAGGCGGTGTCGAAGTTCCCCGTGTAGAGCAGGACCTTGTAGCCCTTTTCCATGAGGTCGCCGTACTTCTTCGAGGCGTCCGTCATGTTGTCGGCCTTGAGGGCCGTGGCCACCGGGCCGGAGTTGTCCGCGAACTGCCAGAGCACGCCCGAATCACGGACATTCAGGGCTTCCCTGACGCCCTCGCTGTCCATGTAAGGCCTCAACGCTCCCGCGGACAGGTCGTCCCAGCGCCGTACGTCGTAGACGTCGAAGTTGCCCCCGTAGGCGAGGACCGCGTCCACCAGGGCATTGCCGAGATCGGTGGCGTGCTCCAGCGTCTTGGGCTCCTTCGTCCTCTCTCCTTCCTCAAGGACGTTCGTGAAGTTCGTGTAGTACGTGTCCAGGTGCTCCTTCTGCCCCCTGCCGAGGTATCCGGACGCGTAGGCATAGTCGATCAATACCCTGACCGACAGTTCGGGCTTGATCCACCCGTTGCCCACGGCGATGCCTTTGAGTTTGATGTCCGGGTGCTCGGAAATCTCCAGAGCGATCGCCGGCACGTACTTTCCCGCGTAGCTCTCCCCGCAGACGTACAGGGGGCAGGGCTTGTATTCCGGGTACGTCGCGTAGAACGCTTGCAGGCCCTCGCGGAACATCGTGCTGAGGACGTCTTCATCCTGGACGTACGTTTCCGGCTTTTCGCAGTAGCTGTACCCCGTGCCGATGGGCTGGTCCCAGTAGAGGACGTGCGCTTCCTGGTTCCAGCTGTCGGGGCTCACGGAAATGGTCCCGGCCGCGTCGTCGGCGATGCGCAGGGGGCCGTTCTCCAGAAAGAGTCCCGCCGACGAGGAAGCGCCGGGGCCGCCGTTGAGCCAGATCAGCAGGGGCGTCTCTTCGATCAGCCGCTTCTGCTCGCCGGGATCGAGGTGGGGGTCGCAAGTCTGGCTTTCGAAGAACCAGTAGAAAAGGTGGCTCTTCGCCGCGTCAGGGCCGTTGACGTCCACATGGCCGGCGTAGGAGCGGACCGTCTTCGGAGTGCCGTCCTCCCCCTCGTCCGGCTTCAGGGGTTTGGGGTAGGGACAAGGACGGAAATCAGGGGGGCGGGACGGCTGTGTCCTGCATTCTGATGCCCGACACCTATCACCGGTACCACGCTCCGGTGGGCGGCGAGGTGGTGGAGGCCCACGACGACCTCCCCGGGGTCTACTACGGGATGCAGAACTTCCCCGACCTGGTGAACAACGGGAACGTCGGCTATGGGTACGACTACAACGCGTTCACCGATTTCCGTCGCGGGTACGTCATCTTCAAGACCCCGTACGTGAATCACCTGGGAGAGCCGGACGGTGAGGGGTACGTCGCCCTGGTGGCCGTGGGGCTCAACTCGATCGGGTCGGTGAAGTTCCTCGACAAGTTCAGGAATGTCACGGACGACAGGCCGGTCGCGGTGGACAAGGGCGAGGAGATCGGCTGCTTCCAGTACGGCGGGTCGATGAACATCCTGCTGTTCGAGAAGGGCCGCTTTCCCGCGCTGCAACTTCTCATGGGGCAGCGCATCGGTCTGCTGGAAGGGCCGGAGCGCTCCGAGAAGTACTTCGGCCGCTCGTACCGCGCCCAGTCGTCCCGCACACCGGCCCTCTGACGCCGGCCTCGGACGCGAAAAGGAGAACCATGCCTCGCACACCCGTGTACGGGATCCCGGCCAATGTCGCGAACACGCAGCGCATCGGCTTCGGGTGAAGCGCGTGGCGTACGTCGAGCCGTGCAGCAGCTGGCTGACATTCATGGCGACTGTTTTGACCGGGATCAGCGCCCCGTCGGTCAGCTCGTCGACGATCATGTTGATGACACAGTCGGTCGGAGCGACCACCACACCGGGGTCGAGCGGGTCGGCGATCGGCCGGACACCCGGTTTCAATTCCCTGATGAAGAACTTGTTGTACGTCGACCAGTCGCCCTTCTTGAAGGCCGCCATCGTCTTCGGGCCGAGCTCTTCGATCCACTGCCGGACGAGGTTCACCGACCGCTCGTCGTCCATCTGCTCGCCTTGTAACCTGGTGAACTCGGCCAGCATCACCGCGCCCTGGCCCGAGACCATGAAGTCCGTGCCGGCTTTGTTGTTGTAGTTGATCCAGCTGAACTTCTCGATGTACGCCAGGCCGTCGTGCACGCCCTGTGTCCAGCCCCACCGACACCATTCCGTCAAGAAGTCGGTCAAGGTGTTGATCGTCGCGTTCTGCCAGCTTTTCCAGACCCTTTCCTTCTGTTCACCCGTCAGGTCGGGCGGACAGTCCTGCACGTTTTTGATCGCCTTGTCGAAATCGTCCCGGAAGTTGTTGGTGTTCTCGTGGTACCAACTATGGACATCTTTCAGGAACTTCTTGAGGTGATCATCACACCACGTCTCGCCCTGATTCATTCTGTACGTCCTTCCGTGCGCGGGAACCAGCAGGTGCGACCGCACCCTTGCCTGCCGCTCCCCATTCACACATCAACGCACACCCGAATACTCCGTTGGACCCGAACAACCACCCATAAGGCGGAACAGGCGGAACAGATCGATGCCGTGGACCAGCGCGGTGCCGTACGCGACATAGACGACGTCCGCCAGCTCGTGCGCGAGATGGTCCAACGCCCCCTCACGGGACGCCTCCGCCACTTCGCCGACCTCCTCGTCCAGCAACTCCTGCCGGTGCGCGGCAAGTCGCCGGGGCACCTCGGTCGGAGTCGCACGGGCGTCGAGGCCGAAGGCCCGGTGGAACTCACGGACCAGGGCGGCGGGGGAAGGAAGCAGGGCCGGATGAAATCCGGCGCGCCGGGCCGTCCGGCGAGTATGTTTCGCCTCGGAACTTAATAACGTTCGCGGCGCGGGCAGAACCGTCCCGGCGGCGGAGAAGAGGAGCACCATGGACCAGGAGTTGTGGACCGACGTGGATCGCTACTTCGGCGATCGTCTGGTGGGGAGCGACCCCGTCCTCGACGCGGCACTCGCGGACAGTACGGCCGCCGGGCTGCCGGCCATCCATGTCGCGCCCGTACAAGGGAAGTTGCTGCATCTGCTGGCCCGGATGCACGGGGCGCGGACGATCCTGGAGATCGGCACCCTCGGTGGGTACAGCACGATCTGGCTCGCCCGCGCGCTGCCCCCCGGCGGGCGGCTGATCACACTGGAGGCCGACCCGGCCCACGCCGACGTGGCCCGCGCCAACCTCGCCCGCGCGGGACTGGCCGGTACGGTCGAGGTGATCACCGGCCCCGCGCTGGAGACGCTGCCCCGGCTGGCGGAGGCCGGACACGGGCCGTTCGACCTGGTCTTCATCGACGCCGACAAGCCCAGCAACCCGGAGTACCTGACCTGGGCCCTGGCGCTCTCCCGGCCCGGCAGCGTCATCATCACGGACAACGTCGTGCGCGCCGGTGAGGTGATCGACCCGGAGAGCACCGACCCCCGGGTGCGGGGGGTACGGCGTTTCACCGAACTCCTCGCCGCCGAGCCCCGGTTGAGCGCGACCGCGCTCCAGACGGTGGGCAGCAAGGGGTACGACGGGTTCGCCCTGGCCCTCGTCACGGCGGGCGGCCCCTCGGCGGACGCCCCCTCGGCCCCGGAGGCCCGTGACGGCCGCGACGCCCCCGCCACCCCCAGGACCGGCACCCTGCGCGAGACCTTGCGCGGACTCGACGTGTTCGCCGGTGAACTCCCCTCCTTCCAGCCCCACACGGCCCCCTCGGCTCCCGAACAGCTCTTCGTGGACTGGCTCTTCGAGGCGGTGGACGCGGGTGTACGCGAACCGCACGCGATGACACTCTCGACCGTCGATCCGGAAGGGAACCCGGCGGCACGGGTGTTGATCCTCAAGAACGTGGACGCGGACGGCTGGCAGTTCGCCGTGCACGCCGCCAGCCCCAAGGGCCGCGACCTGGCCGCCCACGGCCGGGCCGCGCTCACCTTCTACTGGCCCGAACTGGCCCGGCAGGTACGGGTACGGGGCCCGGTGGTCGCCGAACCACCCGAGCGGAGCGCCGCCGACTTCCTCGCCCGCTCCCCCGAAGCCCGGGCGGAAGCGCTGCTCGGCCTCCAGAGCGGCCCGTTGACCAGTCTCGCGGCCCGCGACGCGGCGACCGGGGCGTCCCTGGAACGCGTGGAGCGGGAGCCGGGACTGGTGGCGCCGGAGTGGACGCTCTACTCCCTGCGCGCCGAAGAGGTCGAGTTCTGGCAGGGCGACCGGCAGCGCAACCACACCCGTCTCCAGTACACCCGAGGTGGAGAGGTAGAGGGAGAAGGAGAGGGCTGGGTGAAGCAACTGCTGTGGCCGTGAGGTGAGGCCCGCCCTCAGCCGACCGACGCCCCCTCAGCCGAGTTCAAGACTCGTGACGGCGAAGAGTCCGGCCAGATCCACGTCCGGGTCGGGCCCGGTGTACATCCGCGCCGCCTCGAACGACGGGTTCAGCCCGAGCCGTTCCATCAACGCGACGGACGGCGCGTTGATGTCGGGAACGTCGATCGCCACCGGCGCGCCCGGGGAGGTCGCCGCCAACCCGCCCACCAGCGCGGCGGCGACCTCCTGCGACGACGCGTAGAGCGGCCCGACGCGGGAGGCACCACGGGAGGCGCGCAGGACGGCGAAGCCGTGGAGTTCGCCGTCCCGGATCGCGACCAGCGCGGTCCGGCCGGGCAGACCCACCCAGGAAGCGAGGAAGCCGGGCCGGGGGGCGGGGAAGAACCGCCGGTCGTACGCGGCGAGTTGCCCGAACGGTACGGTACGGGCGTCCCGCAGCGTGATCCCGTCCCCCCGCCCACCCCCGCTGCCCCCGCTCGACGGCACCCCTTCGTACCGGACGTTGTTCCAGGCCCGACGGAAGCCGGAGGCGCGGTAGTTGTCCTGCTGGTCGATCACCCCGTCGAGCCCGACGTTCCGCCCGGCCAGGCGCGCCATGCCCGCCCGCCACACCTGGATCCCGTACCCCTGACCCCGTACGGACGGCCGGGCGATGTAGAACCCGACGAAGCCGAAGTCCGTCCCGTAGCGCACGGCGGAGATCGAGGCCACCGGCTCACCGTCCAGGCGCCCGAAGAGAAATCCGTCCGGGTCCGTGGGGAAGAACGCCTGCCCGTCGGAGTCCCCCGGATTCCATCCCTCGTCGGCCGCCCACTCGCCGAGCGCCCTGATGTCGTCGGCGCTCGCGCCCGCGATCTCGAACCGTCCCACTCCGCACCTCCAGGTACATTTCGTCCCGAAGTACAGCAGGCGCCGGGGTGTCCGGGGAAATCCTCAGAACGGGTGTCCCGGGGAAATCCCCGGCCTCGTGAAGGCTCCTGGGGGATCCTGAAGACATGTTGCTGCCCCCGGGACACGAACGCACCGAGTTGATCGAAGTCGTCCGCCTCACCGGCGAGATGCTGGCCGGCGGGGTGGTCGGCGACAGCCTGGACGTCTGGGCGACGGACGAGGTCCGGCAGGCCCTGGCGCTGATCGCCGACCTGCCGGACCAGGACATGCACCGCTGTTTCTTCCCCGGTTGGGGGATCAGGGCGCACGGCACGGACGGCCCGCTCTTCGAGATCGCCTTCTGTTTCCAGTGCCACAACCTCATGATGCGGGGGCCCGCCGTCCCCGCCGAGCGGCAGCGCCTCACCGGCTTCGACGCGGACAGCCCGCCCTCCCAGGAGCTGTTGCGGATGTTCCGCGCCTGCGAAGGGGCCCCTCAGAACCCCCCTTCATAGGCCCCGGCACCAAGGCACCTGTCGCCCGGCGGGCTACGACCCGTACACGCTGAAGCCCGACAGCTGTCCGGCCGGCCACCCCGTGTTCGCGGTGAACTGGAGCCGTACGTAACGGGCGTTGGCGGCCGTCGCGAGTGTCACCGTCGCGCTGTTGCCGGAGGCCGGGTCGAAGGTACGGCCCGCCGCCGCCGAAAGGGTGGTGAAATCCGAGCCGTTGGTGGACCCCAGCACCGCCACGGTCTGCGTACGGCTCCCCCACGCCGGGTTCGGCGGCAGCGAGAGCACCACCCGCTTGACGGCCGACGCCGCTCCCAGGTCGACCTGGATCCACTGCGGGAAGGCGTTGTTGGCGCTCTCCCAGTAGCTCGAACTGTTCCCGTCGACGGCGTTGCCCGCGCCGTAGTTCTGCGTGACGCTGCTGGCCGAGGCCGGCCTGTTCAGCGCCAGGTCGCCCGTCGGCTGCGTCGGCCCGCCGCCCCCGGGGAACGGCACGGTGGGCCGTACCGCCGTCAGCGCCAGCTGCCCCTTCAGCATCCGCCCGCCGTCGGCGGTGAGCCGCAGGTAGTAGTCGGCGGAGCAGGCCGTGCCGTCCTCGTTCAGCGCCCGGATCCCCGACCCGGCCGGTACCTCGGCGCTCGTCTCCGTGGTCTTCGCGATCTGGTTGCCCTCGTTGAACTCGTCGAACATCGAGATGTAGAAGCCCTGCACGCCCACCCGGCAGAGGTTGTAGAACTGACGCCACATCAGCTCACCGTGCGCGCGGTGCCCCGACTGGAGGTCGCCGGGGATGACGCAGGGCTGGTAGTCGATGCCATGGGCGTCGCAGTCGGCCTGGTCGGGGGTGTTGAGGTCCCGGTAGAACTGGTCGGCCTGGCTGACGTTGGTGATCCGCCCGACCATCCACGGCGAGATCATGTCGAACGAGTGGTACACGTCGAGGAAGCCGGGGCGTGAGTCGTTGATGCCGTTGCGCCAGTGCGTCGGCACGCCGCCGATCACGTAACACCCCTGTGCCTTGAACCAGTCGACGACGTCCTTGCAGGGCGCGGGTGTGAACGGCCGCCCCGGGTCGTTGAATCCGAAGCCCCAGATGCAGACGACGGGCTTGCCGTTCTGCACGGCGTACGCGCTCGACGCGGTGTACGCCTTCATCTTGTTCGTCCAGTCCTGCTTGATCTCCGACTGCATGTTCGTCCAGTCGGTGACGTCGTACATGATGTAGAACTTCCGCCCGTACGCCTCCGCCGACTGCCGTACCTTCTGGGCCATTCCGTCCCGCGTCGGGCCCTCGGCGCCGAACGGGTTGAAGCGCTGGAGTGCCGCCGTGTCGCAGCCGTTCTCCCGCATCCACCGGAAGTGGGTGTCGACCGTCTGCTGGTCCCAGGACGAGAACAGCGTGGCGCGCTGGCCGTTGCCGAGGTTCGGGTACGCGGTCGCGTAACTCCGCGTGTACTCCCGCATGTCGGGCCACGACACGAGGGTGGTGTTGCTGGGCGACGGCGGCTGGCCCGCGTTCCGGCTGTAGTGCCACCAGCTGTTGATGGGCGCCCCGTCGCCGATGCAGGCGAACCAGCCCTGGTAGCCCACCGTCACCTTGCCGACCACGTCTCCCGGCGGGGAGGCCGCAGGGGCGGCGGCGGCCTGCGTGAGCGTGCCCGGCAGTCCGCCGAAGCCGGCGGTGGCGGTCCCGGCGAGTGCGGACACGATGACGGAGCGTCTGGAGATGGCCATGGGGGATTCCTCGCTGTCGGCTCTGCGTACCGGTCGGGGGGAGACGAGCGGCGGCCCGCGTCCCGGCGGGCCCCCGCTCGCCGACAACATATGGACATGACAACGCACGGACAAGATGAGTGCGTGCAAATTCTGTACTGACGCGCACAAACTCCTGATCATTCACCGGGAAAATTCAACGAAATGAGGGGGTAAAGGAGAGGGTACGGCCCGGCGCGGGCGCGCGCCGCCGACGGATCACCCACGCCCCGCACACGACACCCGCCCACTCCCCACGCGCACGATCCGGCCAATCTGTTCCACGGCCCCCGGGACCGTGGCCGGGTCCGTACCGTCGGGCGGACCCCGTCGCGCAATCCCCCGATAGAGTGCCCACCCACCTCACGGGTGGTTCGAACGCACCATCACAGCCGGCCACGCCCACGCCGCACGGGTCCCCGACCCCGCTCGAACATTTGTTCTATGATTCCCCCGGCGTCCCCCGTTACAGCCCCTTGATCAGGGCCGTTGTCCGAGCGCCGACTCATCACCCCGCGCCCTCCCGGAGGAATCATGCGACCTGTCCCCGCTCCCGCCTGCCCTGTCGCCGGACATCCCGCGTTCGAGTACGGCGGTACGGCGCCCCTCGCCGAGCCACACCGGGTTGACGTCCTCGCCCGCCGCGCGACCCTGGCGGCCCTGGCATCACGACCGTCACCGAGGAGGGGTGCGTGAGCCACACCAAGACACTTCCGCCGCCCCTGCGCGCGTGGGCGGAACGCTCCGTCGGCCCCCTCGGAGCCGTACACGACGCGTCGCACCCCCGCGCGGACTCGCGGGTGTGGGACATCGCCGACGCCCAGGGCCGGCGCTTCTTCGTCAAACAGTCGCCGACCCCGAAGTTCTACGAGCGCGAGACGTTCGGGTACCAGTCGGCCGTGCCCGCGCTCGGCTTCGGCGGAGCCCCCCGGCTCGTGGCCAGCGACGCCCGCAATCTGGCGCTGCTCCTGACCGCCGTACCGGGCACCCCGCTCTCCCTGCTCACCCTCACCGTCACCGCGCACCGGTCGGCACACCGGCAGTTCGGGGCCCTCCTGCGGCGGCTGCACGGCAGCGACAGGATGCCGGGCGCGGGCCGCAGGGCGGCGGAGGAGGCGGTGGAGCACGCGGCGACCACGGGGGTCGAGAGGCATCTCGTACGGGCCGGGGCCCTGCTGACCGACCACCGGCGGGCGCTCGTACGGCGCGCGGCCGAGCATCTCCTCCAGCTGACGGACCGGCTCGTACCGGCCCATATCCACGGCGACGCGCAGGAGCGGAACGCCCTGTGGACGGGGGCGGGCCGGGAGGCGGGACGGCTGGCCGTGATCGACTTCGAGCGGTCCCGGTACGCGCCCGCCGTACAGGACTTCGTACGGCTGGCCTGCGGGCCCTGGCAGGACCGCCCCGACCTGCGGGACGCGTTCTTCCACGGGTACGGGCGCGCCCTCACCGACGCCGAACGCCAGGCGCTGACCTGTCTGGCCGCGCTCGACGCGGTGAGCGGACTGGCGTACGGGCCGGCGCACGGCGACGACGAGGTGACCGAGCGGGGCACGCGCACGCTGGAGCGGCTGGAGCGGGGGCTCTTCGTATGAGTGATCAGGAAGTATTCGCGGGCGGGACGCGTGTGGTCGAGACAGGCGTGGTCGAGACACCGGTGGGCGGGACGGGTGTGGGCGGGACGCGTGTGGTCGAGACGGTCGGCGGGCCGCTCGACCCCGTCGACCCCGGGCGGCTCCTCCCCCGCCTGGCCGCCGAGATCCCGCCGGGCGGGCGGCTGGAACTGACCGTACGGACCGGCGGTCTCACCCAGGAGTTGTGGGAGGACCTCCTGGTCGAGGCGGGCTTCATCGTCGACGAGATCGTCCCGGTCAGCGTCCTGGACCGGGGAAGTCCGGTCCTCTGCCGACTGATCCGCGCACGCCGGCGCCTCACGCCCCCGCGCCCGCGCGTCACCAGCCGGCCG
>NZ_WWJY01001202.1 GCF_009865405.1 Streptomyces sp. SID3212 | reverse complement strand
GGCATGCCGCTCGCGCGCGGGCCGGTGGGCAAGGGTCGGCCGCCGAAGCTGCCCGCCACCAGACCCCGCCAGGCCATATGCCCCATTTGCCCTAGCTTTGGGGGCTCCTGTGGGTCTTTCCTGTCCGGTCTTGTGTCCCGTGTTGCGTTAAGAGGCTTCCTTGGCCCGCAACCCACCGAAACGGGCCGGATCGCCGCCCCGACGATCACCATCTGCCCCACCACCCACCCGGCTCGGGTGTGGTGTCCACGTGCGGGCCGGTGGGTGGCGGGTGGCTGCCGAGGCCGCCCATCGCCACTTCCCCGCCTGGTCGAATGCCCTATTTGCCCGGACTTTGGAGCCTCCTGAAGGTCACTCCTCCCCGGCCTTGGGTCCTGTGTTGCGTTAACGGGCTCTCAGAGCACACCACCCACCGAAACAGGCCAGA
>NZ_WWJY01001201.1 GCF_009865405.1 Streptomyces sp. SID3212 | reverse complement strand
GCCCTCGCCTCGCTGGAACTGCTGTCCGGTCCGGCCGGGGCACTTGTCCTGCCCGGGCACGGCGAGCCCTTCAGGGAGGGGCCGCGCGCCGCCGTGGAGCGGGCGCGGGCGGCGGGGCGGCACTGAGTGCGGGCGGGGCGGACGGTGTGAAGGACCGGCCGCTATCGTGACGCCATGGTGAATGGCGATGACCTCCAACCGCAGCCGACGGACCGGGAGATAGAAACCCTCGACGAGTTCGACCGCAGAATCGTCGAAACCGGCGGGAAGCTCGACGGCTTCCGGCTCCAGTCCGTGGACCTGACCGGCCGTACGGACACCCTGATCGCCACCGACACCTCCGGCGCCGTCTTCCTCGGCTGCCCCATGGAGGCCGCCGCCCTGGCCAAGGTCCGCGCCGACGGGGCCATGGTGTTCCCGCCGGTGCCGAACCTCCCCTTCGACCCGTACCGGGGGCTGCTGTACTCCCCCGACCAGCTCTTCGACGGGCTCGCGGACCACGGGTACGACGCCACGCCGGACGCGCGGGCCTACGCGTGGGGCCGTCGTGGTCCTGACGCCGCTCGCCGCGTTCGAGGCGGTCGCCGGGCTCCCGCTCGCCGTGCGGTACCGGCAGCGGGCCGCCGAGGGCGCGCGGCGGGTCTGCGAGGTGCTGGACGCCCCCGTACCCGTACAGGAGCCGGAGCGGCCCGCCGCCGCGCCCGGGTCGCCGTTCCCGCTGGAGGTGCGGGGGGTGTCCGCGCGGTACGCGGGGCAGCGCCGC
>NZ_WWJY01001200.1 GCF_009865405.1 Streptomyces sp. SID3212 | reverse complement strand
AGCCCGTCCGGCGATTGAGGACATCAGTAACCCGCGCCCACCACCGGGCCGCACACGCCCGTCCGGCGAAATAGGACTGGCGTCCTGAGGATGAAACATCCCGGGATCACGCCCCGCACACGCCCCCACCCCGCCACCCTGCTGAGTGTCGAAGAACCGCGCGGCGACAGCCAGGAGATCACGTGTGACGGGTGAAAGACTCGGCGGCACCGCCGCCCGGCCGCCGGCCCCCCGCCGGCCGGGGCCGCGCCGGGAGGCCGGTGAGG
>NZ_WWJY01000119.1 GCF_009865405.1 Streptomyces sp. SID3212 | reverse complement strand
CGACGCCGAGGCGCTCGGCCCGCGTACCCCCGCCCAGCTCTCCGGCGGCCAGCGCCAGCGCGTCTCGCTGGCCCGCGCCCTCGTCACCCGCCCCCGGCTGCTGCTCAGCGACGAGCCGGTCAGCGCCCTGGACGCCTCCAACCGCAACCTCGTCCTGAGCCTGCTCGACCGGCTCCGCCGCGAACTCGGCCTCGCCGTCGTCGTCATCTCCCACGACCTCAGCTCGCTCGCGGGGATCGCCGACCGGGTCGCCGTCCTCTACCGGGGCCGGCTCGTGGAACAGGGCCCCATCGGCGAGGTCCTGGAACATCCCAGGCATCCGTACACCGCCCTGCTCACCGCCTCCGCGCCCAGCGTCCGCCGCGAACACCGGCTCCTGCCCGCGCAGTTGCGCCCGGACCCGGCCGTCGCCGCCGGCCGTACGCCCTGGCCCGACGACGAGGGCTGTGTCTTCGCGCCCCGCTGCCGCTTCGCGGGGCCCACGTGCCGGGAGGAGCCGGGCTCCGCGCCCGTGGCCGCCGGCGAAGCCACCCGGCCCGGCGAAGCCAGCCGGCCCGACGGAGCCGGCCGAGCGATCCCGGAATCGGCACCCGATTCCGCCGCCCCGCAACCCGCCGCAGAAGCCGCTGACGAGACGGACGACAAAACCGCCGACAAAACCGCCGACAAAACCGCCGTCGGAACCGCCGCTCAAGCCACCGCCCCACCTACCACGGCACAACTACCTTCCCTCGCAGGGGAATCCGACCCGTCCAGGCCGTCCCACACCGTCGCCTGCCACCACG
Organism: Streptomyces sp. SID3212; assembly: GCF_009865405.1. Taxonomy (GTDB): domain Bacteria; phylum Actinomycetota; class Actinomycetes; order Streptomycetales; family Streptomycetaceae; genus Streptomyces. Next base: position 1,270 of record NZ_WWJY01000119.1, on the reverse strand, counting down.
CCGCCACCTGGCGCGGCGGTATCGGCTGAACAGGAACAGGAGAACCCACCGCCATGGCCATCGAATTCATCGGCATCGCCGCCACCCAGGAGACCAGCGAGAGCGGCTCCCGCACCCCCGTCACCGGCCGCGACGGCGTCTCCACCCAGACCGAGACCGAACACGCCGCAGGGCCGGTCGTCCAGCCCGGCTACCTCCGCGAACTGGCCCGCGCCCACGAGGAGTCGGGCTTCGACCGCGTCCTGGTCGCCCATTCCTCCGCGAGCCCCGACGGCTTCACCGTCGCCGACCAGATCCTCACCCACACCGAACGGCTCGGCGTCCTGCTCGCCCACCGCCCCGGCTTCGTCTCGCCGACTCTCGCCGCCCGCAAGTACGCCACCCTTGACGCCTTCCACCCCGGCCGGATCGCCCTGCACGTCATCACCGGCGGCGACGACGCCGACCAGGCGCGCGACGGCGACTTCAGCGACAAGCCCACCCGCTACCGCCGCACCGACGACTTCCTCGACGTGGTCCGCAAGGAGTGGGACTCCGCCGAACCCTTCGACCACGAAGGGGAGTTCTACCGCGTGAAGGGCGGCTTCTCCGCCGTACGCCCCGCCGCCCCGATCCCCGTCTACTTCGGCGGCGCCTCCGCGGGCGCCGTCCGCGTCGGCGGCAAGCACGCCGACGTCTACGCCTTCTGGGGCGAACCGCTCGCCGGGATCGCCGAGCGGATCCGCGAGGTACGGGCCGCCGCCGCGCCGTACGGCCGTGAACCGCGCTTCAGCGTGAGCCTGCGCCCCATCCCTGCCGCCACCGAGGAACAGGCCTGGGACCGGGCGCGGGAGATCCTGCGGCTCACCGAGGAGCGGGTCGGCGGGACGGCCAGGGCCTTCAACCTCGACCACTCCGCGCAGCGCGGCTCCCAACGACTGCTGGAGTACGCGGCCCAGGGCGACGTCCACGACAAGCGGCTGTGGACCGCCATCGCGAGGACCACCGGAGCGGCGGGCAACTCCACGGCCCTGGTGGGCAGTTACGAGCAGGTCGCCGAATCCCTCCTCGACTACGTCTCCCTCGGGGTGTCCACCCTCCTCATCCGGGGCTTCTCCCCCCTCGCGGACGCCCGCGACTACGGCACGCTCATCGACCTCGTCCGCGCGGGCGCCGAGCGCACCGGAGCGGGCCGGCTCAAGGTCCCCGCATGACCACCCCTCCCAGGCCGGCTCCCGCCGCGCCCCCGTCCGGCTCCCTCCCGACGACCGCGCGCGGGGGCGCGTGCAGC
>NZ_WWJY01001199.1 GCF_009865405.1 Streptomyces sp. SID3212 | reverse complement strand
CGTGTCCCCGGCCGACGAGGGGCCCGGCGCCTTCGGGTCCTGCCAGGCCGACGAAGGCCCCGCCTTCGAGGTGATCTACCTGCTGGAGGCCGGCGACGACGCGGTGGCCCGGCTGCGCGCCCGGCTCGACCGGCTGGGCGACTCCCTGGTCGTCGTCGGCGGGGACGGGCTGTGGAACGTGCACATCCACGTGGACGACGCCGGCGCCGCCGTGGAGGCCGGGGTCGAGGCGGGACGCCCGTACCGCATCAGGATCACCCACTTCGGCGCGGCGGAACGGGCGCCGGAGCAGGTCCAGCGGGCCGTGGTCGCCGTCGTCCCCGGC
>NZ_WWJY01001198.1 GCF_009865405.1 Streptomyces sp. SID3212 | reverse complement strand
TACGTCTTCGACGCCTCCACCTTCGAGATCTGGGTGCCGCTCCTGAACGGGGGCCGGGTGGTCGTCGCGCCGCCGGGCGTCCTGGAGGCGCGGGTCCTCGCGGAGCTGGTGGAGCGGCACGGGGTCACCGCGCTGTTCCTGACGACGGCCCTGTTCAACGTCGTCGCCGAGACCGACCCGGCGGCCTTCGCCGGGCTGCGCCTGGTCGCCGCCGGGGGCGAGAAGGCCACCCCCGACGTGATGCGGCGCGTGGCCGCCGCCGCGCCCGGGACCCGCGTCCTGCACGTGTACGGCCCCACCGAGACCACGACCTTCGCCACCCGCCACCCGGTCGACGCGGACACGGCGGGCGTGCCGCCCATCGGCCGGCCCCTCGACGGGACACGCCTGTACGTGCTCGACGGCTCGCTCGGCCTGGTGCCGCGCGGCGTCGTGGGGGAGCTGTACGTGAGCGGCCGGGGCGTCGCCCGTGGCTACCAGGGCCGCCCCGCGCTGACCGCCGGCCGGTTCGTCGCCGACCCGT
>NZ_WWJY01001197.1 GCF_009865405.1 Streptomyces sp. SID3212 | reverse complement strand
GCGGCGGGGGTCGCGGCGGCGATGGCGGGGGCGGGTCCCACGTCGGTGGTCGCGGCGGCGCTCTCGGTGATCCCGATGGACTCGTGGACGGCCCGCACCCTGCGGCGGGGGGTGGTCGCGGCGCGGCGGGAGTACCCGGACACGCTCACCATGGAGCGCGCGGTGCGCTCGTCGGTGGTCATCGGCGGCTATCCGTGGACGGACCTGGCCCCGGAGGCGGTGGGCCTGGCCTTCGGCGCGTTCACGGCGGCGCGCGGCGACTTCCGTACGTCGGTCCTCATGGCGGTCAACATGGGCCGCGACGCGGACACGACGGCGGCGGTGGCGGGGGCCCTGGCGGGCGCGCTCTCGGGGGCGCGGGCCATCCCCCCGGAATGGTCCTCGGCGATCGGACCGGTACGGGGCAGCTGCCTGCCCTCGATGCGCGGCTACCACGTCCTGGACATCGCGGACCTGCTCACCCCGGACGAGGAAGAGGCACGACGCCCATGACACGGAACGACCGGGACGAGCCCCGGGGCACGACACGATTCGACACGCCGGGGGCGGGG
>NZ_WWJY01001196.1 GCF_009865405.1 Streptomyces sp. SID3212 | reverse complement strand
GCCCGTCTGCCGTGGCACGTCGGCCGCCGCCGGCCCGGCGGCGGACGCCAGGCCCACCGGGATCTCCGGGCCGTTGCACTCGCGCAGCCAGCGGCGCAGCACCTGGTGCACCTGCTCCGCGCCCACCAGTTCGGCCGGTGGTCCCGACGCGGTGTGCGGGACCGGTGGGGACAGGACGACCGGGGACAGCAGGAAGGCGTACGACTGCTGGCCGCCCAGGCCGCCGTGGGAGCCGATCTGTGCCTCGAAGGCGTGCACCCGCCCCGTCCGGGGATCGAACGTCGAGTTGACCATGATGTCCGCGACATGCGGGAACGTGTCCGTGCGCCGTACGGCGTCCGCCGCCCCGGTCCCCATCGCCGCGAGCGGCCCCTCCCCGTCGCGGAGTTCCGCCACCGGGACCTCCACCCCGCCCCGGCCGAGCACCACCGAGCCGTGCGCCTCGCTGCGTACCAGCAGGAAGCCGATCCCCGGATGGTCGGCCAGCGTCGGCAGCAGCGCCGGGTGGCGCGCGTCCATCTGCTCGCGGCTCATCCGGCCCGGCACGTCGGGGAAGGAGACCAGCGCCAGGTTGCCGG
>NZ_WWJY01001195.1 GCF_009865405.1 Streptomyces sp. SID3212 | reverse complement strand
AGCCGACATGCCACCCGTCCAGCCGCCGCCCCCCGCTCCGCCCGCGCCCTTCGCCACGCGCTCCCCCGCCCGGCGGACCGCCCTGACGCTCGCCCTGGCGGGGGTGGCGGTCTCGCTGACCGCGACGCCCGCGGCGGCCGACAGCAGCGCGTGCACCCACCACTTCTCCGGCCCGCAGATCTGCGTCCGGCTGGACGGCCGGGGCGCCACCAACGCGGTCACCGGCATCTGGACCAATCCGCCGGCGCACGTCGGCTCGCGTGCGGTGTCGCTGTACCGGAACGGCCGGCTCGCCGGCACGGCGACGGCCACGCGCTCCGGCAAAGCGCTGATGTACACCTGGCCGACGCACCACACGGGCAGGGACACCGAGCTGTGCGTGAAGTTCCGAGGCAGCCGGCGTATGGCCTGCCAGACGACACACTGACCGCACGAGGACGACCCCCACCAGGGACAAGGACGACCCCCACCGGGGACAATGCGGACAAGCGGGGAGAGCGTCAGCCGCTGACCGCCGCCGTCTCCCCGTCGCGGGTGCCCAGTGCCGCTGCCGCCGCCGCGCCCACCAGGCCCGCGTCCGTGCCCATGAGGGCCGGGGCCACCTTGATCTGCCGGACGAAGGAGAGCGTCGCGTAGTCGCCCAGGGAGCGGCGCAGCGGGGCGAAGAGGACCTCGCCCGCGTTCGCGACACCCCCGCCGACGACCGCGATGCCGATCTCCACCAGCGTGGCCGTCGCGGCGATGCCGGCGGCCAGCGCCT
>NZ_WWJY01001194.1 GCF_009865405.1 Streptomyces sp. SID3212 | reverse complement strand
GGGGTCCCCGACGGCAGCGTCGTCCTGGACGTCCCGGAGGACCTGCCGATGGTGGCCGTCGACCCGGGTCTCCTGGAGCGGGCGGTGGCCAACATCGTGGAGAACGCGGTGAAGTACAGCCCCGACGGTGTACGGGTCCTGGTCACGGCGGGGACCATCGCCGGGCGGGTGGAGCTGCGGGTGGTGGACCGGGGCCCGGGGGTCCCCGACGATGCCAAGGACCGGATCTTCGAACCCTTCCAGCGGCACGGGGACGCCCCGCGCGGCGCCGGGGTCGGCCTCGGCCTCGCGGTCGCCCGCGGCTTCGCCGAGGCGATGGGCGGCACCCTCGCCGCCGAGGACACCCCCGGCGGCGGCATGACCATGGTCCTCACCCTGCGCCCGGCGGCGGACCACAGCCCCGCGCTCCCCGACCTCCCGGCGACCGCCGTGTCGTGAAGGCGTTCCTCGGCGGTTCGGAACCGTCATCCGCCGCCGAGCTACCCGGTGACGGCTGCCTGAAGGGCCCTTACGTCTCGGGCAGTTCCACGATCACCAACGTGCCCCGGCTTCCGGGGCGGACCGTGTGTGCGGCTCCCGCCGCCACCACGAACAGCTCGCCCGCCCGTACCGTCACGTCCGTGCCACCCACCTCCAGTTCCAGCCGGCCGTCCAGGACCAGCAGCGCCTCGGCGGCCTCGTGGCTCTCTTCCTCGACCGGTGAGCCGTCCATGCGCAGCACCTTCACGCAGGCCGCCCCGACCGTGCCCAGCAGGCGGGAGCCCCAGGCCCGGGGCAGGCCGGCCGCCGTCTCCGCGAGATTGACCGTGCTCATGACGCACCCCTCCCCGCGGACCAGGTCGGTCGTGCCGAAACGGGCCCGCACACAAAGATCAGTGGATGCCGTGAAAGCTACCCGGCCAGGAAGAACAAGTGGTCGACCGTCCGGCAAAGCCCGTGGCCCGGCCAGGAGCGGCGGACCGGAAGCTAATCGCCGGGCGACTTCGCCGACCCCGTCCTCACCTTCGCGCCCCCGGCGCGCTGAGGCGCCGGCCAGCTGTGGACCGGGGCGCCGGTCGCGCTGAGTCTCAGGTAGTGGCGGGCCGTCGCGGTGTCCGACCCGAGCACGCGATGGGCCCGGCGCTGCCAGTGGGCCCCCGAACGCCCCGCCCGTACCCGGG
>NZ_WWJY01001193.1 GCF_009865405.1 Streptomyces sp. SID3212 | reverse complement strand
CGGACGCGCGGTCCTGCTGAGCCTCGGAGCCGGCGCGGCGGGACTGCTCCTGCTGGGGGTCACGGCGACGGGCGGGGGGCCGGTGGCGCTGGTGGGCGGGGCGACGGGCTTCGGCCTGGTCTACCTGGGCCTGGGCGCGGCGGGCCCGAACGAGAACGACCTGCTGCACCGCCGCGTCACGGGCGCGGGCCGCGCGACCGCGTTGTCGGTCCAGTCACTGGCGCTCCAACTGGTGGCGGCACTGGCGGGTTTGGCGATCAGCACACTGCCGACGGGCCCGGCGCCGTGGCTGGTGGGGGGTGGGGTGCTGCTGGGGGGAGGGCTGCTGTGGGCGGGCGGCCCGAGCCGGGCACCGGAGATGCGGAAGGTCGCGGAAGCGGCGAAGTGAGCGAGGGACCCGTAAGGCCCGTAAGGCCCGAAAGGCCCGGCGCCCGGTGGGGGATTCACCGGGCGCCGGGCCTGTCGGGCCTTTCGGCCCCCGCCGGGCGGGGGAGCGCCCGGCGGGGGAGGACGGTCGGTCAGCTGTGGGAGACGGTCAGCCCGTAGAAGGCGACGCGGGCACCCTTCGTGGTGCTGTCGGAGGACGACTGGTTGTACGAACCGGCCTTGAAGTACTGCTTGTACGGCTTGAAGGACGACGGGATCGGATAGTGCGTCGTGCTGCCGTTGACCGTCAGGTCGATCGTGTTGCCGCCGGAGACGGCGATCGTGTACGTCCAGGTCTTGCCGATCGACACGTGGCCCACGGTGTGGGGGGTCTGGCCGCCGTCCGGGGAGTTCTCGATACCGGCGACGATGTCGCCGCTCGACCGGTAGTACAGCTCGACGAGCGGCTTGGTGGACGTACCGCCGGAGCCGAGGTGGATCTGCCCGACGCAGACGTTCGAGGTGACCGACACGACGCGCAGGGTCGCGCTCAGCTTGTGGCTGCCGCTGAGGGACCAGTCGGCGGCGCTGCCGTTGGAGTTCATCTCACGCAGCTCGGAGCGGGCGTAGTTGGAGTTGGGCGTGGTGACGCCCTTCTCCGGCGCCCAGAACGTCATCGCGCCGTCGCGGGTGTCGGTGTAGAAGTACGAGTCCTGGTAGCCGTTGGCGCCCTGGAGACGGGACGACGAGATGGTGGTCGGCGAACCGGGCGAACCCACCGGCTCCTGGAGCTGCCACACCGACAGGTTGAAGTTGCCACCGGGCGCGACGGCCGGATTGGCGGCGCCGGCACTGCCACTGCCCAGAACGCTGAGCGTGAGGGCGACACCGCCGGCCGTGGCCAGCGCGAGGAGTCGGGAACGTAGCTTCATCGGGGATCGATCCTTCAGCACTCGGAGTGGTGGGGGGTGAAGGCGTCGCGGCGGGCGGCGGCGGTGGGGGCGGCCGTCAGGTCTAGTCCAATGTGCGACCAGATGTAAGTAACACGACCCGGTTGGTCGGTCAATGGTCTGCTGAAGGTAAAGAGTTCATCCCCGCAGGTGAGGGGCAGGGGGAGGCAGCCGAAGTAAAACCCAATCATGGAAGAGGCCAAGGGCGGGGGCGGAGGGCTACTCCGGCGCGAGGCGGGGGAGTTGAGTAATGAGGGAGGGTGCGGGTTCGGGCCGAGGGGTAGTCGGGGG
>NZ_WWJY01001192.1 GCF_009865405.1 Streptomyces sp. SID3212 | reverse complement strand
GACCGCCCACCAGTTCGGTCTGGGCAAGGAGACCGGCATCGACCTCCCCAACGAGGTCACCGGGCGGGTGCCCGACCGGCAGTGGAAGAAGAACTTCTGGAAGGCCAACAAGGCCTCCTGGTGCAAGCAGGGCAAGAAGGGCGGCACGTACGTCGAGCAGATCGCGTACGAAGGCTGCCTCGAAGGCGACCGGATGCGCGCGGGTGACTCGGTGAACTACTCGATCGGGCAGGGCGACACGCTCGTCACGCCGATCCAGATGGCGACGATCTACTCGGCCATCTCCAACGGAGGCACGCTCTTCAACCCCACCGTCGGCAAGGCGATCATCAGCGCCGACGGCAAGCGGGTCGAGGAGATCGCGCCCAAGGCGCACGGCCGGCTGCCGTTCGACCGCAAGACGCGCGACGAGATCGACGAGGCGCTGGCGGGCGTGGCGACGCGCGGTTCGGCCGCGTGGCGGTTCGGCGGCTGGCCGCAGGACAGGATCCCGATGCACGCCAAGACCGGTACCGCCGAGGTCTACGGCAAGCAGACGACCTCGTGGTTCGCCTCGTACACCAAGGACTACACGATCGTGATGACGATCTCCCAGGGCGGTACGGGATCCGGCGCCTCCGGCCCCGCCGTCCGCAAGATCTACGAGGCGATGTACGGGCTGGACCTGAAGGGCAAGCAGAACCTGAAGAAGGCGCTCATGCCCCAGCCCGCCACCGCCCTGCCGAAGATCGGCCCCGACGGCACGATCGACGCCCCGAAGGTCAGGCCGTACATGCCGGAGAAGCCTCCGGCCGACACCCAGGTGGTCGCCGGCGGCGCCGCCCCGCACGTCCGGAGGGACTGAGCCATGGCCGGTACAAGTGGCTTCTCGGTCTCCGGATACGGTCCGGAGCGGAGCACGTGGGCGCGGCTCGCGGCCCGTGACTCGATGGCGCGGCGGCTCGACTGGCCGCTGATGTTCTCGGCGATCGCCCTGTCCCTGCTGGGCTCGCTGCTGGTCTGGTCGGCGACCAGGAACCGTACGACGCTCAACCACGGCGACCCGTACTACTTCCTCTTCCGGCACCTGCTGAACACCGGCATAGGGTTCGCCCTCATGATCGCCACGATCTGGCTGGGCCACCGCACCCTGCGGGGCGCGGTCCCGGTGCTCTACGGCCTCTCGGTCCTGCTGGTGATACTGGTCCTCACCCCGCTCGGCGCGACCATCAACGGCGCCCACGCGTGGATCGTCATCGGCGGCGGCTTCTCGCTCCAGCCGTCGGAGTTCGTGAAGATCACGATCATCCTGGGCATGGCGATGATGCTGGCGGCCCGGGTCGACGCCGGGGACCAGCTGCATCCCGACCACCGCACGGTCGCCAAGGCGCTGGGCCTGGCCGTCCTGCCGATGGCGATCGTCATGCTGATGCCGGACCTCGGGTCGGTCATGGTCATGGCCGTCATCGTGCTCGGCGTGCTGCTCGCCTCCGGCGCGTCCAACCGCTGGATCTTCGGGCTGGTGGGGGCAGGGGTGATCGGCGCGGTCGCGATCGCCGCGCTCGGGGTGCTGGACGAGTACCAGATCAACCGCTTCGCGGCCTTCGCCAACCCCGAGCTGGACCCGGCGGGCGTCGGCTACAACACCAACCAGGCGCGCATCGCCATCGGCTCGGGCGGCCTGACCGGGACGGGCCTCTTCAAGGGGTCGCAGACCACCGGGCAGTTCGTCCCCGAGCAGCAGACGGACTTCGTCTTCACCGTCGCCGGCGAGGAGCTGGGCTTCGTGGGAGCCGGGCTGATCCTCCTGCTGCTGGGCGTGGTGCTGTGGCGCGCGTGCCGGATCGCCCGCGAGACGACCGAGCTGTACGGGACGGTCGTGGCGGCCGGGATCATCGCGTGGTTCGCGTTCCAGTCGTTCGAGAACATCGGGATGACGCTGGGCATCATGCCGGTGGCGGGGCTCCCGCTGCCCTTCGTGTCCTACGGAGGCACGTCGATGTTCGCGGTGTGGATCGCGGTGGGGCTGTTGCAGTCGATCCGGGTGCAGAAACCACTGAGGGCCTAGGGCGTGTCCGCAAAGTGGCGTCTGGCCCGCGACGCCTGGTACGCGCGCTCGCGGCGTTGTCGGACCGAGCGAGTACATCCAGTACACGCTCGTCCTCCGCCTTGCGATCGCACGCACCAGACGCCGCGGGCCACGCCCTGCGGGCGAACGACGCCACTTTGCGGACACGCCCTAGGCGGCCGGACGGGCATTAAAAGCCCGTCCGGCGATTGAGGGCATTTTTGGCGGATAGGTTCCCTATATGGCGGACACCAAGCGAGAGATCGAACGCAAGTACGAGCTCCCTGTGCGTGCCGGTGACAACGCCCGGCCCGCCCTGCCGGACCTGACCCGGGTCCCAGGGGTCTCGTCCCTCTTCGACCGGGGCGTCGTGGAGCTCGACGCGGTCTACTACGACACCGCGGACCTGCGCCTCGCGGCGGACAAGCTCACCCTGCGCCGCAGGACCGGCGGCGCCGACGAGGGCTGGCACCTCAAATTCCCCGTGTCCACGGGCATCCGCGACGAGATCCAGGCCCCCCTCGCCGACACCGTCCCCGACGAGCTGGCCGCGCTGCTGCGCTCCCGGCTCCGGGGCTCCGCCCTGATCCCCGTCGTCCGGCTGCGCTCCTCCCGCGAGGTCACCCACCTGTCCGGCGCGGACGGCGAGCTGCTCGCCGAGGTCAGCGTCGACACCGTCCGCGCCGAGCGCCTGACCGGCATGCCCGGCCGGGTCACCGCCTGGGCCGAGGTCGAGGTGGAGCTGGGCGACGGCGCCGACCCCGCGATCCTCGACGCCGTCGAGAAGAAGCTGCGCAAGGCCGGGCTGCGGCCCGCCGCCGCCCCCTCCAAGCTCAGCAGGGCCCTCGCGGAGACCGCCCCGGAGGGCGCCGTGGACGGCTCCGCCGTTCGGACCGAGCCGCTCACCGCGGGGGACCACGTCCTCGCCTACATCAGGGCGCAGGCCGAGGCGATCACCGCCCAGGACCCGGCCGTACGGCGTGACCTGCCGGACGCCGTGCACCAGATGCGGGTCGCCACCCGCCGGATGCGCTCCGCGTTCCGTACGTACCGCAGGATCCTCGACCGGTCCGTCACCGACCCGATCGCCGACGAGCTGAAATGGCTGGCGGGGGAGCTGGGCGTGGACCGCGACCACGAGGTCCTGGCCGAGCGCATCACCGCCCGGCTCGACGCGCTGCCGGGGACGTTGGTCCTCGGACCCGTACGCGCCCGGGCGCAGATCTGGAACGCGGCGGGTAGCACCGACTCGCGCAGCGCGACGGTCGCCGTCCTCGACGGCGAGCGCTACCTCGCCCTGCTGAAGTCGGTCGACGCGCTGCTCGCCGACCCGCCGCTGCGCAAGGGCGCGGACGGCCCGCCCGACAAGGCGCTGCCCAAGGCGATCCTCAAGGACTACGGGCGGCTGGCCGGGCGCATCGAGCACGCGCTGGCCCTGCGCCCCGGCGAGGAGCGGGACGTGGCGCTGCACGAGGCCAGGAAGGCGGCGAAGCGCGCGCGGTACGCGGGCGAGGCGGCGAAGCCCGTGCTGGGCCGACCCGCCAAACGGTTCGCCGAGCGCATGAAGGCGGTGCAGACCGTGCTGGGCGACCACCAGGACAGCGTGGTGGCCCGGGAGGCCCTGCGCGCCCTCGCCGTCAAGGCCCACGCGGCCGGCGAGACGGCGTTCACCTGGGGACTTCTGTACGGGCAGGAGGAGGCGCACGCGGAGGACAGGGAACGCGAGCTGCCCGAGGTGTGGGCGGAGTCCTCGGACCGGAAATGGCGGGCGGCGCTGGCCGGCTGAGCACCGGGGTAGTCTGGTGGGTCAATCCAGCCGGCCCACGAAAGAACTTTTCCTGATGCGTGCCGAATCGGTCTTCCCGCAGCTCGAAGCCCTGCTCCCGCATGTGCAGAAGCCGATCCAATACGTCGGTGGCGAGCTCAACTCCACGGTCAAGCCCTGGGATTCGTGTGACGTCCACTGGGCGCTGATGTACCCGGACGCGTACGAGGTCGGGCTGCCCAACCAGGGCGTCATGATCCTGTACGAAGTGCTCAACGAGCGCGAGGGCGTCCTGGCGGAGCGTACGTACAGCGTGTGGCCGGACCTTGAGGAACTGATGCGTGAGCACGGGGTCCCGCAGTTCACGGTGGACTCGCACCGCCCGGTCTCCGCCTTCGACGTGTTCGGGCTGAGCTTCTCCACCGAGCTGGGCTACACGAACATGCTCACCGCCCTGGACCTCGCGGGCATCCCGCTGGAGGCCAGGAATCGTACGGTCGACCATCCGATCGTCGTCGCGGGCGGGCACGCGGCCTTCAACCCCGAGCCCATCGCGGAGTTCATCGACTGCGCGGTCATCGGCGACGGCGAGCAGGCCGTGCTGGAGATCACCGAGATCGTCCGCGCCTGGAAGGCGGAGGACCGCCCCGGCGGGCGCGAGGAACTGCTCCTGCGGCTCGCGAAGACCGGCGGCGTATACGTCCCCGGCTTCTACGACGTCGAGTACCTCCCGGACGGGCGCATCGGCCGGGTCGTACCGAACCGGTCGGGTGTCCCGTGGCGGGTGTCCAAGCACACCGTCATGGACCTGGACGAGTGGCCGTACCCGAAGCAGCCGCTGGTGCCGCTCGCCGAGACCGTGCACGAGCGGATGTCCGTGGAGATCTTCCGCGGCTGCACCCGCGGGTGCCGCTTCTGCCAGGCCGGCATGATCACGCGCCCGGTGCGCGAGCGCAGCATCACCGGCATCGGCGAGATGGTCGAGAAGGGCCTCAAGGCGACCGGCTTCGAGGAGGTCGGCCTGCTCTCGCTCTCCTCCGCCGACCACAGCGAGATCGGCGACATCGCGAAGGGCCTCGCGGACCGGTACGAGGAGGACAAGATCGGCCTGTCCCTGCCCTCCACCCGGGTCGACGCGTTCAACGTCGACCTCGCCAACGAGCTGACCAGGAACGGCCGCAGGTCGGGCCTCACCTTCGCGCCCGAGGGCGGCTCGGAGCGGCTGCGCAAGGTCATCAACAAGATGGTCTCGGAGGAGGACCTGATCCGTACGGTCTCCACCGCGTACGGCAACGGCTGGCGGCAGGTGAAGCTCTACTTCATGTGCGGCCTGCCCACCGAGACGGACGAAGACGTCCTCCAGATCGGGGACATGGCGGTCAAGGTCATCGCGGAGGGCCGGCGGGTCTCCGGCCAGGGCGACATCCGCTGCACGGTGTCGATCGGCGGGTTCGTCCCCAAGCCGCACACCCCCTTCCAGTGGGCCCCGCAGCTCAGCGCCGAGGAGACGGACGCCCGCCTCAAGAAGCTCAAGGACAAGATCCAGGGCGACAAGAAGTACGGCCGCTCGATCGGCTTCCGCTACCACGACGGCAAGCCCGGCATCGTGGAGGGCCTCCTCTCCCGGGGCGACCGCCGCGTCGGCGCGGTGATCCGCGCGGTCTACGAGGCGGGCGGCCGCTTCGACGGCTGGCGCGAACACTTCAGCTACGACCGCTGGATGTCCGCCGCCGAGAAAACCCTCCCCGACGTCGGCGTGGACGTGGCCTGGTACACCACGAGGGAGCGCACGTACGAGGAAGTCCTCCCCTGGGACCACCTGGACTCCGGCCTGGACAAGGACTGGCTCTGGGAGGACTGGCAGGACGCCCTGGACGAAACAGAGGTCGAGGACTGCCGCTGGACCCCGTGCTTCGACTGCGGCGTGTGCCCTCAACTGGACCTGGACATCCAGATCGGCCCGACGGGCAAGAAACTCCTCCCCCTGACGGTGGTCAAGTAGCCGGCGCGGACTCTGCGGTTCGGGTTTCCAGTAACGGAAACCCGAACCCCTTGTCACTCACCGTGTCTGCCGCGAGCATCGGACTCGACACTCGACGACGAGGAGACGGTCCGTGAAGCTGACACGACTGGTGGGTGAGTGCGAGGACGGGGACTGCCCCACCATCTACGCCACCGACCGGGGCACGCTCGCCATCCAGGGGGACAGGGTGGGTGATCACCGCGGCGTCGATGCCTATCAGGCGTTCCTTGCGGGTGAGCCGCAGCCGGAAAGTTACCGAACGGCCAAGTGGATGACGACGATCGGGGACGCGGTCCGGTCGGGCAGACGAATCTACCGGGTCCACGTCCTCGCGCGTCCGCTGACCGACTACCTGCGCTTTGAACTCTCCTGGGGATACCGGCGGAACATGACGGCCGGGGAGGAATTCTTCATCCTGGACACCACGAACCAGGAGAACCCCATTCCGGAGGCCCCGGACTTCTGGCTCACTGCGGGAGTCCTCCGGACTGGAGGCCAAAGCGGTTGCCCGTGGGGCCGTCATGTCTCGTTCCAAGCTGTCGAAGATCGAGAACGGGAACACGGCTCCGAGCGTCACGGACGTCGACTGCATCCTCACGGCCATAGGGGTGTCGGACGCGGTCAAGGCCGAGTACATGGCTGCCGCCAGGGAGGCTGCCACAGAGATCACGGCTTGGCGACTCGTTCGGCGGTTGGGGTACAGCCGCAAACAGCAGCAGGTGCAGGCTCTTGAATCGCAGACTGCTCTGCTGCGCCTGTTTCAGCCGTCGCTCATTCCTGGTCTGCTTCAGACTCCCGAATACGTGCGGGCGGTCTTTGCCCGGAAGGGTCTGTCCGAAGCGCAGTTGGAGCGCACCATCGGTGCGAGATTGGCGCGGCAAGGTGTGCTGTACGCGGAAGGCAAGGAATTCCGTTTCGTCATCACGGAGTCAGTTCTTCGGTGGCGCATCGTTCCGCCCCTGGTCATGGTGGGGCAGCTCGACCGCTTGATTTCCGTCTCCCGGCTGCCCGGCGTGGATATCAGAATCGTCGCGCTGTCCGCTTCGCAGACGGATTTTCCGGGCCACTCGTTCTCCATAAAGGATGATCGCATGGTAACCGTTGAGCTGGTCCATGCGGAAACAGTGATGACGGACCCCAGGGACATCGCCCTGTACGCGTCCAAGTTCGAAGGTTTCAGCGAAACTGCCGTTTTCGGTGACGATATGCGGGCCCTGATCGCGAGTGTCCGGGACGAGCTGTTGCGTGAACAGGAAATCTGCTAGAGCGTTGCCCCTCACCGGGTCACCATGGAATTCCGATGGATGCGGACAGCGGTGAAGGAAGGGCATGACGATGACCGATCTGTACGGGCTCCCCATTGAGGGAGCCGCGTTCTCGAAGGCGTGCGGCGGCAACACCCACCCGGACGGCGAGTCGTGCGTGACTCTCGCGAAGATCGGGCCGGACGCCTGGGCCGTGGGAGACAGCAAGCGCCCGGATGCCGAGCCGTTGCGCTTCACCACGGCGGAGTTGGACGCGGCGGGCATCGACCCCGCCCGCTTCGACGACCTCTCCGCCTGATCCACGGCACCACGGAACGGAGCCGTAGTGCACCACCATGGTTACGCGTGGCTCGGTGAGAAGAAGGCGTTCGACAAGGAGAGCGTCCGCAGGCCGGCCGGGCAGGCGCCCACTGCGACCAGTGAGCAAGAGGTGCACGACCGGTACCGGGAGGCCGTGGCTGTGTTCCCGACCACCGACGTGCCTCCGATCCAGACCGCGCACCGGCTCATGAAACCGCCCTCGATGATCCAGGGGACGTGGGAGGAACCCAAGGAAGCCGGAGAATGGCTCGGCCGCCGACTCGGGGAGTCCGCGCCCCGGTTCGCCTCCGCGCAGGACGGTGACGCAGCCAGGCTGGTGCTCCTGGTCAGGGCGGCGGTCGAACGGTTGGCGTGGGGCGGAGACGTGTCCCTCGGCCACTACCTGAAGGGCACTCTCTTCCACTCCGTCGCCCTCGTGACGTGCTCCCCGAACCGTGCCGCTCCCGGCCTTCCCTGCCCTGTCCGGTGGGAGACTGGGCGGATGCCGCAGCTCATTGCTCCTGACGTTCGTGTTCATGCCTCGTTTCTCGACGCGATGCGGGAGTTCGTCGAGGAGGGGGCCGGGGAGCGGTCGTTGCTGGCTCATGAGATGGAGCGGTACGCGGGGAGTTGGCATCGGCCCGAGGTGTTCGCCGGGTATGTGGAGGCGCTCAACGCCGAGGCGTTGGAGGAGACCCCTCGGGTGGAGGGGTGGGTGCCCAACACGACCCTCTGGTATGTCGAGGGCGACACGTTTCTCGGGCGGCTGGCGATCCGGCACCGGCTCAATCCGTTCCTGCGCGAGCTGGGCGGGCACATCGGGTACGCCGTGCGGCCCACCGCCCGTCGGCGGGGGTACGCGACCGCCATGCTCACCGAGGCGCTTCCCGTGGCGCGGCGGATCGGGATCGGTTCCGTGCTGGTCACCTGCGACACCACCAACACCGCCTCGCGGAAGGTGATCGAGGCCGTGGGCGGGGTGCTGGAGGACCAGCGTGGGGGAAAGCTCCGTTTCTGGATCCGAACCGGCCCCTGACGCGTCCTGTTGGGCAGGGGGGTCGACATGGGCATGGGCATGGGCGTGGGCACGGAGAAGGCGGGGGAGTACGGGGAGCGGGGTGTGACCTCGTCCTACCAGGGCGGCGACGGCTGTCTGACGGTGGCCGTCCGGATCCCGGTGCGGATCGTCGTCCTGCTGCTCGTCCTGCCCGTACGGGTGGTGTGGGACCTGCTGGCCGCCGGCGCCAGGGCGGTGGACCGTACGGTGCTGCGGCCGTTGGGGCGGGGGTTGGTGTGGGGGCTGGAGTGGCTGGGGCGCGCGCTCGGTGTGCTGGGGCGTGTGGTGGTGGTCCTCCCGCTGGTCTGGTCCTACCGGACATTGGTCGTACCGCTCGGTACCGCGTCGCGGTGGGTGGCCACCGCCGTGTTCGTTCCGCTCGGGCGGGCGGTGGACCGGTTGCTGGTGGCCGCGTATCGGAACGTCCTCACACCCCTCGGCAAGGCTCTGGTGTGGCCGGTGGTGGCGGTGTGGCGGTACGTCCTCGTGCCCGTGGTGCGGTACGGGATGGTCGTGCCCCTGGTGTGGGTCCTGGTGTGGGTCTGGCGCTCCGCGCTGGTCCCGCTCGGCCACGGCCTCTCGTTCTGCGTCCGCGCCCTGCGGGCCGCCGTCGTCCGGCTCGCCCTCGTCCTGGTCGTCGCGCCCGGCGGATGGGTGGCGCGGCGGATCCTCGTCCCGGCCGGACGGGAGATCGCCGCCGCCTTCTCCGTCGCCTGGCGGATCGCCGGGTACCTCTCGCGCGCCCTCGGCAGGGCGCTCGCCTGGCTGTTCTGGAATGCGGTGGGGCGTCCGGGACGTTGGACGTACAGGAACGTCTGCACCCCGGTGGGGCACTGGGTACGGGACAACGTTCTGGCCCCCGCCGGGCGTGCCTCCCGCGCGATCGGCCGCGTCGCTCGCGAAACGCTCGAGAGCGCCAGGGAGACGTTCCGGCAGACACGCCGTGACGCCTGGCGCGCGCTGGTCGGTGCGACACGGGGCTCCTCACGGATGACCGAGCCCCGGGAACCTATCGCGCACCGGGCGCGTACTCTGGGTAGTACAACGACTGTCCCCGGCGCGGTGCCCGCACCTGAGATCTCCTTGCGCAAGCGGGGGTGAGCCGGGGGACCCGGGGTCACCCGGACGCCCGAGGGCGGCACGCGAGCGCGTACCGCCCCGCACCGAGGAGAAGAACCACTGGGCAAGCGACAGCCCGAGGGGCCGCCAGCCACACCGGCGGTGCAGCGCATCCGTTTGCGCTACACCAAGCGGGGCCGCCTCCGGTTCACCAGCCACCGAGACTTCCAGCGCGCCTTCGAGCGGGCGCTGCGCCGTGCCGAGGTGCCGATGGCGTACTCGGCGGGGTTCACCCCGCACCCGAAGGTGTCGTACGCCAATGCCGCACCCACCGGCACGGGCAGTGAGGCCGAGTTCCTGGAGATCGCCCTGGTGGAGCACCGCGACCCGGAGAAGCTGCGTCTGCTGCTCGACGAGTCGCTGCCCACCGGTCTCGACATCATCGACGCCGTCGAGGCCCGTACGTCAGGACTCGCCGACCGGCTGACCGCTTCCGTGTGGGAGCTGCGGCTGGAGGGCGTACGTCCTGAGGAAGCCGGACACGCCGTGTCCGTCTTCCTGACCGCCGAATCGGTCGAGGTCGAGCGCCGTATGAAGAACGGTGTGCGGACCTTCGACACACGTGCCGCAGTGGTCTCCCTGGAGGTCACCCCGCCCCGGGCTGATAGGCCGGGGGACGGGCCCTGTGCGATACTGCGCCTGGTTGTTCGGCACGTGACACCTGCCGTGCGACCCGACGACGTCCTGTCCGGTCTCCGAGCTGTGGCCGACCTGGCGCCGCCGGTCCCCGCAGCGGTGACCAGGCTGGCGCAGGGGCTCTTCGACGAGGAGTCCGGCACGGTGACCGACCCGCTCGCGCCCGACCGCGAGGCAGCCACGGCCGGCCTGAAACAGGCCGCCGGACCCGCCGCCGCGAAAGCGCCGGAAGGTGCGGGTTCCGCGTAGGCGGTCGTCACAGCGCAGCCCTGGTACTCGGGAGCCACCTGGGTCGGGCGGCGCGTACCACCAAAAAAGACTTTCGCCAGGCCGTACGTACTTCGCGTAGGGAACCGGCGAGCCAGACATAACAGTTCCCGTGCGGCGCCCGCGCCCCGGACGGCGGCGATCGCGCGACGCGCGAGCCGCGGCCGGACCGGAATCAGGCGCGGCGCCCGGGAACGCGACGGGAGAACCCCGCATGCTTGAGAACGACGAACCCGGTACGGCCGGGACCACCGAAGAAGACAACAACACACCCAGCGACACGCTGCCCCCCCGGCGCAGGCGCCGCGCGGCGTCCCGCCCCGCGGGTCCGCCGTCGGCGGGCGGCGAGTCCGCCGCGACGGCGGAAGCCGTGAGCGGTACGGAGAGCGGCAGCGGTACGGACAACGGCGCGGCGGCAGCCGCACCGGCGGCGGACGAGACGCCCGCGCCGCGCACCCGGCGCCGGGCCACCCGCAAGGTGGCCGCGCCCGAGACGACCACGGAGTCGGCGGACGCCCCCGTGGAGCCGGTCGCCGCCCCCGTGGCGGAGGAGACAGCAACGGCGTCCGACGAGGCGCCCGCCCCGCGTACGCGGCGTCGTGCGACCCGTAAGGCCACCGCGCCGGCCGGTCCGCCGCAGGCCGAGGACGGTGCGGAGAGCGCGCCGGCGGCTGCCGTGACGCCCGAGGAGACACCGG
>NZ_WWJY01001191.1 GCF_009865405.1 Streptomyces sp. SID3212 | reverse complement strand
GCCCGCGCCCGAGAGCGCCCCGGAGCCGGCGCCCGAGGCCGCCTCCGTACCGGAGACGGACGAAGCAACACCCCTCGCGGCCGAAGCGGTACCAGCGGCGGAGTCGGCCCCCGCCCCCGTCGCAGACGAAAGCATCGCCGCGGCGTCCGGCTACGACGACGCGGAGCGCGACGCCGTACTGCGCGTGATGCGCGAACGCCGCGACATCCGCAATGGCTTCCGCTCCGACCCGATCCCGCACGAAGTGCTCCTCCGCGTCCTGGAGGCCGCGCACACCGCGCCGAGCGTCGGCCACTCCCAGCCCTGGGACTTCGTGGTCATCCGCTCGGCGGAGACCAGGCGTTCCATGCACGAACTGGCGCAGCGCCAGCGCGAGGCGTACGCGAAGTCGCTGCCCAAGGGCCGGGCGAAGCAGTTCAAGGAACTGAAGATCGAGGCGATCCTCGAAACCCCGGTGAACATCGTGGTCACCGCCGACCCGACACGCGGTGGCCGGCACACGCTCGGCCGTCACACGCAGCCGCAGATGGCGCCGTACTCCTCCGCGCTCGCGGTGGAGAACCTCTGGCTCGCGGCCCGCGCGGAAGGGCTCGGCGTCGGCTGGGTCAGCTTCTTCGACGAGCGCGAGATGGTACGGGCGCTGGGCCTGCCCGAGCACCTGGAGGTCGTGGCGTATCTGGTGGTCGGGTACGTGGACGAGTTCCCGGAGGAACCCGAACTGATGCAGGCGGGCTGGTCCAAGCGCCGCCCGCTGTCCTGGGTCGTCCACGAGGAGACGTACGGCCGCCGCGCGCTGCCCGGCGGGGAGCCGCAGGATCTGCTCCAGGAGACGGTCGCGGCGATCCGCCCGCTGGACGCGAAGGCGCTGGGGGAGGCGTGGGAGCGGCAGAAGCGGATGACGAAGCCGGCGGGTGCGCTCGGCATGCTGGAGATCATCTCCGCCCAGCTCAGCGGTCTGTCGCGGCTGTGCCCGCCGCCGATCCCGGAGCCGGCGGCGGTGGCGATCTTCGCGGGTGACCACGGGGTGCACGCCCAGGGGGTGACCCCGTGGCCGCAGGAGGTGACCGCGCAGATGGTCGCGAACTTCCTCGGCGGGGGCGCGGTGTGCAACGCGTTCGCCAACCAGGTGGGTGCCGAGGTGTGTGTGATCGACGTGGGTGTCGTGGGTGACCTCCCGGCCACGCCGGGGCTGCTGCCCCGCAAGGTACGGGCGGGCACGGCGGACTTCACGACCGGACCCGCGCTGAGCCGCGAGGAGGTGCTCGCGGCGATCGAGGTGGGCATCGAGACGGCCCGCGACCTGGTGGCGGCGGGCAACAAGGCGCTGCTGACGGGGGAGATGGGCATCGCCAATACCACGGTGTCGGCGGCGCTGATCTGCGTGTACACGGGCCAGGACCCGGCGGAGGTCACCGGCCGGGGCACCGGCATCAACGACGAGACGCACGCGCGGAAGATCGATGTCGTACGGCGTGGCCTCGACCTCCACCGCCCCGACCCGGCCGACCCGGTGGGCGTCCTGGCGGCGGTGGGCGGCCTGGAACACGCGGCGATGGTCGGATTCCTGCTGGGCGGCGCGTCGTTGCGTACGCCGGTGATCCTGGACGGCGTGAGCGCGGGCGCGGCGGCGCTGGTGGCG
>NZ_WWJY01001190.1 GCF_009865405.1 Streptomyces sp. SID3212 | reverse complement strand
CGTCACCGCCGGGGACATCGCCGCGCTGCGTTCGGTCGGCGAGCTGTTCCGCGCGCTCGACCAGGCGTACGGCGGCGGCCACGCCCGCCAGGCCCTCGTCCGGTACCTGGAGCACGAGGTCGAGCCGATACTGCGCGGACTGTACGGAGAGGTCACCGGACGCCGCCTCTTCGCAGCCGCGGCCGACCTGACCCGGCTGGCGGGCTGGACCTCGTACGACATCGCCGCCCACGGCCTCGCCCAGCGGTACTTCGTCCAGGCCCTGCGCCTCTCCCAGGCCGCCGGGGACCGCGCCTATGGGTCGTACGTCCTGATCACCATGAGCCGCCAGGCCGTCTACCTCGGCCACGGCCGCGAGGCCGTCCAGCTGGCCCGCGTCGCCCAGCAGGGCGTGGGCTCCTCCGCGCCCCCGGTCGTCCAGGCCCTGCTGCACGCCGTCGAGGCGCGCGGGCACGGGGTCCTCGGGGAGGTACGGGCCTGCACCTCGTCCCTCGTACGGGCGGAACGCGCCCTGGAGACCTCACGGCCCGGGGACGACGTGCCGCACTGGGGCCGGTACTTCGACGAGGCGCAGCTCGCCGACGAGTTCGCGCACTCCTACCGCGACCTCCAGCAGTACCGCGCCGCCGTGCAGCACGCCGAACGCTCCCTCCAGCTGCGCGCGCCCGCGCTGGCCCGCAGCCGGCTCTTCTGCCGGGTGGTGCTCGCCACGGGCCGCCTCGGGCTCGGCGAACTGGACCAGGCGTGCCTGCTGGGCGCGGAGGCGGCCCAGCAGGCCGCCGAGATGCGGTCGGTACGGGCGGTGGAGTACGTACGCGACTTTGAACGCCGCCTGGAGCCGTTCCGGGACGCGGCGGCGGTACGGACCTATCGCGACCGGGTCGCGACGATCGGCTGAGGTGGTACGGGGCGCCCCGGGTTCCTACGCCGCCGTGGGCAGCGGGGGAGCGCCGTAAGCGGGCTTCACCCCCAGGTCTCGCAGGACGGCGTGGGCGGCCCTGCGGCCCGAGAACAGCGCGCCCTGCACGGTGTTGGTGTCCCGGTGGTCCCCGCACACGTACAGGCCGGACAGCAGCCGCACCGGCCGGTGCGGGTCGTGCGGCGCGGGCATCGCGGGGACGGCCTCCGGGGTGTGGTGCACGGCCAGCAACTCCCAGTCGTCCGTGGGGGTTCCGTACACCCCGGCCAGCTGCGCCCGCACGAGCCGGTCCAGCTCCCGGGCCGGGGGCGGGGTCCCGAGGACCGTGGACGACACCAGGACCCGGTCGTCCGGCGTACGGGAGGGGTCGACCGCGCTCATCACGGCCGTGTGCGCGACCGGGCCGCCCGTCTCGGCGTCCAGGACGAGGGCCGGGTCGGCCGACGGGGCGGTGGGGGCGGTGTGGTGGAGGACCGTCACCGGGTGGAAGTCCGGCACCCGCAGCCCCGGCAGCAACTCGGCGGCGGCGCGGGCGCCGGTCGCCACGAGCAGGGAGCGGCACGCGATCTCGCCGTGCTCCTTGGTGGCGACGCGGTTGATCGACGCCTCCGTCACCCACACGTCCGTCACGACGGTGCCGGGCGGCAGCGTCCGCGCGAGCAGCTCCGGCAGGGCGGACGCGCCGCCCGCGGGGACGCAGAGCCGGCCCCGGGTGTACGCGCGCAGCGCGAGGTCGGCGCGGTGGCTGGACGTCGACAGGGCGGGGTCGCCGAGCAGCGCGGTCAGGAGCGGGCGGACGAAGCCGTCGACCGCGGAGGCGGGGAGGCCGCTGGCGGCGAGGGCGTCGTGGGTGGGGCGGTCGGGACGC
>NZ_WWJY01000118.1 GCF_009865405.1 Streptomyces sp. SID3212 | reverse complement strand
GGCGCCGAAGACCCTGGACGCCGGGTGGCGGGCGGTGTGGCCGGAGCTGGCGGACCAGGGGGCGCCGGTGATCGCGGGCGGGCGCAGCGCCGGAGCGCGGGTGGCCTGCCGTACGGCGCTGGAGCTGGGGGCGTACGCCGTACTGGCCCTGAGTTTTCCCCTGCACCCGCCGGGCAGGCCGGAGAAGTCCCGGGCGGCGGAACTGCTGGGCGCGGGGGTGCCCACGCTGGTGGTCCAGGGCGGCAACGACCCCTTCGGGAAGGCCGCGGAGTTCCCGGACGCGGGTGAGGTGTCCGGCAAGAGCGCAGCCGGTTCGCACGGTGGTACGGACGGTGGTGGCGCGTACGCGCTGTGCGAGGTGCCGGGCGCCGACCACGGGTTCGCCGTCGCGAAGAGCGCCGCCGTCTCGCAGGAGCGGGCCCTCGCGATCATCACCGGGAAGGTGGCGGAATGGGCGGCGAAACTGGCCTGAGGACCGGGCCGTGGCCGGGAATGTGCGACAGATGTCCACTGTTCCACCAGACAACGGAACACAGAGCATGGAGAGGGAGTCCGTCGTATGGGTTCGACCATCTGCCCGCGCCGCTCAGACGCCAGTGAACTGGAGTGGACGGTGCTTTCCGCGTCCAAGAACGCTCCGGTCCGGGCGGCCGGCGGAGCGGACCACCGGCCCTCGTTGTCACAAGGTCGACTATTCTCCGATTCGAGTGGGTCCGCTTTCGGGCCCGCCACAGCGTTGGAGGAGGTGGGTCCGGTCACTGGGACCGACGCAGGGACCGACGACGGCGGCATCGAAGAGACCACGGCCGAGCGCAACGCCCGTTTCGAGCGGGACGCGCTGGGCTTCCTCGACCAGATGTATTCCGCCGCGCTGCGCATGACGCGCAACCCGGCGGACGCCGAGGACCTCGTGCAGGAGACGTATGCCAAGGCGTACGGCTCCTTCCACCAGTTCCGCGAGGGGACCAACCTCAAGGCCTGGATGTATCGCATCCTCACCAATACCTTCATCAACTCCTACCGCAAGAAGCAGCGCGAACCTCAGCGCAGTGCCGCCGAGGAGATCGAGGACTGGCAGCTCGCGCGTGCCGAGTCGCACATGTCGACCGGTCTGCGCTCCGCGGAGGCGCAGGCGCTGGACCACCTGCCGGACTCCGACGTGAAGTCGGCGTTGCAGGCGATCCCGGAGGAGTTCCGCATCGCGGTGTATCTCGCCGATGTAGAGGGCTTTGCGTACAAGGAGATCGCGGACATCATGGGGACACCCATCGGTACGGTGATGTCGCGACTGCACCGTGGGCGCCGCCAGCTGCGCGGCATGCTGGAGGACTACGCCCGCGAGCGCGGGCTCGTCCCGGCCGGTGCCGGGGAGTCGTCGGACGATCGGAAAGGTTCGGGCTCATGAGCTGCGGAGAGCCGCATGAGACGGATTGCTCCGAGGTACTCGATCATTTGTATGAGTTCCTCGACAACGAGATGCCGGACAACGACTGCACCAAGTTCGAGGTGCACTTCGAGGAGTGCTCCCCGTGCCTGGAGAAGTACGGCCTCGAGCAGGCCGTGAAGAAGCTCGTCAAGCGCTGCTGCGGCCAGGACGACGTGCCGTCCGACCTGCGGGCCAAGGTCATGGGCCGGATCGATCTGATCCGGTCGGGCGAGATCGGCCCTGAGCGGGAAGTGTCGACGGCGGGCGCGGATGTGCCGCGGGCGGCGCAGGACTGACGAACAGGGTATGCGGGACTGCCGTCCCGGTGTCCGGTACGGTCCTCCGGGCAGGGCCCGCACCACCCCACAGCCCCCCTTCGCACGGGGTACGAGGGCGTGCCGCGCATCGCGCGGTGCGCCCTCTTCCGTATCTCCCGTATCACCGGCAGACCGGCGATGTCACTCAAAGGTGCTAATCGTCCTCATCCGGCCTCCGTCCGCCCGCCGACTCGCTAGCCTGACGCTTTGTTTCGGGCCCTTCCGGGCCGGACCGAGGAGCCGAGGAAGGGCGAGAACCCGTGAGGGCCATACCGGGGGCGGCGCGCGCGTACATCCTGGGCGTCGCGCTCTGCGCCACCGTCTGCCTCCTTCCCGCGTTCCGCCCCGACACCCCGTGGCGGGCCGTCGCGCTGCTCGCGACGCTGTACGCCTTCTGCGAGATGCCGGCCCGCTGCCGGTTCCTCGGCCGCTCGTTGCACGGCTCCGTGCCGATCGCCGCCGGATCGTTCCTTCCCGTCCTCCTCGCCTCCGCCCTGCTGCTGCCGCCCGCCGCCGCCGCGCTGGTCGCCGTGCCCGGCGCGCTGC
>NZ_WWJY01001189.1 GCF_009865405.1 Streptomyces sp. SID3212 | reverse complement strand
GTACGGGGTGGGTCCTCCGCCTTGCGATCGCACGCACCAGACACCGCGAGCCCCGCCCTCCGGGCCGACGACCCCACTTCGCGGACACCCCCTAGGACTTCAGCGGGGAGGCCTCCGGGACGGCGTGCGGGGGTACGGCCCCCGGCCGCCGCCGCGCCATCTCGTCCACCGGCGCGTGGTGGTCCGGCGGAGTCGTACGCAACGGCAGGGCGACCAGCAGTGCGAGGGTGATCCAGACGTAGGTGTTGGAGCCGACGAAGGCGTCCGGGCCGGTCGCGCCGTCGCGCCACAGCCAGACGACACTGCTGCACAGCAGCACGTACACCACCGCGCACACGGTCAGCAGTCCGCTGTTGCGCCGGCCCCCGGAATCCCGGCGCAGGGCGGTGTCGGCCAGGACGACGAGGGCGGGGACGACCCAGACCAGATGGTGCACCCAGGTCACCGGGCTGACCAGGCAGGCGGCCAGTCCGGTCAGCGCGAACCCGGCCCGGTCGTCCCCGGCCCCGACGGCCGCGCGGGCGCGGTACGCCCAGACTGCGAGGACGGCGGCCACACACGCCAGCCACACCGTGTGACCGGTGTCCTCGGGGCGGAGGCGGGACAGGACCCCCTGGACCGACTGGTTGGAGACGTAGCCGAGTTCGCCCACGCGTCCGGTGTCCCACAGCGCCCGCGTCCAGAAGTCCCTGGAGGCCCCGGGGTCGAGGACGGCGGCGAACAGGGTGGCCGTGGCCGCCGTCCCGGCCGCGACGCCTGCCTGCCTGCGGCGGCCGGTGATCAGGAGGTAGCCGATGAAGAGCGCGGGGGTGAGCTTGATCGCGGTCGCGAGGCCGATGCCGATCCCCGCGTACCGCCCCCGGCCGGTGGCCAGCAGCCGGGCGTCGGCGAGGACCAGCGCGACGAGCAGGAGGTTCACCTGGCCGAAGGTGAAGGTGTCGCGGACCGGTTCGAACAAACCGAAGAGGCACCCGATCACCACCCACGCGAACCAGCCGCGCCGGCCTTCGCGGCGGACGACCGGACCCACCAGCCAGTTCAGCACCAGCGCGGACGCCACGACGCTGAGGACCAGGCTGATGGCCACGGCCACCGGCCAGGAGACCAGTGCCATCGGCAGCATGGACACGGCCGCGAAGGGCGGGTACGTGAAGCCGTACGACGTACCGGGGCTGAGGTAGTCGTAGATCCGGCCGCCGTGGTGGACCCACTCCCCCACCGCGCCGTAGTACACACCGACGTCGAAGAAGTCACGGAACAGCGGGACGGTCGCCAGGAATGCGGCGGTGGCGACGACCAGGCACACCGCGACGGCGGCCCGCCCGCCGGGCCGCGCCATGACCAGGCGCGGCCACCTCACGACGCGGCCCGGGTACGGGCGGGCAGCACGGCGGGCTCCGACATCAGGAACATCCACCACAGCGTGACGAGGGCGAGGGCGCCGCCCGCGACCGCGAACGTCAACTGGGCGCCGTCCGGCGGGGATCCGCTGGGCAGCATGCCGAGCGCGAGGATCCCACTGCCGACGGAGGCCCACCGGCGTACGCGTCCGTCGGGCGCCGCCGCCGCGATCAGGAACAGCCCCCACAGCGCGTACCACGGCCGGAACGCCGGACCCAGCACGAAGACCGCCAGCAGGCTCAGCGCGAGCGCGTACACCGGTCCGAGCCGTACGCGGTGCGCGCGGCGCAGCCACAGCCAGGCCACGGTCAGCACGGTGACCACCAGGCCGAGCCGCCGCCACGCCGGGACCGCGAGGTCGCCGAGGCCGCTGCCCACGCTGTCCAGCAGCGCCCCGCTGAGCCGTCCGAGTCCGCTGGTCAGGGACCAGTTGTCGGCGGAGACGGGGGTGGAGAGCGCGCCGAGCCAGCCGTATCCCGTCCCGGCCACGGCCGTCATGACCACGGTGGTGGCCAGGGCCACGGCGCAGGTCAGCGCGGCGGCTCTGGCGGTACGGCCCCGGCCGTCGAGCAGGCCGGCCCAGAGGACGGCGACCGCCAGGAGGCCGAGCGC
>NZ_WWJY01001188.1 GCF_009865405.1 Streptomyces sp. SID3212 | reverse complement strand
GTGCGCCGTCAGGGACTCGAACCCCGGACCCGCTGATTAAGAGTCAGCTGCTCTAACCAACTGAGCTAACGGCGCCTGCTGACTCGAAAATAATACCCGGTGCCCGGGGGTGCTCCGGACCACGGCCTTCCCCGCCCCGGGGAGGAAGGGGGGAGGCCGTGGCCCGGGTCCTGTCAGCCCCTCGGCGGGGCGGTCCTCAGGAGGCCGTCGAAGGCGGCCCCCGGCGCGCGCTCCCTGGCAAGCGATCGCCTTCGTGTCTGCGACGCGGGCACTTCCCAGCGGCACAGTCACCAAGCGTAGTGAGGGTGCGACGCGGTGTGAATAGCCGCGGGAGAGGTTGGCGAAGGGTCGCCAGATCGGTTTGAGACGCCGATTCAGAGGGTCAGCGACAGCGCCATCGGAGCCGCGCCGCGATTCAGTCTCGCCGCCGCCGACCGCAGCCGGTGCGCGTCCTCGACCGGCAGCGACAGCGCGAGGCAGCCCACCGCCGAGCCGGCCGTCAGCGGCACGGCCGCGCACACCGTCCCCACGGCGTACTCCTGGAGATCCAGCACCGGCACCGTCGGCGGCTGCCCGTCCAGCCGCGAGAGCAGCAGCCGCTCGCTGGTGATCGTGCGGGACGTGAAGCGGGCCACCTTGTGGCGCGCCAGATGGTCCCGGCGCCCGTTCTGGTCCAACTGCGTGAGCAGGCACTTCCCTATGGCGCTGGCGTGCGCGGCGGACCGGAAGTCCACCCACTCGTTCACCGCCGGCGTGCCGGGCCCGTCCGCGATCCGGGTCACCTTGATCTCGCCGTCGATGTACCGGCTCATGTACACCGCCGCGCCCACGGAGTCGCGCAGCTTGGTCAGGTCGTCCTGGAGCTTGGCCTCCAGCGCCTCTTTCCGGGCGGCCCCGGAACCGAGCAGGACGAGCGAGTCGCCGATCGTGTAGGCGCCGTCCGCGACCTGCTCGACGTACCCCTCGCGCCGCAGCATGGAGAGCATCGGCGCCAGATGCCCGGTGGGCAGGCCCGTCTCGCGGGCGATCTGGACGTCCGTCACCCCGCCGCCGTACTTGGACACCGTCTCCAGGACACGCAGGACGTAGTGCACCGAGTGGAACGGCGCGGTCGGCTCCGGCTTCAGCGCCACGGCTCCCCCTAGCAGGTTGTCAGCGGGTTGACAGCAGGTAGTGACCGCAGGATTACGCACCCACGATAACCGCCAAGGCCCCCGTGCGGGGCGGCTGTTGAGGAGAAGAACGGAGTGGCCCGGTGGCGTGCGCCGACCCCCGTCACCATGGCATATGACACTGTCATACCGCGTAAGCGGAGTGCGAGGTCAGAGCCCCGGGCGTACCTCCCGCCGGGCTCCCGACAGGCCGGGGAGCGCGGTGCGACTTCCCCACGCGAACGGCAAGCGGACCCTTCCGCAAAGCCTCACCGTACGCTCGCAGCGGGTCGGCGGGGGCGGCGGGAGCGGGCATCCGGCCTCGGCGGGCGCGGTCAGCAGGTGTCGGCCGGCGCCGGAATCCGCGCGGCGCCCGACACGTACAGCGCGTGCGCCGCGCGCAGCACCATCCCGTCCGCGTGCCGCGCCCCGACCAGCTGGATCCCGATCGGCAGCCCCTTTCCGTCGACCCCGCACGGCACGGTCGCGGCGGGCTGCTGGGTGAGGTTGAAGGGGTACGTGAACGGCGTCCACGCCGTCCAGCGGCGCTGCCCCGACCCGGCGGGCGTCTCCCGGCCCGCCTCGAACGCGGTGATCGGCAGGGTCGGCGTGACCAGCAGGTCGTACACCGTGTGGAAGAGGCCAAGCCGGCGGCCCAGCAGGACCCTGACCTCCGTCGCCGCCACGTAGTCCAGCGCGCTGTGGCGTGCCCCGGCCGCCGCCATCTCCCGCAGCCCCGGATCGACCAGCGCCAACTGGTCGCGGTCGAGGGGCTGGAGCAGCCGGGCGGCCCCGCTGCTCCACAGCGTGTGGAAGGCCGCCAGCGGATCGGTGAGGTCCGGATCCGCCTCCTCCACGTACGCGCCCAGCTCGGCCAGCCGGCCCACCGCCCGCCGGACGGCCGCCGCCACCTCGGGGTCCACCGCCACCTGGCCGCCCAGCGACGGGGAGTACGCGATCCGCAGCCCCCGTACGCCCCCGGTCCCGTCGCCGTCCGGCCCGAACTGCCCGTCCTGCCCGCC
>NZ_WWJY01001187.1 GCF_009865405.1 Streptomyces sp. SID3212 | reverse complement strand
CCCGGGCCGCCGTCAGCGGGTCGAACCCCTGGGCCAGGAGCGCCAGGAACGCGCCGACGTGCGCGTCCCCCGCCCCGTTGCTGTCGACGGCGCGCACCGGGAAGCCCGGCACCCGCACCGGCTCCGGGCTCGGCTCGCGCTCCCGCTCCGGCCCCCCGCCCGGCGCCGCCAGCCAGCAGCCGTCCTTGTCCACCCGTACGAGTACCCCGCCCCCCGGAGCCAGCCGCTCACGGAGCACGGCCGCGGCCCTGCGGGGGTCGTCCAGCCCCGACATCAGCCGGGCCTCACGGGCGTTGGCGCTCAGCCAGTCGGTCCGGGCCAGCACCGGGGCGAGCACCGCCTCCGGGATGTCGTCGACCAGAGGGGCCGGGTCGAGGCACACGACGATCTCCGGGGGCAGCAGCGCGGTGAACCGGGCCAACAGCGGGCCGTTCACCGGCATGACGAGCCCGTAACCCGAGAGCTGCACCAGATCGCCGGGCCGCAGCCGCTCCGCCACCACCGCGACGTCGGCCTCCGTCATCTCCGCGTCCACGCCGAAACTGGTGACGAAGGTACGTTCACCGCCCGCCTCGACCAGAGCGACGGTGAAGCCCGTGTCACCGTCCGCGCGGACCGGCAGCACCACCCCGATGTCCTCGGAGGCGAGCGCCTCACGGACGAGATCACCGTACGGGCCGGTGCCGTGCAGCCCGGCGAACACGGATTCCGTACCGAGGCGGCGGGCCGCGACGAGCGTGTTGTAACCGCCGCCGGCCGTCAGCTCCGTACGCGTACCGATGACGTCCCCGCCCCGCTCGGGCAGCGCGGGGATCTCGATCACGAGATCGGCGATGACGTTCCCCGCGAGGACGACGCGGGGGCCGCCGGCTCCCTGGCCCGTGCCCGCGCTCACCGTCCCGCCCCCTGGCGTGCGCTTCGCAGGGCGAGCAGCCGTACGACCAGAGGTTCCAGGTCCAGGCCGTTGACCGTACGGAGCGTGGCGACCGCCTCGGGCGGGAGCGCCGCGAACCCCGCGACCGACCCGGCGACCGCGCCCGCGATCGCGCCGATCGTGTCGCTGTCCCCGCCGAGGTTGGCCGCGAGCAGGGCGGCCCGCCACGGATCGCCGGCCGCCACGGTCACCACCGCGAAGGCGGCGGGCACGGACTCCTGGCTGGCCACGCTCGTCCCGACGAGGGCCACGATCCGGTCCAGCGCCGCCTCGTCCGGCAGGTCCCGTACCAGCGCGCGGGCCCACTCGACGCGGGACGCGATGTCGGCCCCCGCGATCCAGTGCCCGCGCCCGGTGCCCGCCCGGGCCGCCCCGACCGCCGCCGCCACGGCCTCCTCCAGCGTCCCACCGGCCACCCCCGTGCTCACCGCCGCGGCGACGGCAGCCGCGCCCGCGATGCCGACGGTCGTGTCGTGGGTGACCTGGCAGGACTCCACGACCCGGTCGAGGAAGTCCGCCGCAGGCGCGGCCGGGAAGGCGATCCCGACCGGCGTGACCCGCATCGCGGCGCCGTTCGTGGATCCGTACCGTCCCGCCTCCTCCGGCGGCACCCCCCGCGCCACCGCGTCCAGTGCCGCCTTGGTGGACGGGCCGAGCAGGTCCAGGGAGCCCCTGGCCCGCATCTCCGCCTCCCAGGCCAGCAGCTCCCGGGCCAGACGCAGCGGATCGATCCGCCCCTGTCCCTCGTCGATCAGCCGGCCGACCAGCACGGCCTGGTCGGTGTCGTCGGTGACCGTGCCCGCCGGCATTCCCGCGCTGACCGGGTTGTCGGGCCGGGCGGGCTCGAAGCCGGAGACCGTGCCGTAGACCCGTACGACCTCCTCCCGGGACATCATCTGCGTGGGCATGCCGAGGGCGTCACCCAGGGCGAGTCCGTAGTACGCGCCCAGGGCGCGGTCCAGCTGACCGGTCACAGGCGGGTCTCCTCGGCTCACGAACGATGCTCCTCGGCTCACAAGAGGTTCTCCCCGGCTCACGAGAGGCCTCCTCGGTCCGAGCGGACGCGCAGCTCGAACCGGGCGGGGTCGAGCAGGCTGGTGATCTGTTCCACGACCGAGCCGTCGGCGGCCCGGAAGACCTGGGCGAGACGCAGGAACGACGTACCGGGGGAACGGCGCAGGACCACGGCGTCCGCCGCGTCGAGCGCGCGCACCGAGACCCGCCCGTCGCCGCTGTGCGGTATCCGGCCCGCGGCGACGAGCGCCCGGTTCAGCGAGCCGCCGTCGAGCCCCCGCTCCGGGAGCCCGGCGAGCGCGCCGACGGCGGGGACCCTGCTGCGTTCGAGCGAGACACCCTGGCCGTCGGGGAGCCGCCGGACGCGGTCCAGCGCGACGAACGCGCTGGATTCCGTGCCCAGTTCGGCGGCCAGCCGCTGGTCCGTCACGTCCTCGAAGAGGAGGATCTCCGTGGACAGCTCGGTGTCCTGGCCGGTCAGCGCGTGGGTCCAGCCGAGGGGATGGTCGAGCGGCGTCCCGTCGAAGGTGACGAACGAGCCTATGCCCGCGTGCGTGGAGATCAGCCCCTGCTCGCCGAGGACCTGGAGCGCCTGGCGCAGGGTCGTACGGCTCACGCCGAACCGCTGGGTGAGCGCGTGCTCGCCGGGGAGCCTGCTGCCGTCGGAGTGGACCCCGGCGCGGATCTCGTCGGCGAGGACGCGGGCGATGCGGTAGTGCTTGTGAACCTGTCCAGGCATGTATGAAGCTTAAAGGGGACGAGTCCTTCCGGTCCAGAGCGTCCGGCGCGGCGCCGGATTCCTCGTCTCAGTAGCGCGTGACCGCCGTCCCGCCCGTCCGCGTCCCCACCGCCAGATGCGGCTTCCGCCGCGGATCCGCCCAGGCCAGGATGCGGCGCATGGCGTCGGCCGGTACGGACACACAGCCGGCCGTGGCGCCCCTGCCGTTCACGTGCAGGAAGATCCCGGCACCCCGGCCGCGGACCGGCCGGTCGTAGTTGTACCCGGTCACCAGGGCGTGGGCGTACTGCGCCGGATAGTCGGCCAGCCGCTCGGACTCGCCGGCCCGGCAGTCCTTCGGCAGCCCCTCGGCCCAGCGGTTGTACGACCGCGACGCGGTGTCCTCGCACCACCAGGACCTCTTCGTCACGCGCCTATAGGTGTACGACGTCCCGGCGGGCGCCGCCGCGACGCCGAAGGCGTACGGCAGCCCGAAGAGCCCGGTCGGGGTGGTCGAGGTGCCCTGCTCGCGGCGCGCCCCCTCGACCAGCCCGTTGGCCCCGAAGCGCGCGTCCGCGGAACCGGCGGCCACCCACCGCCCGCCGCGCAGGTCCCACCAGGTCAGTCGGCCGGTGGTGGACCGGAGGCCGGGCGCCTCCGCCGTGATCAGCTGGCTGCCGCCACCGGTGTCCGCCATCCGCGCGGGGAGCGGGGGCGGCGGGGGCGTCGTGGCCCGCCCGGCGG
>NZ_WWJY01001186.1 GCF_009865405.1 Streptomyces sp. SID3212 | reverse complement strand
GCACGCCGTCCGGGCCGAGGGACGCCACCACCGCGTGGGCGCCCCGGCGCCGGGCGTCGCGGGTGGCGCGCAGCGGCTCACGGGAGCCGGTGAGGCGGGCGAGTTCGTCGGCGTTGGGCTTCACCAGGTCGGGGCGGGCGGCGATGCCCCGCCGGAGCGGTTCGCCGCTGGTGTCGAGGAGGACGGGCACACCCGCGCCCCGCGCCGCGCGCACCAGGTCGGCGTACGCGCCCACGTGGATGCCGGGCGGCAGGCTGCCGCACAGGGCCACCGCGTCCGCGACGGCGAGCAGCTCCTCGTACCGGGCCAGGAAGGCGGCCCACTCGGCGGGCGAGACGACCGGTCCCGGTTCGTTGAGCTGGGTGGTGTCGCCGGTCGTCTCGTCGACGACCGCGACGGTACGGCGGGTGGCACCGGCGATCGGCACCAGCGCGTCCACGGGCGGGGCGAAGGACCCGGGCGTGTCCACGGACACGAACCCGGACGCGGAGGACCCGCGGGGGTCGGGAGCGTTCGGCAGCAGCTCGCGCAGGACGTCGCCCGTCCTGCCGCCCGCGAACCCGGTCACCACCGTCTCGTGGCCGAGCGCCGCCAGCACCCGCGCCACGTTCAGGCCCTTGCCGCCCGGCCGCTCGATCACCTCGCTCACGCGGTGCGTGGCGTGCGGGACCAGCCGGGGCGTGCGGTACGTGATGTCGAGCGCGGTGTTGAGCGTGACGGTCAGAATCACCTGTCATACCCCCCGAGAACGCGCCTGTCCGGTCGATTACCGGGGTGATCATGTCAAAAAGAAGGCGGCAGGCCCAGACCCCGGGCCGACCGCCTCCCTGATGACACGTGACGACGCGTTCGTAACGATGTATCGACTTATGGCTGAATCATCCCAGTTGGGGCGGCTCGACCACCCATTCGCCTCGGCGCAACACGCCCTTGACCGAGAATTCCGCGTCCAGGACGACCAGGTCCGCGTCCTTGCCCGGCTCCAGCGAGCCGACCCGGTCGTACACACCCAGCAGCTTCGCCGGGTTGGCGGAGATCGCCCGCACGACGTCCCCGACCGGCAGCCGGTCCACCGTCACGGCCCGCCTGAAGGCGGTGTCCAGGGTCAGCGTGGACCCGGCGATCGAACCGCCCTCCACCAGCCGCGCGACACCCTCCTTGACCTCCACGGCCAGCGGGCCGAGCTGGTACAGCCCGTCGCCAAAGCCCGCCGCGTCCATCGCGTCCGTGATGAAGGCGACGCGGCGCGCGCCCGCGCGGTGGAACGCCAGCTCCAGCGCGGCCGGGTGCAGGTGGGTCCCGTCGTTGATCAGCTCGACGGTGACCCGCTCGTCCTCCAGCAGCGCGGCGATCGGCCCCGGCGCCCGGTGGCCGATCGGCGGCATGGCGTTGAAGAGGTGCGTGGCCACGGTCGCGCCCGCGTCGATGGCCTCGACGGTCTGCTCGTACGTCGCGTCCGTGTGCCCGATCGCGGCGATGACGCCCAGCTCGGCCAGCAGCCGTACGGAGTCGATGCCGCCCGGCAGTTCGGTCGCGAGCGTCACCATCCTGACCGTGCCGCGCCCCGCGTCGACCAGCTTCCGTACCTCGGCCGGGTCGGGGTCGCGCAGCAGCTCCTCGCTGTGCGCGCCCTTGCGGCAGGGCGAGATGAACGGGCCCTCGAAGTGGATCCCGGCCAGATCGCCCTGTTCGACCAGCTCGGAGAGGATCCCGGCGCGCTGGGCGAGGAAGTCCGCCTCGCCCGTCACGAGGGAGGCGACGAGGGTCGTGGTGCCGTGCTCCAGGTGCGTACGGACACCCTTGAGGACCTCGTCCACGGAACCGGAGGTGAACGAGGCACCGCCGCCGCCGTGGTTGTGCATGTCCACGAAGCCCGGCACGACCCAGTGGCCCGACAGATCCAGCGATACGGCGTCGGCGGGGGCGGCGCCGGTGATCCGGCCGCCCTCGACGATCACCCGGCCGCCGTCCACGGTGCCGGTGGGCAGCACCACTCTGCCCCCGGTCAGAACGGTGCTCTTGGCGCGTGCGGCCATCAGGCGGATACCTCCGTGGAGAGACGGTCGGATCGGCCGGAGCCGTCGGAATGATCAGTGCCGGCGCCAGCGCCGGAGCCCGTGTCTGTGCCTGCCTTGGCGTCCTTCCCGCCGCCGGAACCCGCCAGCAGGTCCCATGCGAGCAGCCCGGCGCCCAGGCAGCCCGCGGTGTCCCCGAGGGCCGCCGGCACGATCTCGGGGACCTTCTGGAACGTCACGCGCCGCTCCACCGCGTCCCGCAGCGGCGCGAACAGCGTCTCCCCGGCCTCCGCCAGCCCGCCGCCGATGATGAGCGTGCGCGGGTCGAGCAGGGTCAGCGCGGTGACCAGCCCGGCGGCGAGCGCGTCGACCGCGTCCAGCCACACCCGTACCGCCGTCGCGTCGCCCGCGTC
>NZ_WWJY01001185.1 GCF_009865405.1 Streptomyces sp. SID3212 | reverse complement strand
GGCGCGGCCCACGCGGCCCGCGCGTCGTCCAGCCAGCGGGGCGGCGCGGCGAGCCCGCACCCGGTCAGCAGGACCCGTTCCAGCTCGGTGAAGGCCTGGTCCAGGGTCCTGACCTCGGTGACCATGACGTCGAGCCCGGCGGCGCGCAGGGCGGCCAGGTCAGGGGCACGGTTCTCCTCCTCGTTGGCGACGACCAGGTCGGGGCGCAGCGCCACGACGGCCGCGACGTCGGGGTTCTTGGTGCCGCCGATCCGTACGACGTCGAGGCCGGCCGGGCGTGCGCACCAGTCCGTGGCGCCCACCAGCAGGCCGGGGGCGCTGACCGCGACCGCCTCGGTGAGGGAAGGGACGAGCGAGACGATCCGGCGTACGGACCGGGGCGGGACTGTCCGGCGTACGGACCGGGAAGAGGCCGGTGGCGGCCCCACCGGCCGGGGAGACGTCACCGCCGGTGTCAGCGCGGCGGGTCGACGGTCGCGTCGATGTGTTCCGCGACGGCGACCACAAGGATGCGGGTGCCCGGCTCCGTGGCGCGCCAGCGGTGCCGTACCCCACCGGACAGATAAAGCGTGTCGCCGCGCTCCAGACGGTACGCGCGCCCCTCGGCCTCGACCTCCGCCGCGCCGTCGGCGATGTACATCACCTCGTCGTTGCGGTGCTGGTACTCCCGCCCGGTGTCCTGTTCGCCGGTGTACTCCTTGGCGTGCAGCTGATGTCCGCCGCGTGCCACCCGGCGGACCCCGGGGCCGCCGTCCCCGGCCCGGACGACGTCGACCGTCCGCGCGGAGTCGGCCGCCGCGTGCAGCTTGGGGATCGTCGTCTCCAGGGCGTCGGCCACCCGCTCCAGGGAGCGGGTGCTCGGCCTGGCGCGTTCGTTCTCGATCTGGCTCAGGAAGGGCACGGACAACCCGCTGCGGGCCGCGACCGCCGCCAGCGTCAGGCCCAGCGACCTGCGCCTCCTGCGGACGGCGGCGCCCACCCTGAGCGCTTCCTTGTCGTCCATAGTCTGGGCTCCCTCCCGACCGGACCGTCATCCTCTCAGAGTTGACGCCGGTACAAGGGCTGTCCCCGGAGTTCCCCCTCCGCTCCATCATGCGCGCGTCCGACGGAAGGCGGTACCGGTACGGCGCGACAGCGGTCCCGGGGCAGGTCTCCGGACAGGCCCCGGGACAGGCCTCGGGCCCCGGACACCTTCGCGCGCGGGATCATCACTGTCAGTGCCGTGCGGCATCATCGGGAACGTGACGCGACGCCTGATGCTCCTCGACACCGCCTCCCTCTACTACCGCGCCTATTTCGGGGTCCCCGACTCCGTGCGGGCCCCGGACGGCACGCCGGTCAACGCGGTGAAGGGGCTGCTGGACTTCATCGCCCGCCTGGTCCAGGACCACCATCCCGACGACCTGGTGGCGTGCATGGACGCGGACTGGCGGCCCCGGTGGCGGGTCGACCTGATCCCCTCGTACAAGGCGCACCGCGTGGCCGAGGCGCACGCGGAGGGCCCCGACGAGGAGGAGACCCCCGACACCCTGGCACCGCAGGTGCCGGTGATCGAGGAGGTGCTCGACGCGCTGGGCATCGCCCGGGTCGGCGTGGCGGGGTACGAGGCGGACGACGTGATCGGCACCCTGGCGACCCGGGGCACCGGCCCCGTGGACATCGTCACCGGGGACCGCGACCTCTACCAGCTGATCGACGACGCCCGGGGCGTCCGCGTGCTGTACCCCCTCAAGGGCGTCGGTTCGCTGCATCTCACGGACGAGGCGGCGCTGCGCGAGAAGTACGGGGTGGACGGGGCCGGTTATGTGGATCTGGCCCTCCTGCGCGGCGACCCGAGCGACGGGCTGCCGGGCGTGCCCGGCATCGGAGAGAAGACGGCGGCCAAGCTGATCGACGCGTACGGCGACCTGGCAGGCATCATGGCGGCCGTCGCCGACCCCCGGTCGAAGCTGACCCCGTCGCAGCGCAAGCGGCTCGACGAGGCCCGGGAGTACGTGGCGGTGGCGCCGGTCGTCGTACGGGTCGCGCGGGACGTTCCCCTGCCGGACTTCGACCCCGTCCTGCCCACCGAGCCGCTGCATCCGGAGGCCCTGGAGGAGTTGGCCGAGCGGTGGGGCCTGGGGGGCGCGCTGCGGCGACTTCTCCTGGCGCTCCAGCGCTGAGGTGTTAGCTTAGGTAAGCCTAAGCAACGAACAGCCGGGGAGACCGCCATGGCAGAACAGCCCGCCCGCAGGACACCGAAGGCACGTGAGGCACAGGTGGTGCGCACCGAGTGGATCACTCCACACATGGTGCGCCTCGTCCTGGGCGGTGACGGGCTGGACGGCCTGGACATCGGGGAGTTCACCGACCACTACGTCAAGGTGCTGTTCGCTCCGGCGGGGGTGACGTACCCGGAACCGTTCGACATGGAGCGCATCCGGGAGGAGTTCCCGCGCGAACAGTGGCCGACGACCCGTACGTACACCGTCCGCGCCTGGGACCCGGCGGCCCGTGAGCTGAGCGTCGACTTCGTGGTGCACGGCGACGAGGGGCTGGCCGGGCCGTGGGCGGCGCGGGCCCGGGTGGGCGAGACGATGCGCTTCCTCGGCCCCGGCGGCGGGTACGCGCCG
>NZ_WWJY01001184.1 GCF_009865405.1 Streptomyces sp. SID3212 | reverse complement strand
CCCGAAACCGCGACACTCAACCGCAAGGGGCGGCCCCACCCCGCCTCATCCAATGCCGGACACCCCGACTACCTCTCGGTCCGAACCCGCACCTTGCACCGCAACCGCAACCGCAACCGCATTTGCCCCCCCCGCGCGACAGATCCCCCCGTCGCCGCGAGAAGCCCCCTACTCGTCCGGCAGCACCGGGAACACACGCGGCGCGACGAACAGCAGCACCAGCACACACAGCACCGCCGCCCCCGCCGCGCCCACGAACACGTGGTCCACCGCCGCGTCCACCGCCCGGCGCAGGTATTCCTCCGACGACGCGCTCAGCGAACCGGGGTGGCTCAGCGCGGTGGAGACCGCGTCCAGGTCTCCCGGCAGCCCCGGCCCCGCTCCCGAACCCGCGCCCGCCGCCAGGCGCGACGCCAGGACGCCGTTCGCCACTGCCCCGAACACCGCCGCCCCCACGCTCTGCCCGATCTGGCGGTTGAAGAGGATCGACGCGGTCGCCGTACCCCGCTCCGCCCAGCCCACCGACGACTGGACCCCGATGATCAGGGGGAGTTGGAACAGCCCCAGCCCCGCCCCGAGGACCAGCATGATCAGCGCCGGCTGCCACGCCTGCCCGGGGAAGGGCAGCAGCGGGAACGCCAGCAGGACCGCCAGCGCCACCGACATCCCGACGATCGCGGTCCTGCGGAAGCCGATCCGGTTGTACACACGGTTCGACAGCGCCGCGCTCACCGGCCAGCTCAGCGTCATCGCCGACAGGACGAAGCCCGCCGCGATCGGCCCGAGCCCGAGGACGGACTGCGCGTAAGTCGGTACGAAGACCGTCGGCGCGACGATCAGCAGTCCCAGCGCGCCCAGCGCCAGATTGACCGCCGCGATCGTACGGCGCTTCCACACCCACCCCGGAATGATCGGGTCCGCCGCCCTGCGCTCGATCACGACGGTCAGACACGCCAGTGCCACGGACCCCGCCAGCAGCCCCAGGGAGGGTACGGAGAACCACGGCCACGCCACCCCGCCCTGGACCAGCGCGGTGAGCAGCAGCGTCGCGGTGGCGAAGACCGCGAGCGAGCCCGCCCAGTCGACACGCGGGCGCGGTACGGCGGCGGGCCTGGCCGGTTCGTGCAGGTGCCGGACGATCAGCCAGAGCGCCACCGCCCCCACGGGCAGGTTGACGATGAAGATCCAGCGCCAGTCCACGTACCCCGCGAACAACCCGCCGACCAGCGGTCCCGCGACCGACGACGTCGCCCACACGGTGGACAGTCTGGCCTGGATCTTGGGGCGTTCCTTGAGCGGGTAGAGGTCGGCCGCGATGGTCTGCACCGTCCCCTGGAGCGCGCCGCCGCCGAGGCCCTGGACGACGCGGAAGGCGATGAGCGCTGCCATGTTCCAGGCGCTCGCGCAGAGCAGTGAGCCGATGAGGAAGATGATGATGCCGGCGATCAGGACCGGCTTGCGGCCGAGGGTGTCGGAGAGTTTCCCGTACACCGGCAGGGTGACCGTCACGGCGAGCAGGTAGCCGGAGAACAGCCACGAGAAGACGGAGAATCCGCCGAGGTCGCCGACGATCTGCGGCACGGCGGTCGCGACGATCGTGCCGTCCAGCGCCGCGAGCGCCATGCCCAGCATCAGCGCCGCGACGACGGGGCCGCGCCCGCGGGGAGGGGCGGGAGCGGCTTCGGTTATCGCTTCGGTCATCGCCCCGGTGGCGTCGGCGTCGTCAGGGTCGTCGGTGTCCTCGGCATCCCTCGCGAGCTCCCCCTCCCCGGCGTCCTTGGTGTCTTCCGTGTCCTCGGTGCCGCCGCTGCTCACAAGATCCCTTCCCCATGCACGTATGTGCTCCGGGACACCATCTCACCCGCCCGTCCCGCGCCGGCAGGGCGCGGTCCCGCCACCGCTTTCCGCCGGCCTCCCCACCCCGCCGCTCCCCCTCCGGGTGGAGGCCCCTAGGGGCTCCTCCCTACTTCTGGCCAGGGGCCTGTCCTTCCGGTGGAGGACGCGTAGAGAGCGCCGTGGTCTTTAGCTTGTACATACGGCAACGGCGGCCGCCGGTACGGGGGGCGACCGCAGCCGGGGGGTGGGGAAAACCCCCTGGCCAAGACACCGCCGCGCACCAGGGTGCGGGCGGGCGTCGGCCGACAGACTCAGAGCACATCCGGGGACCCCGTCGCGCCGACCGCGACGAGGGGAACGACTGACTTAGGAGAATGACCGTGACAACGGCTGCAACCATCCCCAGGCACGGGGGCACTGGAGGGCGTACGGCCGTCGCGGCGCGAGCGCGGCAGGTCGTCAAGGCGTACGGGGCGGGCGAGACCCGCGTCGTGGCGCTCGACCACGTCGATGTGGACGTCGCCCGGGGGGAGTTCACGGCGATCATGGGCCCTTCGGGCTCGGGCAAGTCGACGCTGATGCACTGCCTCGCCGGCCTCGACACGGTGACCTCGGGGGAGATCTACCTCGACGAGACCGAGATAACGAAGCTCAAGGACAAGCGCCTGACGCAGCTGCGCCGGGACCGGATCGGCTTCATCTTCCAGGCGTTCAACCTCCTGCCGACGCTCAACGCGCTGGAGAACATCACGCTGCCGATGGACATCGCCGGCCGCAAGCCGGACGCCGAGTGGCTCCGGAAGGTGGTGGAGACGGTGGGCCTCGCCGACCGGCTCAAGCACCGGCCGACACAGCTGTCCGGCGGCCAGCAGCAGCGGGTCGCGGTGGCCAGGGCGCTCGCCGCCCGCCCCGAGATCATCTTCGGCGACGAGCCGACCGGGAACCTGGACTCGCGGGCCGGCGCCGAGGTGCTGGGCTTCCTGCGCCGGTCGGTGGACGACCTGGGCCAGACGATCGTGATGGTCACGCACGACCCGGTCGCCGCGTCCTACGCGGACCGCGTGCTGTACCTCGCGGACGGCCGGATCGTGGACGAGATGTTCCGCCCGACCGCCGAGGCCGTACTGGACCGCATGAAGGACTTCGACGCGCGGGGGCGGACGTCGTGACCGTGGTCAAGACCTCGATGCGCAACTTCTTCGCGCACAAGGGGCGGATGGCGCTGTCCGCCGTCGCGGTCCTGCTGTCGGTGGCGTTCGTCTCCGGCACGCTCGTCTTCACGGACACGATGAACACGACGTTCGACAAGCTCTTCGCCGTCAGTTCGCCCGACGTGACGGTGAGCCCCCGGTCCTCGGGCGGCCAGGGCGGCCAGCCCGGCACGGGCAAGCCCGAGACCCTGCCCGCCTCCGCCGTCGCGCGGGTGGGCGCGGTGGCCGGGGTGAAGTCCGTCGAGGGCGCGGTCAGCAGCGAGAGCGTGACCGTCGTCAACGCGGAGAACAAGAACGTGGGTGCCACGACCGGCGCGCCGACGTTCGTCGGCAACTGGACCCGTAACGACCTGCGTTCGATGGAGATCACCTCCGGTCACGCGCCGCGTGGCCCCACGGAGGCGATGATCGACGCCGACACCGCGGACAAGCACCACATCAAGATCGGTGACGAGCTGCGCGCGATCGCCGTCACGGGCACCTTCACCAAGAAGATCACCGGCATCGCCGCCTTCAAGGTCACCAACCCGGGCGCGACGGTCCTCTACCTGGACACCGCGACCGCCCAGCGTGAACTGCTCGGCGGGCCGGGCCTGTTCACACAGCTGTACGTCACCGCCGACGCGGGCGTCAGCGACACGAAGCTCAAGCAGGACGTGGCGGCGGCGCTGGGAGCGGGGACGGCGGGGACGGCTGGGACAGCGGGGCCGTACAAACTCCAGACGCAGAAGGAGGCCGCCGACGCGAACCGTTCGGACGTCGGGTCCTTCCTCGACGTGATGAAGTACGCGATGCTCGGCTTCGCCGGGATCGCCTTCCTCGTCGGCATCTTCCTCATCGTCAACACCTTCTCGATGCTGGTCGCCCAGCGCACCCGCGAGATCGGCCTGATGCGGGCACTCGGCTCCAGCCGCAAGCAGATCAACCGCTCGGTGCTCTTCGAGGCCGTACTGCTCGGGGTGTTCGGGTCGGTTGCCGGGGTGGCGGCCGGGGTGGGGCTGGCCGTCGGGCTGATGAAGCTGATGTCCGCCACCGGTCTGGAACTGTCCACCGGCGACCTGACCGTGAAGTGGACGACTCCGGTGATCGGGCTCGTACTGGGTGTGGTGGTCACGGTCGTGGCCGCGTACATCCCGGCCCGGCGGGCCGCGCGGATCTCCCCGATGGCCGCGCTGCGCGACGCCGGGACCCCCGCGGACGGGCGGGCCGGCCTGCTGAGGGCCGTGCTCGGGCTGCTGCTCACGGCGGCGGGCGGCCTGTCCCTCCTTGTGGCGACCCGCGCCGACAAGGCGGCGGAGGGTTCGCTGTTCCTCGGGGTGGGCGTGGTCTTCACGCTGATCGGGTTCGTGGTCATCGGCCCGCTGCTCGCGGGCGGTCTGGTACGAGTGCTCAGCGCGGTGCTGCTCCGGGTGTTCGGCCCGGTCGGGCGGCTGGCGGAGCGCAACGCGCTGCGCAACCCGCGCCGTACGGGAGCCACCGGCGCCGCGCTGATGATCGGCCTCGCGCTGGTGGCGTGCCTCTCGGTGGTCGGCTCGTCGATGGTCGCCTCGGCCACGGACGAGCTGGACAAGTCGGTGGGCGCGGACTTCATCATCCAGCCGTCCGTACCGAACACACCGATCGTGCCGAAGGCGCAGGCCGCGCTGGAGCGTACGCCCGGCATCGAACACGTCACCCAGTACCGGATGGTCGACGCGAAGCTGACCACCCCGGACGGCAAGGCGGAGGACGAGGGAGTGGTCGCCGCCGACCCGACGTACGCGCAGGACCTGCGCCGGGAGACCGTGTCGGGTGAGCTGTCGGCGGCGTACGGCAAGGACGCCATGTCGGTCGGGGACGCGTTCGCCGAGCGGCACGGCGTGAAGGTCGGCGACACGGTCAAGGTCGCGTTCAAGGCCGGTGAGACGGCGGAGCTCAAGGTCGCGGCGATCACGTCGGACGACACGAGCATCGACAAGGGCGCGATGTACATCAACCTCACGACCGCCGAGAAGTACGTGCCGGCCGCCAAGATGCCGAAGAACATGATCATGTTCGCGGCGGCGCAGGACGGCAAGGAGAAGGAGGCGTACGCGGCCCTCAAGAAGTCGCTGGCGGAGTACCCGCAGTACAAGGTGCAGAACCAGACCGACTTCAAGCAGGACCTCAAGGACCAGATCAGCCAGCTGCTCAACATCGTGTACGGCCTGCTGGGCCTGGCGATCGTGGTGGCGGTGCTGGGCGTGGTGAACACCCTGGCCCTGTCGGTGGTGGAACGCACCCGAGAGATCGGCCTCCTGCGGGCGATCGGCCTCTCGCGGCGCCAGCTGCGGCGCATGATCCGCCTGGAGTCGGTGGTGATCGCGGTCTTCGGCGCCCTGCTGGGCCTGGGCCTGGGCCTCGGCTGGGGCACGGCGGCCCAGAAGCTGCTGGCACTGGAGGGCCTGGGCGTCCTGGAGATCCCCTGGCCGACGATAGCGGGCGTCTTCGTGGCCTCGGCGTTCGTGGGCCTGTTCGCAGCCCTGGTCCCGGCGTTCCGAGCGGGCCGGATGAACGTACTGAACGCGATCGCGAGCGATTAGGGGGCGGGGGGTCGGAGGGTAGGGGCCGGGGGGAGTCCCCTCCCGCGTCCCCTCCCGCATCCCTCCCACATCCCCCTGTATCCCCGAGCGGCCGGTGGGCCGCGATAACGTACGGGTCTCCGGCCCCGGTGGGCGTCCTCCAACGCCCACCGGGGCCGGACTTGTTGGCTGTCTGTTCAAGCGACTCGGCTCGCATCAAAGCGGGCGAGTACTACGGTTCGCGACAGACGTGCGGGAGAAGGAGGCTGGGTGTCAACCCCTGACTGGCAGAAGCCCTCGTCCAACGCCGAGGCGAACGGTGGTGTCCACATCACGACCGCCGCCGACGGCTCCATCCTCATCCAGGAGAGCGACGACCCGGACACGATCGTCACCACCACCCCGGAGAAGCTGCGCGCGTTCATCTTGGGTGTGAAGGCGGGCGAGTTCGACCACTTCGCTGAGGGGGAGGGGGAGGGGGAGGGGTAGTTACGGTGCTGCTCAGTGTGCGGGTTCGGGCCGAGGGGTAGTCGGGGG
>NZ_WWJY01001183.1 GCF_009865405.1 Streptomyces sp. SID3212 | reverse complement strand
GGGTGGGTGTGGGGGTCGGGGAAGGGGTGGGCGTCGGTGTCGGCTTCGGCGGATGCGAGTGATGCGGTGGATGCGGCGGCCAGGGGCAGTGCCCGCCCCCCGTCTTCGCCA
Source organism: Streptomyces sp. SID3212 (assembly GCF_009865405.1). Taxonomy (GTDB): domain Bacteria; phylum Actinomycetota; class Actinomycetes; order Streptomycetales; family Streptomycetaceae; genus Streptomyces. Next base: position 2,708 of record NZ_WWJY01001183.1, on the reverse strand, counting down.
CCGCCCACACGGAACCGTCGGGGCCTATGGACGCGTAGGCGCAAGCGGTGGCTGCGGCCGGTACGGGCACGGCGAACAGCCAGATGAGTGAAGCGGCCGCCACCAGCCGGCCGACTTGGAATCCGTACACGGACAGGATCATGTTCCGCGCATTCTTCCGACACGCCGAAAGTCGAGAAAATCCCCCCTGATAGGGGGATTTGGCGGGGCGCGGGTTTGGATGCCGGAAGTTTTTTCCGGCCGCGTTGAACGGGGGACCCTGCCCGGCCCGTACTTAGGGCCATGAACCGGCGCAGCCCGGCGCCCAACTGACTTACAGACAAGCGGAGTTGATATGAACACCTGGCGGAACGCCTCGCTCGCGGTGACCGCGGTGGCCGTACTGGCCCTGACGACGGCGTGCGGTCAGGAGCAGGGCACCACCACCAACGGAGCGCCGGTCGGAGCCGCCGCGGCGGCGGGGGACGACTACGGTTCGGACGCCTACGGTTCCGACGCGGCGGCCAAGACCGACGCCACGGCGGCCGGTCAACTCGCCGTGTGGGACAGCAAGGAGCTCGGCGAGGTCGTCACCGACAGCGAGGGCTTCACGCTCTACCGCTTCGACAAGGACACCGCCAGCCCGCCCAAGTCGAACTGTGAGGGCGACTGCGAGAAGGCGTGGCCCGTCGTCTCCGCCGAGGGCGCCAAGGCCCCGGCCGGCGTCGACCCGGCCCTGCTCGGCGAGGTCGCCCGCGCCGACGGCACCAAGCAACTCACCATCGCCGGCTGGCCGATGTACCGCTACGCCCAGGACGAGAGCCCCGGGGACGCCAACGGCCAGGGTGTGGGCGGGACCTGGTTCGCCTCCGCCCCCGACGGCAAGAAGGCCGCGCCGGCCGACGACGTCACCGTCGCCGACCTGCCGGGACTTTCGGTCCGCAAGGATCCCCAGCTCGGCGACATCATCGTGGATTCCAAGGGCATGACGGTCTACCGGTTCAAGAAGGACTCCGCGTGGCCCATGAAGTCGGCCTGCACCGGGCCCTGCCTCGACAAGTGGCCGGTTGTCGCCCCCGTCGACAAGAATGACACCGAAGGGATCATCGAGAAGGGCTTTGTGACCTTCGACCGGCCCGACGGAATCAAGCAGCAGAGCATCGACTGCTGGCCCGTCTACACCTTCTCCGGCGACAAGAAGCCGGGTGACACCAACGGCCAGGGCGTGGGCGGCACTTGGTACGCGGTCTCGCCCCAGGCAAAGCTGGTCGGAGCGCCGAAGTAGTCTCCCCGTCGCCTCCGGCCCGCCCGGTCCGCCGTCCCACGCCCCCCGCGTGACGGCGGATCGGGCACGTCTGAGGGTAAGTCAACAGCACGCGCGGGTAAGGCATGTGGTCAAGAGACGTGTTCAAGACGTGTGACGAAGAACGGACCGCTAATTTCCGTTTGGGCTCGCTCTCTTGGCGGGCGATCAGTAGCCTCGGCTCGAACAACCGGCCATGTACATGGCCGCGACCCCGTGGCGACTGTTGGAGACATCGATGGAGCGTCCCGCCTGGGCCCCGCAGGGCATCGACATATCGGTGCCCAGCGTTTCCCGCATTTACGACTACTATCTGGGCGGTTCGCACAATTTCGAGGTGGACAGGGACGCCGCGCGCAAGGCAATGGAGTTCATGCCGGGGCTGCCCAAGATCATGAAGGCGAACCGCGCGTTCATGCGCCGCGCGGTCAAATTCGCCCTGGACAACGGTGTCAACCAGTTCCTCGACATCGGCTCCGGCATTCCGACCTACGGGAATGTCCATGAAGTCGCCCAGGCCGCCGACCCCGCCGCCCGGGTGCTCTACGTCGACCACGACCCGGTCGCGGTCGCCCACAGCCAGGCCGTCCTCACCGGGGTCGACCACGCGGCCGTCGTGAGCGCGGACCTCCGCAAGCCCGCCCAGATCCTCACCAGCCGCGAGGCCGCGGGACTGCTGGACCTGGAACGCCCCGTGGCCCTGTTCCTCGTCGCCGTCCTGCACTTCCTGGAGGACGCGGACGACCCGTACGGCGCGGTCGCCGAACTGCGGGACGCCCTCGCGCCCGGCAGCCTGATCGTCCTCACTCACGCCTCGTACGAGGGCATCCCGGTCCCCAAGGAGCAGGCGGGCGGCGCCGTCGGCGTCTACCGCACCATCCGCAACCCGCTGGTGATGCGCTCCCAGGAGGAGACGGCCCGGTTCTTCGACGGGTTCGAGATGGTCGAACCCGGCCTGGTGGCCATGCCCGACTGGCGCCCCGACAGCCCCGCCGACCAGGAGGATCCGTACGCCTACTCGGGCTTCGCCGGAGTGGGACGCAAGGCGTGATGATGCCGGCGCAGGAGACAGCGGGAGCCACGTCGGACCCGGACGGCCTGGAGGACAGACTCAGACGGCTGGCGACGATCTGGAGCCGGGCGATCTTCCCGGCCAGCGCGACCTCGCTGACCCGAACCGAGTTCGAGGCGCTTCTCCTCCCGCTCGCCCGGGAGTTGAGCGGCGCGCTGCACGCGCGCCACTTCGACCCCGCGCCCGCCGGAGGCGTCGGCGCGGCCCTGGTGGCGGCGCACTGCACGGACCCCGAGGCCCTCGGCCGTACGCTCGGCGTCGTCGACGCCTACCTGGTGCTGTACTGCGGCACGGAGACGCTGCCCGCCGACGAGGCCCGGGCCCGGTGCGCCCGGCTCCAGCACGCGCTGGCCG
>NZ_WWJY01001182.1 GCF_009865405.1 Streptomyces sp. SID3212 | reverse complement strand
GCTGGAGCCGCCGGGCCGGACCGGCCGGCGGGGTGCCGAGGCGGATGGGCGCCACCTGCGTGACCGGTGCGGCGAGCACCCGGCGGAAGGCGTCCAGTCCCTGCTCGTCGCTGAGCGGTTCCACTCCTGAGGTGGTGATCCTGGCCCTGTACTCGTCCGTGGCCACCGAACCGCTCTCGCCCCAGAAGCCCCAGTTGAAGAGCCGCACGGGGCGCCGCAGGCGGGCACTCAGGTAGCGCCCGAAGGCGTCCTGGAAGGTGGAGCCCGCCGCGTAGTTGGCCTGGCCGGGGTTGGCGGTGTGCGAGATGGCGGAGGAGAACAGCGCGACGAAGTCCAGGTCCTGGTCGGCCAGCACCTGTTCCAGCACCACCGAGCCGCGCACCTTGGGATCGAGGGCGGCGCGGAAGGTGGGCTCGTCCATCCGCTCCAGAGTGCGGTCCGCGAGGACGAATGCGGAGTGCACGACCCCGTCGAGGGAACCGAAGCGCGCGCGGACCGCCCGGACGACCCGGCGCATCGCCTCGGGGTCGGTCACGTCGGCCGACTCGTAGAGCACGTCGGCGCCCGCCTCGCGCAGCCCGTCGAGGTATCCGGCGGGCAGTTCCCCGGCGGGCCGCCGGCCGACGAGCGCGAGCCGTGCCCCGTACCGCTCTGCGAGGTGACGGGCGATCACCGAGCCGAGCCCGCCGGCTCCGCCCAGCACGAGGTACCGGCCGCCGCGGCGCAGCGGAAGGGCGTCGTCGTCGGTGGGCGGCAGCCGTACCTCGGCGAGCCCGCACTCCAGGAGCACACCGCCGCGCAGCGCGCGTTCGGCGACCGGCCCCTGGCCTGCGGCTGTCACGACCGCGTCCAGCAGGGCTTCCGTACCGCTGCCCGTGGCGAGTTCGGCCGGGTCGAGATCTAGCAGACCGGCCGTGAGGAAGGGCAGTTCTCTGGCGAGCGACCGGGTCAGCCCGGTCAGCGAGGCGGAGAAGGGGTTGTCGGCGGGCACGGCCGGGTCCACCTGCTGGACTCCGCAGGTGACCACGGTCAGCCGGGCCCCGCGCGGACGGGCGGCGGCGAAGGCGCGGGCCAGGTGGAAGAGCGCGACTGCGCCGCGTTCCTGGCTGCGCTCCAGGTGGTCCAGGTCCTCGTGGCTGTAACGGCTGTGGTCGATTCCGCCGAGGAAGTACACGTCGGGGGCGGGGCCCGCCTCCGCGAGCAGCCGCGGCAGTTCGGTGGCGGGGTCGAGGCGGGCGAGGTCGGCGACCGAGGCACCCGGGAACCGCTCGGCGAGCCGGGCGCCGAGGCCGAAGTCGTCCGGGGTGGAGAGCACCAGGGCGCGCCCGCGCCCGGCGTCGGCCGGACGCGGGGGTTCGATCGCCGACCACTGCGGTCGCAGGTAGGTGACCGGCTCCCCGGCGGGGCGGGCCCGGCCCGCCACCGTGAAGTCCTCCAGGACGAGTACGGGTCGGCCGCTTCCGTCGGCGACGACCACCTCGCAGCGGGCGCTGGTGGCGTCCGAGCGCAGCAGCCGGGCGTACGCGTAGCGGGCCGCGGCGGGCTCACCCAGCAGGCGTACCGCGGCGACGGTGGCCGGCACGGGGGCGCGGGCCGCGAGTTCGGGGGGAAGGATGCCCTGAACCGCGTGCAGCGCGCTGTCGATCAGGCCGGCGGGGATGGAACCGGGGGCGGAGGTGTCCGGTCCCGGCTCCAGTTCCGCCAGCGCCTCACCGGCACCGTGCAGCAGCCGGCGGACTCCGCGGTAGGCGGGTCCGTAGGCGAGGCCCGCGGCGGCGGCCCTTTCATAGAGTTCCTCGCCGCTGACGGCCTCCGGGCAGCGTGCGCGCAGCGCGTCCAGCGCGAGGTCTTCGGCCGGTTCGCTCCGGTCGGCGCGGAGCGTGCCGCTGCTGTGCGCGATCCGGGCGTCGTCCTCCCCCGTACTGATCTCGTACGCCGTACCGCCGGGGGCCGGACGCAGTGCGACCCGTACGTCGCTCCCGCCGTCGGCGACCTCCAGCGGGACCCGCCAGCGGACGTCCGTCAGGGCCGAGGGAGCGGCGCCTTCCGACGCGGCGGCGGCTCGGGCGAGTTCCAGTTGCAGGACTCCCGCGACGAGCCGACGGCCGTCCACCACGTGGTCGGCGACCAGTGGGTCGGCGGGTTCCAGCCGGACGGTGAGGGTCTTGGGTTCCGGCTCGGGAGCGGTCGTACGGATCCAGTGGCGGCCCCCCGCGAAGGGATAGGGCGGCAGTGGAACCCGGCGGACTCCCGGGCGGTCGACGCGCTGCCAGGGGATGTCCGCGCCGGCCGTGAACGCGCGGGCGAGTTCGCCGAGCGGTCCCTCCCCGGCGAGGCGGACCAGCCGTTCCGGGTCGTCGTCGGCCGGCGCGGCCAGGTCGGCCCGTCCGGTGAGCAGGCCGGGTACGTCACGGCCGGCGAGGTGGCCGCGCAGGGCGGGGGCGATCTCGGCGGTGTCCTGTACGACGAGGGCAAGCCGGGTGTCGAGCTGGTCGCGTCCCTGCTGGAGGGTGACGGCCAGCGAGTCCAACGGGACGGTGGCGTCGGACTGTTCGAGGTGCTCGGCCAGCCGGGCGGCCATGGTCCGCAACCGTTCCTCGTCGCGCGCGGACAGCACGATCAGCTCGGGACGGGCCGGCGCGTCCGGTTGCCGTACGGGGTGCCGGTACTCCTCGACGACGACATGGGCATTGGCACCGCCGGCCCCGAAGGAGCTGAGCGCCGCGAGCCGGGGCCGGTCGCCGCGCCGCTCCCAGGGCCGGGCGGCACGGGGCAGCACGAACGGGGTGTCGGCGAGGCCGAGGGAGTGGTTCTCCTCCTCGCAGTGGAGCGTGGGCACGATCGTGCGGTGCTCCATCTGGAGCAGGATCTTGGTGAGGCCGCCGATCCCCGCCGCCGACTCCGCGTGCCCGATGTTGGACTTGACCGACCCGAGTGCGCAGAACCCGGTCGCGTCCGTGTACTCGGCGAAGGCCCGGCGCAGCCCCTCCACCTCGATCGGGTCGCCCAACCGGGTGCCGGTGCCGTGCGCCTCGACGTACCCGACATCGCGGGCGTCGACCCCGGCGGCGCGCAGCGCGTCGGCGACCACCCAGCCCTGGGCCTGCGGACTGGGCACGGTGTACCCGTTCGTACGGCCGCCGTGGTTGACGGCCGTACCGCGGATGACACCCCGGATCGGGTCGCCGTCCGCGACGGCGGCCGACAGCGGCTTGAGGACGACCGCGCCGACGCCCTCGCCGGGCACGAAGCCGTCCCCTCCCGCGCCGAAGGCCCGGCAGCGTCCACCGGGCGCGAGCATCCGCAGCTCCGAGAGGACGACCCACTTGCTGGGATGGACGTTGACGCAGACGCCGCCCGCGACGGCGATCCGGCTCTCGCCGGAGCGGAGGCTCTCGCAGGCCAGGTGGAGCGCGGTCAGTGACGCGGAGCAGGCGGTGTCGACGACCATGCTCGGGCCGTGCGCGTCGAGCCAGTACGAGAGGCGGTTGGCGGCCGAGAAGTCCATCGCGGGGGCGATCACGCGGTTGCCCCTGCCCCACTGCTCGGCGCCCAGCAGCCCGTAGGAGGAGCCGGTGACACCGACGAAGACGCCGATCGCGTGGCGTCCGCGGGTGTCCCGGGTGCGCTCGTGGAGCAGGCTCCGCGAGTGGCCGGCGTCCTGGAGGGCGCTCGCGGCGACCTCCAGGAAGAGCCGTTCCTTGGGATCGCTGCGCTCCGCCTCACGCGGGGAGACGTTGAAGTAGGCGGCGTCAAAGCGGGCCACGTCTCTCAGGAAGCCGCCGGAGTCGCCGTACGACATGCCGGGCCTGCGGGCTCCGGGAGCGTGGTACGCGGCGTGCTCCCAGCGGTCCGGCGGGATCTCGCCGACGCAGTCGCGCCCCTCGGACAGGGACCGCCAGAACTCCTCCAGGTCCTCGCCCCCGGGGTAGCGGCCCGCCAGGCCGATGACGGCGATGGGCTCCTGGGTCGCCGTGGGCTCGGACCGCGGCCGGGTCACGGCCGGCGCCTGTTCCGCGGCGGGTGCGGCCGGGGTGGACGCCAGCAGGCGGGTCAGCTCTCCGGCGTGCGTGCGGACGAGCCGGGCGGCGAGTTCGGCCACGTTGCGGAACTCGAAGAAGAGCGTGACGGGCTGCGGGCCCAGCTCGTCCTCCAGTACGGTGGTGAGCTTTCTGATCAGGATGGAGTCCACACCGATGGTGGAGAATTCCTGGTCGCGGCGGAGCCGTCCGGCGGGCAGGCGGACGGTGTCCGAGACGAGCCCCAGCAGCCACCCCTCGACGGCGACGACCAGGTCCGCGCGGGGAGTTGTGGCGGGGTCCGGATTCGTCGCGGGGCCGGTGGCCGGGGCGACGGCGGCCGGATCCGTGGAGCCGTGTTCCGGGTCCGCTCCGCCCGGCCGGTCCGCCATCCGTGAGGCGATGAAGTCGGCGGCCCTGGACGGGTTCCCGTAGACGGCCAGCCATTCCGCGCCCTCGCCGCGGACGGCCGCCTCCAGCGCCGTGAGGCCCTCGGCCGGCGGCATGGGGACCATGCCCTGGAGTTCCTCCAGCACTCGCTGGTCGCTCTGCTCCAGGCCCATGCCGCCGCCGCTCCACAGGGGCCAGCAGACGGAGACGGTACGGCCGCTGCGGCGCCCCTCTCCCACCAGGGCCTCCCTGGCCTCGGCGAACCCGCCCAGGCCCCGGTTGGCCGCGGCGTAGTCGCTCTGTCCCGCCATGCAGAGATAGGCGGCGGTGGAGGAGAACAACGCGAGGAAGTCCAACGGCAGTTCGGCGGTCGCCAGGTCGAGGTTCCGGGCGCCGGCGAGTTTGGGCGTCGTCACCGCGAGCACGTCGCGCGGATCCTTGTTCACCACATAGGCGTCGTTGTTGATGCCCGCGGAGTGCAGGATTCCGTGCAGGGCCCCGAACTCCCGCAGAGCGAGGCGCACGGCGCTCTCGACATCGGCCCGCTTCCCCACGTCCCCGCGGACGTAGTGGGCGGCTCCGCCCAGCTCGCCGATCCGGGCGCGGGCGGCGCGGATCCGTTCTCCGGGCTCGGAGCGGCCCATGAGGACGAACCGTGCGCCGTGGCGCTCGGCCAGCAGCTCGGCGAGGCGCAGCGCGATGCCGCCCCCGCCGCCGGTGACCAGGTAGCTTCCTCCGCGCCGGAAGACCGGCCGGCCGGCCGCCGGTGCCGCGGCGGGCAGCACGGTGCGCACGGCCCGCCCGTCCCGGTC
>NZ_WWJY01001181.1 GCF_009865405.1 Streptomyces sp. SID3212 | reverse complement strand
AGGCGCTCTCGCGCCGCCGTCGGCGCCGGGGCGCGGGGGAGAACGGACTGGGGCGGCCCATGGACGCCGTCGACGTGGCCGCCGCCGCGGCGGCGGCGCTGGACGGAGCGGTCCTCAACGGGATGCCGCCCTCACCCCTCGTCGCGGACCTCACCCAGGGGGTCTCGGTGACCGGCGCGCGCCGGCGCGGGCAGCGGCCGGGGGAGGACGAGCGGGGCGCCGGCGACGTTCGGGACGGGCAGGACGTACCCGGCGGCCAGGACGCCCTCGGCGGGGCTCAGGACGAGTCCCCGGACCCTGCCGAGGGGGAGAGCCCGGCAGAGCGCTCCGTGCCCGTACCGACGGCGCGTACGGGGCAGCGCCCGCTCCCCGTCGTCGCCGACCTCACCAAGCCCGCCCCCGCCGAGGACCGGCCGCTGCCGCCCCGGGCCGAACAGCTCCAGCTCCGCGGGGACATCACGTACGCGCTGCCCTCGCTCGACCTGCTGGAGCGCGGCGGCCCCGGCAAGACCCGCAGCGCCGCCAACGACGCCGTGGTCCACTCGCTCACGAACGTCTTCATGGAGTTCAAGGTCGACGCGACCGTCACCGGCTTCACCCGGGGCCCGACGGTCACCCGTTACGAGGTCCAGCTCGGCCCCGCCGTGAAGGTCGAGCGCATCACGGCGCTCGCCAAGAACATCGCCTACGCCGTCGCCAGCCCCGACGTGCGGATCATCTCCCCGATCCCCGGCAAGTCGGCGGTCGGCATCGAGATCCCGAACTCCGACCGCGAGATGGTCAACCTGGGCGACGTGCTGCGCCTCGCGGACGCCGCGGAGGACGACCATCCGATGCTCGTGGCGCTCGGCAAGGACGTCGAGGGCGGGTACGTGATGTCGAACCTCACCAAGATGCCCCACCTGCTGGTGGCCGGCGCCACCGGCTCCGGAAAGTCCTCCTGCATCAACGGACTGATCACGTCGGTCATGGTCCGGGCGACCCCCGAGGACGTCCGGATGGTCCTGGTCGACCCCAAGCGCGTCGAGCTGACCGCGTACGAGGGCATCCCGCACCTGATCACGCCGATCATCACCAACCCCAAGCGGGCCGCCGAGGCGCTCCAGTGGGTCGTACGGGAGATGGACCTGCGGTACGACGACCTCGCCGCGTACGGCTACCGGCACATCGACGACTTCAACGCGGCGGTCCGGGCGGACAAGATCAAGCTGCCCGAGGGCAGCGAGCGCGAGCTGTCGCCGTACCCGTACCTCCTGGTCATCGTGGACGAGCTGGCCGACCTGATGATGGTCGCGCCCCGTGACGTGGAGGACTCCATCGTCCGCATCACCCAGTTGGCCCGCGCCGCCGGCATCCACCTGGTGCTCGCCACCCAGCGGCCCTCGGTGGACGTCGTGACCGGTCTGATCAAGGCGAACGTGCCCTCGCGGCTGGCCTTCTCGACCTCCTCGCTCGCCGACAGCCGGGTCATCCTCGACCAGCCGGGCGCCGAGAAGCTGATCGGCAAGGGGGACGGGCTCTACCTGCCGATGGGCGCCAACAAGCCCACCCGTATGCAGGGCGCCTTCGTGACCGAGGACGAGGTCGCGGCGATCGTCCAGCACTGCAAGGATCAGATGGCACCGGTCTTCCGCGAGGACGTCGTGGTCGGCACGGCGAAGAAGAAGGACATCGACGAGGACATCGGCGACGATCTCGACCTGCTCTGCCAGGCGGCCGAGCTGGTCGTGTCGACGCAGTTCGGCTCGACCTCGATGCTCCAGCGAAAACTGCGTGTCGGATTTGCCAAGGCGGGCAGGCTCATGGATCTGATGGAGTCTCGGAACATCGTCGGCCCCAGCGAGGGTTCCAAAGCCCGCGATGTCCTGGTGAAGGCGGACGAACTGGATGGCGTACTCGCTGTGATCCGCGGGGAGTCCGTCGTGTAGGGCCGTACCGTACCGATCTCCGAGGACGCCTCGCGGACCCCTGTGGGGCTTCACAGTGAATTTCGAAGGGAAATGGAACGCAACCGTTTCCCCTGGCCACACGTCAAGTTGGAGTGAGGGAGTGCATGATGTCCCTCACTCCGCCACTCAGACGCCGCGAGGCCATTCTGATGGCGTACAAAGTGCATCCGCCCGGTTGCCCCACCCTTTCGTACCACCCATAGACTGAATGTCCAGCAGGTGGCTACACGCTCGAAAGGCGCCCCCGTGTCCATCGGCAACTCTCCCGACGGCAATGACCCCGACGGTACCTCCCCCCACGACGACCGGCCCACGATCGGTCAGATCCTCCAGCAGGCGCGCGTCGCCGCGGGTCTGACGGTCGACGAGGTCAGCGGCTCGACCCGGGTGCGCATCCCCATCGTGCACGCGATCGAGCAGGACGACTTCTCCCGCAGCGGCGGCGACGTCTACGCCCGTGGGCACATCCGCATGCTCGCCCAGGCGGTCGGGATCGATCCCGCGCCCCTGATGGAGCGGTTCGACGCCGACCACGGCGGGCGCCCGGTGCCCACGCCGGCGGCTCCGCTGTTCGAAGCGGAACGGATCCGGCCGGAACGACGCCGCCCGAACTGGACCGCCGCCATGGTCGCCGCGATCGTCGCGGTGGTCGGGTTCGTCGGTTTCACCGCGTTCAACGGCACCGAGAACAACGGCAAGACAAAAACGGCCGCCGAGGGCCCCAAGCCCGCCAAGACCAACGCCAAGCCCACGGCCACCAAGAGCGCCGACCCGAAGCCCGTCCCCTCGGACAGCGCCATCGCGGCGGCGCCGCGCGACAAGGTGACCGTCAAGCTGTCGGCCGTGGACGACAAGAGCTGGATCTCCGCCAAGGCGCACAACGGAAAACTGCTGTTCGACGGGCTCCTCCTCAAGGGTGAGTCGAAGACCTTCCAGGACGACGAGCAGATCGACCTGATCCTCGGCAACGCCGGGGCCACCGAGCTGTTCGTCAACGGCAAGAAGGTCAGCGACGCGTTCGAGTCCGGGCAGGTCGAGCGGCTCTCGTACACCCAGGGAGACCCCGAGGTCGGCTGACCGACCCTGCCCGGCAGGGGCCGCGGCCGGGACAAAGTAGTCTGATGCCATGCCCGAACGCCGTACCGTCGCCCTTGTCACTCTTGGCTGCGCCCGTAACGAGGTGGACTCGGAGGAGCTTGCAGGCCGCTTGGCAGCGGACGGCTGGGAGCTCGTCCAGGACGCCTCGGACGCGGACGTCGCCGTCGTCAACACCTGCGGGTTCGTCGAAGCCGCGAAGAAGGACTCCGTCGACGCCCTGCTGGAAGCCAACGATCTCAAGGCCCACGGCAAGACCCAGGCCGTCGTCGCCGTCGGCTGCATGGCCGAGCGTTACGGCAAGGAGCTGGCCGAGGCCCTGCCCGAGGCGGACGGCGTGCTCGGCTTCGACGACTACGCCGACATCTCGGACCGGCTCAGGACGATCCTGAACGGCGGCATCCACGCGTCGCACACGCCGCGCGACCGGCGCAAGCTGCTGCCGCTCAGCCCGGCCGCGCGCCAGGATGCCGCCGGGGTGGCCCTGCCCGGTCACGGCCACGTCGG
>NZ_WWJY01001180.1 GCF_009865405.1 Streptomyces sp. SID3212 | reverse complement strand
GCCCGTACGGTCGCCGACGCCGCGGCGCTCGTCGACGCGATGGCCGGACCCATGCCGGGCGACGTGTACACGGCCCCCGGCTATCCGGGCGGCGGCACGCTCCTCGACCACGCGGGCCGGGAGCCCGGCCCGCTCCGGATCGCGGGCCTGCGCGCCCCGATGGTGCCGGACGCCGAACTCCATCCGGACTGCGCCGCCGCGTACGGAGCCGCCGCCGGGACTTTGACCGCCCTGGGCCATACGGTCGAGGAGGTGGAGATGCCCGCCGACGGCGGCATCGTCGAGGCGTTCACCCACGTGTGGTCGGTGGAGGCCGCGAGCTACGAGCTGGAGCCGTACGAGGAAGGGGAGTTGATGCCGTTCACGGCGTATCTGCGCAACCTCGCCGACACGGTCACCGCCCGGCAGTACCATCAGGCTCTCCGTACCTTCCGCGGAGTCGGCCAGATGCTCACCGACCTGCTGTTCAGCGCGTACGACGTGATCCTGACCCCGACACTCGCCGAACCCCCCGTTCTCACCGGCGAGTTGCGGGGAGACACGGATCCGGCGGCGGACTTCGCGCGGATGACCGCCTTCATGCCCTACACCACCGTCTACAACCTCACCGGACTCCCGGCCGTGAGCGTCCCGTCGAGCTGGACCCCCGACGGGCTCCCGACCGGTGTGATGATCGGTGGCCGGTACGCGGACGAACCCACCCTGGTCTCGCTCGCCGCGCAGCTCCACGCCACGACGTCGCTGACGCGTCGTCACCCGGCCATGTGGTGACTGTATAAGGAGAGCGCGTCGTCATTGCGTATTGCTGAACAGGCAAGGCCCGCATGCGTATTCATATGCGGGCCTTGCCCTTTCACGAGCCCCGGAGAAACCTGATACAGAAAAGTAGGTACCATGCAGGACGTGCAGGTTGTCCGCTGGCCGACCGAGCTGACGAGGCTGGCCGCTCTGCGACGTGAGGGAATTCCCTGTGTTCTTCTGGTGGCTCCGGGCGTCTCCGTCCCCGAGCTGAAGGGGACGGGCGAGGACTGGATCCGCGTCCCGGTCGATCCACTGGAACTCAAGGCCCGGATTTCGTCCCTGCGGGCCAAGGTGGGCCATTGTCCGCAGCCTTTGGTGGACGAGGACGGAATACTGCGGTTCGGCTCTTCGCTCACCCCTCTGACCGCCACGGAGACCGTGGTGGTGCGCTTCCTCGTCGAGCGGATGTCCAAGGTGGCCGGCCGCCAGGAACTGGCGGCCAGGCTCTCCTCGGCCCATCGCTCGACGAGCAGGAACGCGTTGGACCTGCACATCATGCGGCTCAGACGCAAGCTGTTGTCCGTGGGGCTTTCCCTGGAGACGATCCATGGCCGGGGATATCTGCTGAACAGAATGGACACGTGATCCCCGTTCCCCGGCGGCCGGCCTCAGGGGGCCGGGGTGCTTTCCTCGCGCGCCGGTTTCCGTACCGGCTTCCCGGGCCCTTCGGTTTCCCGGGCCGCGCCGGTGCCGGTGCGGCCCGGCAGCCAGAGCGCGGCCACCACGGCGGCCACGGCGAGCGCGCCCGCGGCGATCGCGAAGGAGAAATGCATCGCGGCCATGTACGAGTCCTGTGCGGTGCGGAGGAGTTGGGGCAATGCCTCCTTCACCGAGGCCGACCCGGCCGTCCCGCTCTCCTGGATCCGTTGGGCCACGGTGAGGGTGCCGCCCAGTGATTCGGAGGCGGACTCCCGCAGATCCGGGGGGAGTACGTCGGCCGCGGTGCCCAACTCGTCGCGGTAGCGCACCGAGAGGACCGAGCCGAGGACGGCCACGCCCAGCGCGGCACCGATCTGACGCAGCGTATTGTTCACCGCCGCTCCGACCCCGGCCTTCTCCGGTGCGACCACCGCCATGGTGACCGTGGTGGAGGTGCCCATGACGAGCCCCAGACCCAGGCCCGACAGTCCGAGGTTGATCTCGAACAGCCACAGCGCGGTGTCGGCCTTGACCCACGCCTGCCAGGTGAAGGCCAGCGCGAGCAGGAGCAGACCGCCGGTGACCGTCGCCTTGGCGCCGAACTTGCCGGCCAGGGTGTTGCTCTGGGTCGCGGAGACCACTGTGCCGACGGCGACCGGAAGGAGGATGAGGCCCAGCTCCAGGGGGCTGTAGCCGCGTACGCCCTGGATGTAGAACACCATCAGGAACGTGCCGCCGGTGAGGGCGAAGAAGGACAGGGCCAGGGAGGCGGTCCCGGCCGCGAACGCCTTGTTGCGCAGGAGTTTCACATCGAGCGCGGGCAGCGCGGCGCGGCTCTCGAACCAGATGAACACGGCGAGCAGCACCACACCGCCGAGGACGGAACCGAGGACCTCGGGGCTCGTCCAGTGGTTCGTGTCGCCGCCGCGGATCACTCCGTAGATCAGCGCGCCGATACCGACGATCGACAACAGGACGCCCGGCAGGTCGAGTTGGGGCTTCGCGGCGGCCCGGGACTCGGGGAGGATCACCAGGAGCAGCACCGCGCAGGCGACCACGACGGGCACGTTGATCAGAAAGACGGATCCCCACCAGAAGTGGTTGAGGAGGAAGCCGCCGATGATCGGGCCCAGCGCGATCGACAGTCCGCCGAGCGCGGACCAGATGCCGATCGCCTTGCCGCGCTCCTCGCGGGGGAAGATGTCGTTGATGACCGCCAGCGTCGCGGGCGGCACGACCGCGCCGCCGACACCCATGACGGCCCGCCAGAAGATGAGCTGGTCGGGGGTGCTGGACCAGGCCGCGAAGCCCGACGCCACCCCGAACACGACCAGGCCGATCAGCAGCACGCGGCGGCGGCCGAAGGCATCGGCGAGGATGCCGGCGGAGAACATGAGCGCCGCGTAGAAGAGGATGTACGAGTCGAGCGCCCACTGGAGTTCCGCGTTGGAGGCCCCCAGCTCGGTCTGGAGCGTCTGGAGCGCGACGTTGAGGATGGTGTTGTCCATCATCACGACGAGGAAACAACCGCCCAGGACAGCCATCACCAGACCTCGGTTGACCTGAGGGCCTGCTCCTCCGGTGTCAACGGGTAGCGAACTCATGGGACTTCCTCCACAGCTGTCGATGTCTGGGCGCGCGCGGACGGACGCCACGCACCTCCTCCGTGACGCCACGCATCTACTACGTGTGGATAGTAGTTGGGGTGGGAGGGGCGCGGGTCGGTGATGGAAAGAAGTCCGACAGATCTCCGAAAGATGTGACCGCCCGGCCGGACGGCAGGGAGCGCGGGGCGGGGAGCGTCGCCGGGGAGCGGCAGGGGTCAGGCCCCGGGCCCTTCCACCATCAGCCGCTTCAAACGGGCCAGCAGATCGGGCGAGTTCTGGGCCTCGGTGACGAAGTGCGCCACGGCGTCCACCCCGAAGTCGCGGATGACCTCCCGTACGGCCATCGCCGCCTCGTCCGACACGGAGGCCGAATAGCTGTAGCAGCGACCGGACTTGACCCGGTCCGCCGCGCCCTTGTCCGACAGCCGGTTCATGACCGTCATCACCGTGGTGTACGCGAGGGGTGTCTCGCGGGCGCGATTCAGCCGCCCGAGGACGTCCCGGACCGTCAACGGCTCCGGCGCGCCCCAGAGCACGTCCATGATCTCGCCCTCCAACGGCCCGAAGACGATGCAGTTCTGCGCTCTGACGGACGTCACCCGCCGAATTCTACGTTGCCCGCGGGCCGGTGTCAGAGGGCCGTGTGATGATCACGCATGACTGCCGGCCCTGGGGAGGGGCCGGGCGCGTGCGGAGAGGAACGGGGAGCGCATCGTGGCTGAAGGGTCCGTACCGGACAAGGCCGAGGGGTCCATACCGGACGAGGAGTGGGAGCGGTTCCTGCGCGAGGCCGAGGCCGGGACGCCGGGCGCGCCCGAGGAACCGTCCGCGCGGGCGCGGATGGTGACGCGGCGGCTGGCGGAGCAGACCGGCCCCCCGGCGGGGTGGCGGACCCACACCCCGGCCCGGCGGCGCCGGGGCAAGGGCTGGTACGTGCTCGGGCTGCTGGTCGCTATCGGCGTGCTGGTCGCGGTGCTGCTGCCGGGCCGGGTGACCGGGTGGTGGGAGAACGGGGAACCCGCCGCCGACAGCGCGCCGTCCGCCGCCGGGACGCTGCTCCCCGACCGGCCGCCGCCGACGGAGGCGGCGGCCGGACTCCCCACCGTCGACGACCCGTTCAGAGGTTCCCCCGCACGGCTGTGGAGCGACGGGGCGACCGGGCTGGGTCTGCCCGCAGCACGGGCGACCGGTTGGATGACCAAGGCGGAGGTGGCGCGGGCACTCGACCGGAGCCGCGCCTTCCTGATCGCGTCCAGCCTGGACCCGGGGGTCCTGCGCGGAGAGCGGCCGGCGAAGGCGATCGCGGCGGTCAACCCCCAGCAGCAGGACGTCCAGGACTACCTGGCGACCGCCTTCACCGCGCCCACCCGGGAGAACAGTCCGCTGCTGCTGTTCAGCCGTTTCGACGGCACGAAGGTGCGGCTCGCCGGTGACGTGGTCAAGACCCGGGGACTGATCACGTACCGGGAGGGCGAGCGCGGCGCGGTCGAGGTCAGCACCGACGTCACGTACGTCTATCCGCTCGTACGGGCCACACCCGGCAGCGACGAGGTCGCGCGTACGATCGTGCGCCGCGAGGTGGTGATGAGCTGGGACGACCCGGCGAAGGTGTACATCGAGCCGGGCACGTTCTCGCTCGTCTCGTACAAGGTGGACTCAGCCAACGGCGGCTGCTCCACGTTCACCGGCTACTTCACCCCGGAGTTCAGCGCCGAACGCGCGGTCACGGACGAGGGCGAGGGCCCCGAGTCCGACCCGTACGACCGCAGCACCCCGATGGACACCCGTATGCGGGACGCGGACGGCGTGGGGTGCGGAAAAGCCAGCCGGCTGTGAGATGAGTGCGGTGGCGCTGGGGATTCCCCGCGCCATGACGCGGGGACGACCGGAAAGGACAGTGAACGTGGCCGTGAACGAGGACGAAGAGCGGATCCGGAGTCTGATCGAGCGTTGGGCAGGGGCGGTGCGCCGGGGCGATCTGGACGGTGTCCTGGCGGACCACGCGGACGACATCGTCATGTTCGATGTCCCGCCCCCGTACGAGGGTGTCCGCGGCAAGGACGCCTACCGCGAGACGTGGCCGCCGTTCTTCGCGTGGCTGGCACAGGGCGCCGCGTTCGAGATCGAGTCGCTGGACGTCACCGCCGGGGCCGAGGTGGCCTTCGCCCACGCCCTCCTGCGCTGCGGCACCCCGGAGGACTTCACCGCACACCCCGGAAGCCGTCTGCGACTCACCCTCGGCCTGCGCAAGGAACAGGGCCGGTGGGTGGTGGCCCACGAACACCACTCCTTCCCCGTGGTCCCGGGGGAGAAGCCCTAGCACTCGATGATGTTCACCGCGAGGCCGCCGCGGGCCGTTTCCTTGTACTTGACGGACATGTCGGCGCCC
>NZ_WWJY01000117.1 GCF_009865405.1 Streptomyces sp. SID3212 | reverse complement strand
GTACGCGCCCAAGGTGCGTCCCGCGCAGCTGCCCGCGGACCTGTCCGCGTTCACCGGCCGCCGCTCCGAGCTGGCCAGGAGCCACGCCCTGCTGCCCGACGAGGGCGAGCGTGAGGGCGAGCAGCCGGCCGCCGTGGTGATCAGTGCCATCGGGGGCATGGCCGGGGTCGGCAAGACCACGCTCGCCGTGCGCTGGGCCCACGAGGTCGCCCACCGCTTCCCGGACGGGCAGCTCTACGTCAATCTGCGCGGTTTCGACCCGACCGGGCCGGTCATGGACCCGGCCGACGCGATACGCAGCTTCCTCGACGCCTTCGGGGTGCACCCGAACCGCATCCCCGCCGGTCTGGACGCGCAGGCCGCGCTCTACCGCAGTCTCCTCGCGGGCCGCCGGGTGCTCGTGCTGCTGGACAACGCCAGGGACACCGAGCAGGTACGTCCCCTGCTGCCGGGAGCGCCCGGCTGTCTGGCCATCGTCACCAGCCGCAACCAGCTCCACGGGCTCATAGCCGCCGACGGCGCCCGCCCCGTCACCCTGGACGTGCTGACCGTCCCCGAGGCGCGGGAGTTCCTGGCCCGGCGCCTGGGCGCGGACCGGCTCACCGCCGAGTCCGACGCCGCCGACGAGATCGTCGCTCTCTGCGGACGGCTTCCGCTGGCCCTGGCCATCGTCAGCGCCCGCGCCGCCGTCCACCCCGGTTTCTCGCTCTCCTCCATCGCCGCGGAGCTGCGCCGCGGCCACGGCAGTCTCGACGCCTTCGCGGGCGGAGATCCCGTCACGGACGCGCGCAGCGTCTTCTCCTGGTCGTACCGCACCCTCTCCCCCGCCGCCGCGCGGCTGTTCCGGCTGCTCGCCCTGCATCCGGGGCCCTGCTGCTCCACGGCCGCGGCGGCGAGCCTGGTCGGCCTGCGGGAGCCGGAGGTACGGCCCTCGCTGGCCGAGCTGGTCCGCGCGCAGCTGCTCACCGAGGAGACACCGGGCCGCTTCGCCTCGCACGAACTGCTGCGGGCGTACGGCGCCGAGCTGGCGCACGCGCAGGATTCAAAGGACGACCGGTCCGCCGCCCGCCACCGGATGCAGGACCACTACCTGCACACCGCGCTGGCCGCCGATACGTCGATGGCGCCCCACCGGGAGCGCTTCCCGCTGCCCCCGGCCGCGCCCGGCTCGGGTCCGCTCGCCTTCCCCGACGCGCGGGAGGCCGCGGACTGGATCGAGACGGAGCGCTCCGTCCTGCTGTCGTCCGTCGAACAGGACGCCCGGTACGGCTCGACCGGCCACTGCTGGCGGCTGGCGGCGATCCTGGAGCTGTTCCTCGACCGGCGGGGACGCTGGCAGGAGCAGCTGACCATGCAGACCTTCGCGGTGACGGCGGCGCAGCGGCTCGGTGACGTGTACGGGCAGGCGCACGCGCATCAGGTCCTCGGGTTCGTCAGCGGACGGCTGAAGCGCCACGACGAGGCCCGGGCCCAGCTGTCCCGGGCGCTGGAGCTGTACGGCGAGCTGAACGACCCGGTCGGCCTGGGCAGGACCCATCGGTACCTTGCGTTCCAGTCCAACCGGCTCGGCCGTCACCTCCAGGCCCTTGACCACTACCGGCAGGCGGCCGTGTACTACCGGGAGGCGTCCCACACGGCCGGCCTCGGCAGCATCTTCAACGAGGTCGGCTGGACGTACATCCTGCTCGGCGAGTACGAGAAGGCGCTCGCCCAGTGCCGTCGGTCCCTGGCGCTGCACCAGGAGATCGGGGACCGCAACGGCGAGGCGGCGGCCTGGGACAGCCTGGGGTACGCCCATCACCACCTGCGGCAGTACCAGCAGGCCCTGGCCTCGTACGGGCATGCCCTGGACCTGTACCGCGATCTGCGCGACTGCTCGCTGGAGGCGGACACGCTGGTGCACATCGGGGACACCCAGGCGGCGCTGGGCGCTCCGGTACGGGCCGCCTCGGCCTGGGTGCGCGCGCTGGAGATCTTCGACGGTTTCGACCATCCCGACGCCGAGGCGGTCCGGGACAGGCTCCGCCGCCTCGGGGCGCCGTCGCACCGGGAGTCACCGGCACTGAGGGTCTGACGCCGGGCCGGAGTCGGGGTCGATGGTTTCCGTCACTTTTTCGGCACAGGGTCCTGCCTAGGCTCGGTGGCGCTCCCGCCCGGAGCCGGCACGATTCCCCTCAGGAACCAGGACATGAAGCCCATCACGGCACCGAAGGCCTCCTCGCAGGCCGGCCAGGAACAGCTCCTCCACGTACTGGTGGCAGATCACGGGAAGGCGCTGCTCGCGTACGCCGAGAAGCTGCTGAGCGACCGGCAGCTCGCCGAGGACGTCGTCCAGGAGACCATGATCCGCGCCTGGCGCCACACGGAGCGGCTGTACAGCACGGACGGTTCGGTCCGTGGCTGGCTGCTCACGGTCGCGCGCAACCTGATCATCGACCGGATGCGCAGCGCCCCCCACCGGTACGAGACGGTGGGCACCGACAACCAGGACATGGCCCAGCGGGACCACGCGGACTCGGTGCTCGCGTCGGTCGACGCGACGTACTTGTTGCGGCAGCTGTCGGTGGAGCACCGCGAGGTGCTGGTGCACACGTACCTCTGCGGCCGGACCGTGCAGGAGACGGCCGGGATCCTGGGCATACCGCCCGGGACGGTGAAGTCCCGCCAGCACTACGCGCTGACCAACCTCCGCCGGCGGGTGCAGGGCGCGAACTGAGCCGCGCCCGCGCTGCGGACGCCGTGGCAGAGTCTCCGGGACGGCACACGGCGACGGGACCGAGGGGCGCGGGCGATGGCGGGGGACGACGGGGTACGGAACGGCGGGGCACCGGGCCAGGGGGCAGGGGGCGACGGCGGGTTCGAGGCGGCGACGGGTGACGGGCCGGTGTCCGATGTGACGCCCGGGGTGCGGGCCGCGGAGGTACGGGTCGCCTTCGAGGGGCTGCTCCAGATCCGCCGGCTGACGCACACCGGGAGC
>NZ_WWJY01001179.1 GCF_009865405.1 Streptomyces sp. SID3212 | reverse complement strand
CCCGCCGGCCCGGTGCCACTGCCGGGCGGCCACGGCGCCGGCGGCGGCCAGCGCGACCCCGCCGAGGGGGCGCTTCTTGGTCCAGCGGGCGACCGCGTACCCACCGACGAGACCTCCGGCCGCGACCACCGCTGCGGGAACCTGAGCCATCACAACCACCTCTGCCGATGCCGTCACCAACGCGAAGAGCGTACGTCGCACGAAGGGCCACCTTCGAAGCCACCCACTTCCCACCCCTCCCATCTCCCCAACGCAACGGAGGACACAACAGATGGTCACAACCCACTCCCCGGCGTTCGCCCCCCGCCCCCACCCGGGCAGAGAACCCGCATGCTCCGAACGACCTCCGCGGACCCGGCCATCGCCCGCCTCGCCCGCACCCAGCAGCACCTGGCGAGCTCACGCCAGCTCCGCGCGACCGGCCTGGCACCCAGCACCACGACCCACCGCTGCGCACCGAACGGCCCCTGGCAGCGCCTGCTGCCGGGCGTGGTCCTCCTCCAGACGGGGGCACCGGACGCTCACCAACGCCTGCTGGCGGCGGTGCTGTACGGGACGACGGACCTGACCGCCCTGTCGGGCACGACGGCGGTGCTGACGGGCGAGTCGGCGCTGGCGCTGTACGGAGTGCCGGGGGCGACGACCCGCGGCGCGACCGTCCTCGTATCGGCGACGCGGGGCCTGCGGAACAGATCGTACGTACGGGTCCTCCGCACGAGCCGCTGGCCACCGACGCTGCTGGTGGACGGGATCCCCTGCGTACGCCCGGTGCGCGCGGCCTCCGACTTCGCGGCCCACGAACGCTCCCCGGACCGGGTCCGCGCGATCCTCACGGCGACGGTCCAGAAGACGAGCTGCCACCCGGAGGACCTCCGCGCCGAACTCCACGCGTCCCGCGCCCTCCGCAACCCGGCGGCCCGCACGGTCCTCGACGACCTCCGCGCGGGCACCCGCTCCATGGCCGAGGCCCAGGCCAGGGACACCCTCCTCCGGGCCAACCTCCCCCACCCCCTCTGGAACCCCACCCTCCTCACCCCGAAGGGCACCTTCCTGGCCCGCCCCGACGCCTACTGGCCCCACGCGGGCGTGGCCCTGGAGGTCGACTCCGAGGAATACCACCTGGGCATCACGGAATACCGCACCACCCTCCGCAGACGCCTCCGCCTGGAAGCACACGGAGTAGACGTGATCAGCGCGTTCCCGGCCCTGATCCGCGACCACCCCCAAGAACTGGTAGCAGCCATCACCACCAAACTCCACCAATCCAAATCCCGCCCCAACCCCCCAGACCTGATCATCAGGCCCTACCTCTGACCCCGCCTCCGACCGTGAGGCGACCCTCATGCCCCCGGCCCAACCTCGAAGCTCAAGCCTCGACGCGCCGTTCCCGTACAGCCGCCACAAACCCATCCCAAGCACCCGATCCGAATGCCAGCGCCCCTCGCTCAGGCTCCTTGGAGTCCCGTACGACGATTCCGCCGGCTATTCCGGCAACCTCGACGCACTCGGTGCCGCTCCCACCGCTGTAGGAAGACTTGAACCAGCCAACAGCGCTCTCGCGATTCATCACAACCCCTCGCAGACCTGGTCCAGGAGCGCGACGGACGCCTCGATGTCGAGCGCCTGCGCACGCAGATATTCGAACGCCAACTTATAGCGAGCAAGCTCCTGTTGCTTCTCCATGAACAGCCCTCCTCCGAGGATGTCCACGTATACGACATCCAGTTCTGGTGTGGCACCGCCGAGAACGACAAAGCTGCCGACCGCAGCCGCGTGGGCGCCCGCGCTGAACGGCAGGATCTGCACGGTGACATGGGGCTCACCCGCCCGTGTGAGCAGCCGGCGCAGCTGATCGCGCATGACGTCACGCCCACCGACCATGCGCCGTACGACCGCCTCATCGATCACCGCCCAGATGTGCGGCGGTTCATCCCGCTCCAGCAACTCCTGCCGCTTCATGCGAATGTCGACCATGTGGGTGATCTCTTGCTCGGTGCAGCGCATCTCCGACGCACGATGCACCGCCTCCGCGTACCCGCGGGTCTGTAGAAGTCCTGGCACGTACATGCAGGCGTAGTGGTCCTCCCGAACCACCTCGTCCTCAAGGGTCAGCATGAGATTCATCGACTCAGGGATCGGGTCGGCCAGTGACCGCCACCACCCGCGAATCTTCGCTCCCTTGGCCAGTTCGACGAGTGTGTGACGTTCCTGTTCGGGCGCTTCGTACGCACGACACAGCGCGTCGACCGCAGGCCACTTGACTGTTCCATCCTTGGTCTCATACCTGCTCAAGGTCGCCTTGGAGATACCGACGAGGGACCCCGCCTCCTCCAATGTGAGCCCCGCGCGTTCCCGTAACCGGCGTAGGTCCGCTCCGAGTTGGCGCCGACGGGTCGTTGGTCCGACTGCCATGTATGTGGCCCTTCACGTTGATCTCACTGAGCGTGCGCGCTCCGGCGCGGCGGAAGCAAGCCAGTTCACGCCGGGGGCGTGCGGCCGGGACGCGAGCTTCGGCTTGAGCATGGTGAGAGTTCCAAAATGAGAGTTCCAATGCCACTCTGAGGTGAAGCGTAGACACGCAAGGTAATCGACGAGTCTAGGTCCAGGGGTGACGGGTGTGAGTGAGTGCCAGTTCAAGATCGCCAGGAAGGGTTGGGATCTCCCGTTCCTCGCTGAGGCTGAGGAACTCGGTGCCTTGCGAAGGGTGGTGGAGTTCCACTTGCATCGTTGGGGTCTGCCCGAACTCGCGGAGCCGGCACGCCTGTGTGTGACCGAGTTGGTCACCAACGTCATCACCCACGTTGGTCCGGGGACTCCCACCACCCTGTCCGTATCGATGAACGGCGTACATCTGCGCCTGGAGGTAACGGACCCGGACACCCGAGCGCTTCCCGCCCTTGTTGAAGCGTCAGGGGACGCTGAGGGCGGCAGGGGTATGGCTCTCGTGAACGCCGTCACTGATCGGTGGGGCGTCATCCTGCGGGGAGACACGAAAGTCACGTGGTGCGAGCTGCCTACCGGCCTTCGTTCACCGACGGACCACGCGGAGGGCCCGAGGATCGCCAAGGCGGAAGCGCTGCTGGCTCTCTTCTCCTTCGGCGGCATCAGGGGGCCGGGTCGTTCGGACCCGCTGAGCGTGTCGGCAGCCGAGGAGACCGTCATCGAACTGATCATCGATCTCCTCCACTGGCTCCGCTCCCATGGCTGTGACCCGGGCGAGGCCCTTGATCGCGCGCAGACCCGCTTTGAGAACGCTCTGTGCTAAATGACCTGTTCGCGTAGTTCTGTTGGTGTGGAGGGGGCGTAAGTCCCCGCAGTGGCGCTGAAGATGCCTGGTGTCGACACGCATACTCTTGACGATCAACCGCGTCCAGAAAACAGCCTTCTTGTTCTAGATTTGAGGGCATGGGGATACAGGGGTTGCTTCTTGAGATCGCTGACACGTACGACGCCCAGGCTGGGACGAAGGCCGAGGTCGCGGGGCAGCAGGTGCTGCGAGCGGTCGCCGGGCGGTCAGACCTCGGGCTTCCTTCCACACACTTCGCCAAGGGGTACGGGGGGCAGGCAATCGCCGCCGCTACGCCCTGGATTGGCGTGTTTGATCGGCAGATCAATAGAGTTCCGGGGAGAGGTCTCTATTTGGCCTATATTTTCAGCGCGGATCTTCGTACTGTGTCGCTGACCTTGCAGCAAGGAATCACGCATCTCGAAGATCGCCTTGGCAGAGGTCAGGCTCGTCAACAGCACCTAAGGCGCCAAGCGGCTCGGCTTCGTAGAGCGCTGGCTACCCAGCGCAGAGCGGGTTGGATTGATGAGCTAGAGCTGCGACACCACGCCGACAGGCCGAGGGCGTATGAAGCCGCGAGCGTTATCGCCCGCTCGTATGTGCTGGCCGCGCTGCCAGAGGAGGCGTCTTTGCAAAGCGATCTCCGCTATGCGATGGACCAACTGACGAGGGCCGATTCCGCCGACCAGTTGTGGTGGTTCCAGGATGGCGATAGCCCGCTCGATGTTGGTTATGTCCCTGATGGTCACCTCCTCGGAGAGGAGGATCCGCTTGCTGGATTCCAGCCCAAGGACAGCTCTGACTGCATCGCGAACATCACAGCCCGACAGCAAGTCAAGAAGCGTCATCATGAAGCGCTGATCGAGCGCTTTGGACACCATGTTGTATCGCGTGGATACATACCGACCACCAAGTTGACGCATCCGAAAGACCTGGTGCTACACCGGGATGGCGCAGTCCAGCCGACGGATGACGAATGGCTCGTGGAAGCGAAGGTGGTCCGAGGCGGTAACCCGACCGAAGCAGTACGTCAGGCGGTGGGGCAGCTACATGAGTACAGCCACTTCCTCTATCACGAACGGAATCGCCCTGAGCCGCATCTCATAGGTCTCTTCACCGAAGATATCGGAGTGTACGCCGGCTACCTGGAGAGGCAGGGAATCTCGTCGATTTGGCAGTCAGGCGACGGCTGGGACGGTTCTGCCCGAGCGGCTAGGTGGGGCATGGTCGGTTAGTGGTCCGGTCCGTGACATCGAGATCTCCATGTCTGCAGTCCGCTTGTTTAAAACCCCAGACAAAAGTGTCATCTGAACGCGCTGGAGGTCTTCGCTCCAGCGCGTTCTTGCCCTAAGAAATTCATTGAATGGCCTGTTGGGGGAGTTTCGCAGCTTATGCGGTGCCGTGGCAGGTCTTGTAGGGGGTGTTTGAGTTGCACCAGCAGGGGGCCGTTTGGGTGGGGGGCCAGGGGGTGGCTCGGCCTCGGGCTGCGAGGGTGGTGGCGTATTGGGGGAGCAGGTCGGGGTCTTCGGGGGACGCGGCTTCTGAGGCGGCGAAGGCTTCGTAGGAAGGGACCGTGCCGGTGACGATGCCCAGGTTCGGGGTGCCCGTTGCCGCCAGGTCGCGGAGGGCGGACTCCAGGGTCGCCAGGTGGGCTTCCTCTGTGGGGTATTCCGTGCTGAGGGCCGGGTACGCCGTGAGGAGTTCGGTCAGTTCTTGCGTGGGCCAGTGCAGTACTGCCACCGGGAACGGGCGGGACAGGGCCGTGCGGTACGAGCCCAACTCGGCGCGGAGGCGGGTGATCTCGGCCTGGAGTTCCGCCGGGTTGTCCGAGCCCAGGGACCAGAGGCGCTTCGGGTCGTGGAGTTCGTCCAGGGGGACCGTCGCCCGGTGGAGGCTGTCGGCCAGGGTGTCCCAGGTGTCGTGGTCCAGGGCCAGCAGGCGGCGGACGCGGTGGCGGCCGGTCAGGAGGGACTGGGTGCGGTACGGGACGTCCTCGCCGGGGGCGAGGAGCAGTTCGAGGGCCGTCGTGAAGGAGTCGAGGGCCGCTTCGAGCTCGTCGTGGGCCTCCAGGGTCTCCGCCACGATCTCCCAGGGGGCCGGGTCCAGCGGGGCCGCCGCGCGGAGGCCGGCGATGATCGCCTGGGCCTCGGCCTCGTGACCGTACTCCCAGAGGTTGGCCGCCTTGAGGGCCTTCACCAGGTGGGGGCGGTCGGGAGAGGCCGCGAGGAGGGTGTCGTAGAGCCCGGTGGCGCGGTCGCGGGCGCCGGCGAGTTCCAGATGGGCCGCGGCCTGGAGGAGCAGGGGTTCGTGGTCCTCCGGGTACTGGGCCGCCGTGCGGAGCAGGCGCTCGGCTTCCGTGGTGTGGTCAGCAGGCATGTCGGGGCGCATGGTCCACACCGTACTGCCGTGGGGTGGTTCGGACGGAGGCCGGTGGGAGGAGATGAGGGGGAGGAGGGGATGAGG
>NZ_WWJY01001178.1 GCF_009865405.1 Streptomyces sp. SID3212 | reverse complement strand
CTCTTCCGATCTTGTCCGGTGTCCCCGCGCCGCTGAGGGGCCGCTCGTCGGCCGCCCGGGGCGACGCCAGGGCCGACAACAGGGCCGCCGGGACCGACAGGACCGACACGGCAGCCGAGGCCCCCGACCTGCTCGGCGGCCTGCCCCGCCGCGTACGGCAGGCCAGCCTCGCACCCCAGCTGAGGGACAGCGCTCCCGAGCGTGTCCCCGGACAGGCGCCCGCCGGCCGGCAGGACGGCGAGCGGGACGCGGACGAAGTACGCAACCGTATGGCCTCGCTCCAGCGAGGCTGGCAGCGTGGTCGCCGGCAGAACGACGCCGAAGAGACCACCGGCCCCGGCGAGACAGACAGAACCACATCGGAGGGGGACGGTCGATGACCGCACCGAACGCCGCAGCACGCAACTCCGCCGACCGGGACGGCGCCGGAGAGCTCAACTGGCTCCTCGACGAGCTCGTCGAACGAGTGGCCAGTATCCGCAAAGCACTTGTGCTCTCCGGTGACGGCCTCGCGACCGGCACGTCCAAGGACCTCACCCGGGAGGACGGCGAGCACCTCGCGGCCGTCGCCTCCGGCTTCCACAGCCTCGCCAAGGGGGTCGGCCGGCACTTCGACGCCGGCAGCGTCCGGCAGACCGTCGTGGAGCTGGACGAGGCGTTCCTCTTCGTCACCGCCGCCGGTGACGGCAGCTGTCTGGCCGTCCTGTCCGACGCCGATTCCGACGTGGGCCAGGTCGCCTACGAGATGACGCTGATGGTCAAGCGGGTCGGCGTCCACCTCGCCACGAGGCCGCGGTCCGGTCTGCCCGCCGGAGGGTGAGTGGGGGCCGACATGAGTGACGAAGATCAGGACGCGCAGCACTGGTTCGACGGCGAAGCCGGACCGGTGGTACGCCCGTACGCCATGACGCGCGGCCGTACCAGCACCGCGACCCGCCACCGGCTCGACCTGATCGCGATCGTCATTCCCGAGCCCAAGGCGGACGACCCCGGCCGGGACCAGATGCTCTCACCCGAGCATGTGGAGATCGTCGACCGCTGCAACGACAGCCCGCAGTCGATCGCCGAGCTCTCCGCGAGCCTGGACCTGCCGGTCGGGGTGGTACGGGTGCTGGTCGGCGACCTCGTCGAGGACGAGATCGTCCATGTCACCCGCCCCGTCCC
This sequence comes from Streptomyces sp. SID3212, assembly GCF_009865405.1. GTDB lineage: Bacteria > Actinomycetota > Actinomycetes > Streptomycetales > Streptomycetaceae > Streptomyces. The sequence goes on along the minus strand of NZ_WWJY01001178.1, from coordinate 10,549 downwards.
GCCGGCCGAACTGCCCGACGTGAGCATCCTCCGCGATGTGATCGACGGCCTGCGGGCGCTCTGACGTACGTCAACCGATCACCTGGGACCCACGATGTATCCGAACCGCACCCACCCCTCCGGGGAAGAAGAGAGCCATGACCCTCGGGCGCACTAGCCACCGGCCCCGCCCGGTCGACCCGGTCACACTGAAGATCCTGGTCGCCGGCGGGTTCGGGGTCGGCAAGACCACCCTGGTGGGCGCCGTCAGCGAGATCAGGCCGCTCCGTACGGAGGAGCGGCTCAGCGAGGCGGGCCGGCCCGTCGACGACGTCGACGGAGTCGAGGAGAAGACGACCACCACGGTCGCCATGGACTTCGGCCGGATCACCCTCCGGGAGGACCTGGTCCTGTACGTGTTCGGCACCCCGGGACAGGACCGGTTCTGGTTCCTCTGGGACGAGCTGGCCCAGGGCGCCCTCGGCGCGGTGGTCCTCGCCGACACCCGGCGCCTCGCCGACTCCTTCGCCGCCGTCGACTACTTCGAACGGCGGGGAATCCCCTTCACGGTCGCCGTCAACTGCTTCGAGGGCGCGGACCGCTTCCCCGGCGAGACCGTCCGGGCGGCGCTGGACCTCGACCCCGAGGTCCCGCTCGTGATGTGCGACGCGCGCGAGCGGGAATCCGTCAAGGAGGTCCTCGTGACGGTCGTGGAGCACGCGCTGAACCGCGCGCAGCGCCACCGCGAGCACGCCGTCACCTGACCCGGGCGACCCGGCGGACCCGGCGAGGCGCGCCCGTACCCCCGACCACCGGGGTACGGGCGCGCCGCCGCGCCGTACGCCCGTCAGAGCCCGGTCACCGACCGCCACGCCACGGGGAAGTCGAAGTAGGTGTCGGGGAAGACCTCGGGCCGGTGCGTGAAGTGCCACCACTCCTCGGGCAGGTTGGTGAACCCGACCTCTTCCAGGGTGCTCCTCAACAGCTGCCGGTTGGCGCGCGGCACCCCCTGGATCCGCGGGTCGTCGGTGTGCGCGAGCGGGTCGAAGCAGTCGTAACCCGTGCCCATGTCCACCGAGTTGTCCGGGAAGCGCTCCGCGCGCGGGGCGTAGCACGGGACGAGCGGCTCGCCCGGCACGTACGCCCGGGTCGGCAGCGCGGGCAGCTTCACCAGCGTCAGGTCCACCGTGCTGCCCCGGCTGTGCCCGGACTTCTCCGCGATGTAACCGTCCTCGAACAGCCGCGACTTGTCGACGCGCGGATAGAACTCCGCCTTCATCGCCTCGTCCTGGAGATCCTTCGCCCACCGGACGAAGTGGTCGACGGCCCGTTGCGGCCGGTAACAGTCGTACATCTTCAGCGAGTAGCCCTGCCGCAGCAGTTTCCGCTGCGCCAGGCGCAGCGCCTCGGCGGCCGGCCGGGTCACCAGACAGACCGGTTGCCGGTACCCGTCCACCGGCACCCCCATGAAGTCGTGCGGCGTGCTGTAGCGCATCTCCTGGATGATCGTCGGCGCGACCGACCGCAGCGCCACGAACTCCTCCGGAGCCCGGGGCCCGGTGGCGGCGCCCGCCGTCGGCGCGGGAAGGGCGGGAAGGGCGAGCAGGGCGACGGCGGAAGCGGTCAGCACCCGCAGGAGTGACACAAGAGGGCTCATGAGCCCTTTCATCTATCAGGTTCCCGGGAACGGCGGAAGGGTGATCGGATACAGTCCGCGCGTGTCCGAGCCCGAGAAGAAGCCCCCGATGAACGCGTACTGCGGCAGCTGCGGCGCGCCGTACCCGCCGGACGCCGGCTGGCCCCGTACGTGCGCGGTCTGCGGCGTCACCGCCTACCGCAACCCGCTGCCCGTCGCCGTCGCGCTGCTCCCCGTGACGGACGCGGAGGGGCGGGCGCTGGTGGTCATCACCCGCACGATCGAACCCATGCGCGGGGGAGTCGCCCTGCCCGGCGGCTTCATCGACCACCGCGAGGCCTGGCAGCACGCCCTCGTACGGGAGTTGAGGGAGGAGACGGGCATCGGGGCGGCCGAGGAGGACGTACGGCTGGCCGACACGCTCAGCTCCCCGGACGGGCACCTCCTCGTCTTCGGCCTGCTCCCCGAGCGGCCCGCCGGCCAACTCCCGCCGTCCGCCGCCACGGACGAGACGACGGGCTGGCATCTGCTGCGCGCCCCCGTGGAGTTGGCGTTCCCGCTCCACACCGAGGCGGTACGGTCCTGGTTCGCCGGCCGGTACGACACGGGTCCACGCCGCTGACCCACGCGGGGCCGGGGCGGTCCGCACCCCACCGGGCCGCCCCCTGCCCGGGGATCCTCACCCCCCGGACGCCACGCCCCGTACCCGTACGGTCCGCTCCGGCTCCACGGTCCCCCCGTCCGTCACCCGCTCCACCCGGACCCGGCCGTCCACCACCCGCGAGGTGTACCGCTCCACCTCCGCCGTACCCCAGCCGTCGCCCGGATCCCCGATCACCAGCCCGCCGCCCGTCCGGCCGGGCGCCGGGGCCCACGCCTCCAGCTCCACCGACCCGTCCCCGCCGCGCACCGGTATCACCGCACCCGCCCGCGCCAGCACCGGGATCCGCGACAGCGGCGCGTCGACCACCACCTGGCCCGGCCCCTCGTACGCCTTGCCGGTCGCCGTGTCGTACCACCGCCCCCTGGGCAGCCGCACCGCCCGCCGGTCCGCCCCGCGCGCCAGCACCGGCGCCACCAGCAGACCGTCACCCAGCATGAACGCGTCCTCGCAGTCCCGCAGCGCCCGGTCCTCCGGCGCCCCCCACCACACCGGCCGCACGTACGGCGCCCCCGTCAGCCGCGCGAGCTGCGCCAGCGTCATGAAGTACGGGCGCAGCCGCTCCCGTTCGGCCAGCGCGGCCCGCGCGTGCTCCAGCACCTCCGCGCCGAACTCCCACGGCTCCCTGCGCCCCGCGTCGATCGCCGCGTGCGTACGGAACAACGGCATGTACGCACCCAGCTGGAACCACCGCAGATACAGCTCCGGCGTCGGACTCCCGTCAAAACCACCGACGTCGGGCCCCGAGTACGGCACCCCGCACAGCCCCAGCCCCAACACCAGCGCCAGCGAGGCCCGCAGCCCCGGCCACCCCGTCGCCACATCGCCCGACCAGGTGCCGCCGTACCGCTGCATCCCCGCCCACCCCGAGCGGGAGAACAGGAACGGCCGCTCGTCCGGGCGCAGCTTCCGCAGCCCCTCGAAACCGGCCCGGGACATCTCCAGGCCGTAGACGTTGTGCGCCTCCCGGTGGTCACCGCCCCGGCCCTCCAGCCGGTGCCTGGCCGAACGCGGCAGCGTCGTGTCACCGAACGGCGCGAACGACACCGGCTCGTTCATGTCGTGCCACACCCCGGAGAACCCCTGCGCCAGCCGCTCCGCGTACAGGCCGCCCCACCACTCCCGTACCCCCGGATCCGTGAAGTCCGGATACACGCACTCACCCGGCCAGACCTCACCCCGGACCTCGCCGCCCCGCGCGTCCCGTACGAAGGCGTCCGCCACGCGCCCGCTCTCGTACACCGCGTTCCCGGCCGCCGCCTTCACCGCCGGATCCACGATCGACACCAGCCGTACCCCGTCCGCCCGCAACTCCCCGGCCAGCCCCGGCAGATCGGGGAAACGCTCCGGGTCCACGGTGAAGACCTGATGCGCGTCGTAGTGATCGATGTCGAGATGCACCGCCGACAGCGGAAGACCACGCTCCCGGTACCCGGCGACGATCCGCCGCACCTCCCGCTCACTGCCGAACCCCCACCGCGCGTGCTGTGGACCCAGCGCCCAGGCCGGCGGCGGTACGGGCGCCCCGGTCAGCGCCGTCCAGCCGTGCAGCACCCGCGCCGGTGTGCCGATCATCACCCAGCAACGCAGCGGCCCGCCGTCCATGCGCAGCTCGCTCGTCCCCGGCCGGTCGTGCCCCGAGCCCGCGCCCTCCTCACCCTCCCGCAGGGTCACCCGCCCGTCCCACGAGTTGTCGACGAACGCCAGATGCGTCCCCGCGTCCGCCACCACCAGCTGCACCGGCATCGTCACGTACAGGGGATCGTCCTCGGGACCGAACCGGCCGCCCGGATCCGTGTTCCACAGCCGGTACGTCCCGTCCGCCAGCCGCGGCCCCCGCGCCCGCCCGCCCAGCCCGAAGAACCGCGCGTCCGCCGCCACCTCCGTCCGCTGCACCCACCGCGCCACACCCCCCGCGACCGGCTCCCACCAGCGCGGCGGCAGCTCACGGCGCAGCACGACCCCGCCCGGCGTACGGATCTCCACCCCACCGTGCCGCGACACCGTCACCATCACGCGCTCCGACACCACCCGCCAGCCGCCGTCCGTGTTCGGCTCCAGCACCGCCCGGGGATCGGGATCCGGCGGCGAACCCGCCAGCGCGTACGACGGCAGCGGCTCCGCGCCGTCCCACCCCCAGAACACCGCGCCGCCCACCGTCACGCACACCCGCAGCTCCGCCCGCGCGAACCGCACGACACCTCCGCCGGGCTCGGGCCGCGCCCCCGCCGCCTGCCCCGGCACCCTGGCCCGCTCGGCGCCGCGCACCGGCAGCGCCCTCGCATCCGTACGCCGCTGCCGCCAGGCCGACCGCACGGAGCGGAGCCCCTGTACCGACCCGACCACTTTCATCGAACGCACCAGTTCACGACCGTCCATGCTGCTCAGCCTGCCACCCGTCCGCGACCGGAAGGCGTTCGTTCAACTTCCGTTCACCCGAGGTGGGGGGTACCCGTCCGCCCCCGTCGACGGCGGGAGAACGACATCTGGTGCGAAAGACGATCACATGGCATCGTCCCTGTGAGCCGCGTCAAGACCGGGAGCCGCACATGACGACAGCCGCCAGCCCCGTACCGCTCTGGCAGCCCGATCCCGCACGGATCGCCGCCGCCGGGGTCACCCGCTTCCAGACGTGGGCGGCCGAACGGTACGGCGCCCCGGCCGAGGGCGGCTACCCGGCGCTGCACCGCTGGTCCGTGGACGAGCTCGACACCTTCTGGACCGCGCTCGCCGACTGGTTCGACGTCCGCTTCACCACCCCGCACGAACGGGTCCTCGGCACGGACACCATGCCGGGCGCCCAGTGGTTCCCCGGAGCCACCCTCAACTACGCGGAACACGCGCTGCGCACGGCCCTGGACCCGGCCCGCGCCGACACCCCCGCGCTCGTGCACGTGGACGAGACCCAGGAACAGCGCTCCGTCTCCTGGTCCGAACTGCGCGGCCAGGTCAGCGCGCTCGCCACCGCGCTGCGCGCCCTCGGCGTACGCCCCGGGGACCGCGTCAGCGGCTACCTCCCCAACATCCCGCAGGCCGTCACGGCCCTGCTCGCCACCGCCGCCGTCGGCGCCGTCTGGACCTCCTGCGCCCCCGACTTCGGCGCCCGAGGTGTCCTCGACCGCTTCCAGCAGGTCGAACCCGTCGTCCTGTTCGCCGTCGACGGCTACCGCTACGGCGGCAAGGAACACGACCGTACGGAAACCGTCGCCGAACTCCGCCGCGAACTGCCCACCGTCCGGGCCGTGGTCCACGTCCCGCTGCTCGGCACCCCGGCCCCCGAAGGCACGCTGGAATGGTCCGCCCTGGTCGAGCCGGCCGCCGACCATGCCGACAACAGCACCGACAACGACAACGGCACCGACACCGCACCGCCGGTCTTCGAACAGGTCCCCTTCGACCACCCCCTCTGGGTCCTCTACTCCTCGGGCACCACCGGCCTCCCCAAAGCCATCGTCCAGTCCCAGGGAGGCATCCTGCTCGAACACCTCAAGCAGATCGGCCTCCACTGCGACCTCGGCACCGAGGACCGCTTCTTCTGGTACACCTCCACCGGCTGGATGATGTGGAACTTCCTGGTCGGCGGCCTGCTGACCGGCACCACGATCATCCTGTACGACGGCAGCCCGGGCTTCCCCGCCGTCGACGCCCAGTGGCGCGTCGCCGACCGGACCGGAGCCACCTTCTTCGGCACCTCCGCCGCCTACGTCATGGCCTGCCGCAAGGCCGACGTCCACCCCGCGCGCGACCACGACCTCTCCCGCGTACGCTGCGTCGCCACCACCGGATCACCCCTGCCGCCCGACGGCTTCCGCTGGCTGGCCGACGAGGCCGGCGACGACCTGTGGATCGCCTCCGTCAGCGGCGGCACCGACATCTGCAGCTGCTTCGCCGGCGCCGTACCGACCCTGCCCGTCCACGTCGGCGAGCTCCAGGCCGCCTGCCTCGGTACGGACCTCCAGGCCTGGGACCCCGAGGGCCGGTCCGTGACCGAGGAGGTCGGCGAACTGGTCGTCACCCGCCCCCTGCCGTCCATGCCGGTCCGCTTCTGGAACGACCCCGACGGCAACCGCTACCACGACAGCTACTTCGACACCTATCCCGGCGTCTGGCGCCACGGCGACTGGATCACGATCACCGACCACGGCTCGGTCGTCATCCACGGCCGCTCCGACTCCACCCTCAACCGCCAGGGCGTCCGGATGGGCTCCGCCGACATCTACGAAGTGGTCGAGCGGCTGCCCGAGATCCGCGAATCCCTGGTCATCGGCGTCGAGGAACCGGACGGCGGCTACTGGATGCCCCTCTTCGTCCACCTCGCGGAAGGACAGCGGCTGGACCACGAGCTGCGGGCCCGCATCACGACCACCCTCCGCCGGGAGCTCTCACCCCGCCACGTCCCGGACGAGATCATCGAGGTCCCCGGCGTCCCCCACACCCTCACCGGCAAGCGCATCGAGGTCCCCGTCAAACGCCTCCTCCAGGGCACGAGCCTCGACAAGGCCGTCAACGCCGGATCCGTCGACCACGTCGAACTCCTCCACTTCTACGAGGACCTGGCCCGCCGGCGCCGCTGACGGCCACGGCGGACACCCCGCTGTCAGACCCCCCGATTACGCTGAGTGAGCACTGATCGACAGCGCTCAGGGGGAGTCATGGCGCACACCGACCACAGCAAGCAGACCGAGACCGACCGCACCCGGCGCCGCCGGCTGCGGCGCGAAGTCCCCAGCACCGTCGGCCTGCTGGCCGACGAGCAGGACTTCACCGCGATGCGGCGGTACGACACCTTCACCTTCGACGACCACGCGACCTACCTGCGGCAGATCGAAGCCCTGCTGAGATCCCTCGCCGCCCAGGGCGTCCACACCACGGTCGCCCTCTTCGACCCCGACGAATACGCGGAGTTCTGCGCGGCCGGCGGCCACGACCCCGACAGCACCGCCAGCCGCAGCCGCTTCACCGCCACCATCCCCGCGACCGGCGCCGCCGTCGCCTACACCGGCCAGCCCCTCGACACCCTGGTCCCGCTGCTCATCAACACCGCCGTCCGCAAGGCCACCTGGGAGTACGTCACCGCGCTGCTCGCCGATCTCGGGGAGTGCGCCGACTGCGGCCAGGACATCGGACGAGCGGCCTTCGACCGGGCGTCCCGCCTCCTGTTCGCGCTCCTCGAAGCGGCGGGACCCGGCACCCACCACATGGTGTGCAGCATCCCCGCGGCCGACGAACAACTCCTCGCCGCCCTCCAGGCCGACCACACCGGCGACACCTCCGCCGCCGTCGACCCCGCCGAGGGAGCCGAATTCGTCTCGGTGCTCGCCGCCGGCATCGCGCTGGAACGGCCCGGGGGAGTGGTGCTCCGTACGACAGCACCCGACACACCCGACCGCCTCCACGGCTGGCGCCTCCTGCACGGACACCTCGTCCCCCTCACCGAGGCCGAGGTCTTCAGCGCCTACTGCACGGACGCCGACACCGGAGAGCCGCTCTCCCCGGAATCCGGCGTCGAATACCGCGCGGGATACGACCTGGGCATCGACACCACGGACACCCACCACTGAACGCCGAAGGGGGCTTCCCGCCGGACCACGGCGGAAAGCCCCCAGGAGTTCCCCTCCCTCACTCGCCGGACAGCACCGCCTGCGCCGCGGCCTTGGCACCCTCGGCGGAGTCGGCTGCCCGCGCCGCCGACGCGGCACGCTCGCACTGCGCGAGCGTGTGCTTCGCCAGCGTCGCCCGCACATACGGAATCGACGCCGAGCCCATCGACAACGACGTCACCCCGAGCCCGGTCAGCACACACGCCAACAGCGGATCCGACGCGGCCTCCCCGCACACCCCGCAACTCTTCCCCTCGGCCTTGGCACCCTCGGCCGACAGCGCGACCAGATCGAGCAGCGCCGGCTGCCACGGGTCCTGCCACCGCGCCACCGCCCCCACCTGCCGGTCGGCGGCGAAGGTGTACTGCGCCAGGTCGTTCGTCCCCAGCGAAAGGAACTCGACCTCCTGAAGAATCGAACGCGCCCGCAGCGCGGCCGACGGAATCTCCACCATCGCCCCGAACTTGGCGTGCAGCCCCGCCGCACGACAGGCGTCCGCGAACGCCTTCGCGTCCGCGCGGTCCGCCACCATCGGCGCCATGACCTCCAGATACACCGGCAGACCCTCGGCGGCCCTCGCCAGCGCCGTCAACTGCGTCCGCAGCACGTCCGGGTGATCCAGCAGACTCCGCAGCCCCCGCACCCCCAGCGCCGGATTCGGCTCGTCGGCGGGCGTCAGGAACGCCAGCGGTTTGTCCGCCCCCGCGTCCAGCACCCGCACGACCACCCGGCCCTCGGGAAACGCTTCGAGGACCGACCGGTACACCTCGACCTGCTTGTCCTCCGACGGCGCCCGCTCACTGTCGTCCAGGAACAGGAACTCGGTACGGAACAGCCCCACCCCCTCCGCCCCCGCCTCGACGGCGGCCTGGACGTCGGAGAGCCCACCGATGTTGGCGAGCAGCGGCACCTTGTGCCCGTCCGAGGTCGCACCGGGCCCGGTGACCCCCGACAGCGCCGCCTTCCGCGCCGCCGCGGCCTCCTCCAGCTCCGCCTGCCGCTCGGCCGACGGCTCCACATGGACCTCGCCCGTACTCCCGTCGACCGCGATCAGCGTTCCCTCGGCCAACTCGACGGCCCCCGGCAACGCCACCACGGCCGGCACCCCCAGCGCCCTCGCCAGAATCGCGCTGTGACTGGTCGGCCCGCCCTCCTCGGTCACAAAACCGAGCACCAGCGTCGGATCGAGCAACGCCGTGTCGGCGGGCGCGAGATCACGGGCGATCAGCACGTACGGCTCGTCACTGTCCGGCACCCCGGGCATCGGCACGCCCAGCAACCGGGCGACGATACGGTTCCGCACGTCGTCCAGGTCCGCGACCCGCCCCGCCAGATACTCCCCGGCGTTGGCGAGCAGAGCGCGGTACGAGGCGAACGCGTCGTACACCCCACGCTCGGCGCTGCTCCCCACGGCGATACGCCGCTCCACGTCGGCCAGCAGGTCGGGGTCCTGGGCCATCATCGCCTGCGCTTCGAGCACCGCCTGCGCCTCACCACCGGCCAGATTCCCGCGCGCGTTGAGATCGGCGGCGACGGCGTCCACGGCCTGGCGGGCACGCGCCTGCTCGCGCTCGGCCTCCTCAGGACCGATCTGCTTGGCCGGCGGCTCCAGCACGGTGGTCCCCATGTGCCGGACCTCGCCGATCGCCACCCCGTGGCTGACCCCGACGCCTCGCAGCGTCGTCCCCATTACGCCGACTCCCAGCCGAAGAGCGTGTCGCCGGCCTTGAGGTCGCCGTCCTCCACGACGGCGGACAGGGCGTCGGCCGCGGCTTCGAGCGCCACGACCGGGCAGATCGGCGACTTCCCGGCCGCCGCGACGGCACCGGGGTCCCAGCCGATGACGGCCTGGCCGCGCTGCACGGTGTCGCCCTTGTTGACGTGGAGTTCAAAGCCTTCGCCGTTGAGCTGCACCGTGTCGATGCCGAGGTGCGTCAGCACACCGTGCCCGTCCTCGTCGACGACCACGAAGGCGTGCGGGTGGAGGGAGACCACCACACCGTCCACCGGTGAAACGGCCACGGACGGTTGGAGGACGGGATCGATGGCGGTACCGGGACCGACCATCGCCCCGGCGAACACCGGGTCGGGGACAGCGGCGAGTCCGATGGCGCGTCCGGCGAGTGGGGCCGTCACGATGGTCATGGGGAGCCTCCCTGGGGCGGAGATTCGTCAGCCGCCGTCACTGCCTGTGATGGGACGGCGTGCCGTTCAGAACTGTAAGTCATAAGAAGTGACGGTTCCGTACGTGACCTGCCGTACGACTCGCACGGTCGGAGGGCACAAACCGATTTGCCTGGGCCGCGAGACGGCATGTACTGTCGTACTCCTGCCTGACACCGACGCGACTTCGAGTCGGGGGTCGGCAGTATCTATCAAACCTTGATCCTTACCTCGGGTCCGCTTTTGCATGTCTGCGGATCGGTGGTCAGGAGCACTTAAAAGGCCTGATAGAGTTTGAAACACGAAATGCCGAAGGGAAGCGCCCGGAGGGCCCCGGAGACGGGACCGAAGGAAGCGTCCGTTCCTTGAGAACTCAACAGCGTGCCAAAAGTCAACGCCAGATATGTTGATACCCCGGCCTACTCAACCCTTGTGGTTGGTGGGTTGGTGGTTCCTTTGAAGAACAAAACACAGCGAGGACGCTGTGGGCTGTCGGTCTTATTCCGACTG
>NZ_WWJY01001177.1 GCF_009865405.1 Streptomyces sp. SID3212 | reverse complement strand
CTTCTGGGCGGTGGTCAGCCGGCGGGAGCGCGCGATGGCCCGGTCCAGCCGGTCGCCGCCGCGCCAGGCGAGCCGGAAGGCCGCCAGATCACCGAGGACGGACGCGCCCGCCGCGCAGAACATCAGGATGAGCAGCGAGGGCACCTCGCGCGGGACGCGGGCCACCTGGTCGGCCGCGTTGACGACCGTGCTCGTACCGGCGGCTGCCGCCGTCGCGGCCGTGATCACCAGCACGCCGCTGGGCAGGACGGGCAGAAACACGTCCAGAAGTACGGAAAGAGCCACGACGGCGTAGATCCATGGGCTGCCCGTCAGCGACCCCAAACTGTCCAACACTTTTCCGACTCCCCGCCCGATCCTGTGAACAACGCCGCGTAGTCGCAGGAGTGCAGACAGGAGCAGCTTGCCAGCCATACAGCGTACGCCTGAAGGGTACGGGCAGACGCGCCGGGGTGCCCGGAATTTCCAGCCTTTCCCGGGACCGTGCCCTTACGGGCTTGACGGTGCCCGGACCTTCGGTCGAAGGTCCGGGCACCGTCAAAAGGCGGCAAAAGGGGACGAGGTGGTACGGGGTCAGGCGGCCACCGGCTCCGGCTGTTCCTTCCGTTCCTCCCCGGACCGGGGACCCGCGCCGCCGGATCCGCGTGAGGTGAAGAGCTGGTCCAGGGCGAAGGCGCCCGGGCCGGTGAAGACGATCAGCAGGAACGCCCAGCAGAAGATGGCCGCGCCCTCGCCCTGGTTCTGGATGGGGAGCAGCGCCTCCGGCTGGTGCACGGTGAAGTACGCGTACGCCATCGAGCCCGAGGAGATGAAGGCGGCGGTCCTGGTCCCGAGGCCGAGCAGGATGAGCGCGCCCCCGACCAGCTCGATGAGGGCGGCGTACCAGCCCGGCCACGTACCGGCCGAGGTGGCGTCCTTACCGAAGAGTCCGAAGATCGAGGACGCTCCGTGGAACGCGAAGAGGAGTCCGACGACCACCCGGAACAGTCCGAGTGCGTAGGGCTGCGCGTGGTTGAGGCGTGCATTCATGGGGGGTTGTACTCCTTCGATCAATGGTCTGGACCGATGAGTGGCTCCCTCACGTTAGGTATCCCTAATCGATGCTTGCAAGTTCAACATTTGGGCGGCGATCAATTCGCGCCGCGTCCTGTTTCACGCCTCTGACCAGGATGTCCAAGGTGGCACGTGCCACTGCGTCGGTCTCCGAGAGCATCACGGAGTCGACACCCGGCCGCGCGCCCGCGGCCGTCACCCAGTGCACTCCCTCGGTCGGCACCCCGAGCGCGAACCTCCGCGGGTGGGCCTCGCCCTGACGGTCGATCAGGTGGTACGGGCGGCGTGTTACATCCAGGCCACCCGTCTCGTAACCACCGACGGTGTGCGGCCGGCACTGACCCGTCTTCAGCAGTCGCGAGAGCAACGGGTCGCAGCCGCGCCGCAGATCCGGTTCCGGCAGCCTCGCCTCCACGAGGGTGGTGGCCCGTACGGCCGATCCGGGCACCTCGGGGGACTCGGCCACGAACACCCCGTCCTGTACCCGTACGTTCATCCGCGGCCCGATCACGTCGAGCACGCCCGCCTCGATCAGGGCGGTCATCTCCTCGATACGGCGGCGGGGCGGCCCGATGGAGAGGAACGCGTTCAACGGCGTGTACCAGCGGTCGAGATGGTCGCGCCGCGAGGAGCCGGAGAGGCCGGCGTGGTCCACGATCAGCCGCAGTTCGTTGCGCAGGTCGCGCAGGACGTCCAGGGCCGCCTTGACCGGGCCCGCCACATTGCCGAGCGCGGCCTCGGCGGCGTCCTTGCGCAGATGGATCAGCAACCAGGCGCGGTGATCGGCGGGATCGAGGAAGACCCGGTCCCCGTACGGGCGGGAGATCCGGTCCCAGGACCAGCGGGCGGCGGGCTCGAACCCGGCGTCGTCCAGGACGGCGGACTCCTGCGGGCTGCCGTGCGGCGCCATGAGGAAGCGGTCCAGGAAGGAGGGCAGGGGGACGGGGGAGGCGGGGCCCGCGCCCGAGGCCAGGACCGTGGCGTAGAAGACCGCCTCCACCTCCTTGGCGACCAGCGGCCATATCTCCGTCAGGAAGTCCGGCCGGTCGCCGTCGTCCGCGCGCTTGCGGAACCCCGCGATCACGTCCGGCGTCAGCACCAGCGGGCGGTGCCGTTCGGAGGGGCCCTTCGCGTTGTCCCCGCGCGCCTGGTACGGGATCCCGCGCCGCGATCCCGCGTACAACTCGGGCTCGCGGCCCGACGGGTGGTATACGAGGACACCCTCGGTGTCACGAGCAAAGATCCCGCCGCGGCCCGCCGTCAGCAGCGCCATGTGATCGAAGAAGTTCAGACCGAGCCCGCGCAGGAGCACCGGTTCGCCGGGAGCGATCCCAGTCAGGTCGACATCGGCGGGATTCGAGGGCGGGACGTAGCGCAGACGGTGACGCTCCGCATACTCCGCGAGTACGGCCTGGGTCTGACCGAAAATCACCGGTAGGTGACCTTGAGCGAGCACCACGGCGGAGAGTCCGGAGAGCGTCGTCCCGTTGTCGAGGGTGAGGATCTGGCGCGGGCGGCGGAGAGTGGGGCGTCCTGGGCCGCTCGGGTTGTTCGCGTCCGTCTGCTTCGGAGCGGACATGTCCGTCCCGTGCGTCTCGTCCGTCCCGTCCGTCCCGTCCGTCCCGCCCGTCAAGGCCGTCAAGGCCGTCACGTCCCCCGGGTCCGCCAGATCCGTGAGGTCGTCATCCAGACGGATCGCCCGCGCCCGGTGCACCACCACCGTCACGTTCTCCGGGGCGTGGTCGGCCGTACGCCGGAACGCCCACTCCAGGTAGCGGCCGTACGAGGCCCGGCTCGGGTAGTCGTCGGGGCCCAGCCGCTCGCCGGGCCGGTCCACGGCCCACTCGTACAGACTCGGGCCGGGCCGTATCGGCCCCTCGCACGCCACGGTCGGGTCGGTGAACACGGTGACCTGCGAGGCGACCGTGTTCATCAGCAGTTCGGCGGGCTGGTCGGTGCGCCACACGCGGCCGGGGCCCGGCGGCTCCGGGTCGACCACGTGCACCGTCAGCGGGACGTCCGGGGCGAGTTCGGGCACGGACGCGCAGAGTCTTTCGAGAACCGAGGTGCCGCGGGGGCCGGCGCCGACGACGGCGAGGGAGTGGGGCAGGGGCTGCCGTACATCGGACAAGCTGTGGCTCCCGGGACATGGGGGGTGGAGGAAGGGAAGGCCGCCACTGGAAGCGGATCGTCCGCTCATCATGCCGCTGGTCCACCGGGAGTCGAACCCTTGGGCGGGGGATCACCCTCTGTGGGAAGGATCACGGAGGGGTTGGGGCAAGGAAATCGAGGGGGTTCGGGAAAGAGTTTGTGCGGATCGCCCATTCGGCGCCCGGGCGCCCGGGCGGCCGGAGTGGTCCGACCGCCCGGGCGGCTTGTCACGGAGTCAGATCACGGAGTCAGGTCACGGAGTCAGGGACCGTTCCTGTACGGTCACCAACTCCGCGCCCCCCTCCTTCGCGAGCGCGTGATCCAGCCTCAGGTCGGCGGACCGGCCACGCAGCGTCAGCGTCATCAGCTGGTTGCCGAACCAGGGGCCCCCCGTCCTGCGCCACGAGACCGACGAATGGCCCACCCGGCCGTGCCGCCTGAGCGCGCGGCCCAGCCCCCGGCCCAGCCCGCTCCAGCCGAACCGGAAACCGATCTTCATCGAGGCGGGGATGGAGTTGTGCACCGGCGAACAGGTCAACTGGAGGACACGGGCGTCCGGTCCGCCCGAGCCGTCCGCCCAACGCGGTTCCGCGATGTACGCGTGATGTACATCCCCCGACAGCACGCACACGGTCGCCGGCGCCCCCGGACCGCTGCCGGCCTCCGCTATCAACGCGGCCAGTTTCTCGAAGGACTTGGGGAAGGCGGCCCAGTGCTCCAGGTCGGCCCCCCGGCGCAGCCATTCGCCGAACCGGGCCCAGCGCGGCCCGCGTTCACCGCCGCAGAGGGCGGAGTCCCAGGACTCGACGTCGTGGATGAAGGGCGGGAGCAGCCAGGGCAGGGACGTACCGACGAGGAGATGGTCGTACGATCCCCGCCCGTCGCCGGAACCTCGTCCGTCGGACGAGTCCTGACCGTCGACCGGTCCCCGCCCGTCGAGCGCCTGTTCGCGGACCCACCGCTCCTCGCCCTCGTCGAGCATCGCGCGCTCGCTCTCCTTCAGGACGCGCGCGGCCCGGGAGTCGATCATGACCAGTCGCGTACGGCCGAAGTCGCGCCGGTAGCTCCAGCGCACCCCCGCCGGGTCGCGGTCGGCCTCGGAGGCGAACTGCCGGAGCCGCTCCGTGCCGTCGGACGCGGCGCGGACCTCCGCGTACACCTCGTCCGTCTCCAGTTCGGCGGGGGACAGGTTGCCGAGGTGCTGATAGACCCAGTACGACATCAGCCCGCTGAGGACGCGCTCCTGCCACCAGGGCTTCTCGCGCATGTCGGAGACCCAGGCGTCGCTGGTGTTCCAGTCGTCGATCAGGTCGTGGTCGTCGAAGATCATGCAGCTGGGGACGGTGGAGAGTAGCCAACGCACGTCCGGGTCGCCCCACGACTCGTCGTACAGATGGCTGTACTCCTGGTAGTCGGCGACCTGTTCGCCGGGCGGCTCGCTCAGGTCGCGGCGTTTGGCCAGCCAGCTCTGGGTCGCCTTCGACGTCTCGTCCGCGTAGACCTGGTCACCTATGAGAAGGAGCACGTCGGGGCGTCCGCGCCCCCGGCTGTCCTGGCCCGTCGGGAGGGTCTCGCCGGTCGCGGTGGTCTCGGCGGCGATGCGCAGCGCGAGGGTGTCGAGGGCGTCGGGGCCGACCGGGTCGGGCTCGCCGTGCGGCGGGGACGCCCAGCGGCAGGAGCCGAAGGAGACCCGCAGGTCGGTCGTGTCCGCGGTGGGGCTGCGGATCACGCTCGGCGGGAAGCGGGAGTCCTCGGGCGGCCAGACGCGGTTGTCGTCGAGCACCACCTCGTAGGGGGTGGCGGTGCCGGGGGTCAGCCCGGTCACCGGGATCAGGGCATAGTGGTGCCCCGCGACGGTGAACGTACGGGAACTGCCGTACGCCCCGTCCTCGCACCGCACTTCCGCAGTGCACGGCCGGTCGGTCTCGACCCAGACGGTCGCGGTGCCGCGGCCGTCCCAGTCGACGTACCGCAGCAGTGGTCCCAGGCGCAGCCCGGTCATGTGTGCCCTCCTCCGTCGTTCCGTACGGTACGGAACGACGGAGGGACGTGGCGAGTGGGGCGGGTGATCGGAGTGCGGGCCGGAGAGAATTCGCCGGTCGGTCAGCAGCCGTTCAGGATCGACTGGAGCGCGCTCTTCTCCGCCGAGTCGACGGACAGCTTCCAGTAGTACTTCACCTGCACCCAGGCGCGGACGTACGTGCAGCGGTACGAGGTGACGGACGGCAGCCAGGTGGCCGGGTCCTGGTCGCCCTTGGCCTGGTTGACGTTGTCCGTGACCGCGATGAGCTGGGGCCGGGTCAGGTCGTTGGCGAAGGACTGCCGCTGGGAGGTGGTCCAGCTGCTCGCACCGGAACGCCAGGCCTCGGCGAGCGGCACCATGTGGTCGATGTCCACGTCGGCGGCGGCGGACCAGGTGGCGCCGTCGTACACCGAGAACCACCGGCCGCTGGTGGCGGCGCAGCTGGAGTCCTGGACGACGTTCGTTCCGTCGCGCTTGAGCACGACCTCGCGGGTGTTGCAGGCGCCGGACTGGGTGATCCAGTGCGGGAACAGGTCGCGGCTGTAACCGCTGGAGGAACCTTCCGCCTTCACCGTCAGCTGGGTGAGGTACGTACGGGCGGTGGCGGCGGTGACCGGCGTGGGGAGCGCGGCCTGGGCGGTGGGGGCGGTGAGCAGGGTGGCGGCGGCTGCGAGGGCGGCGGAGACGGCGAGGACGGCGGCGCGGCGAATTCCACGCGCGTAGACACCAGACATGCGAACTCCCTTGTGGTGGGGGTGTGGAGAGAGCTGTACGACGACCGCCCGCCATCGTCGCGGTGGCGGGTTTCGTGGGGGTGGGCGTCAGGTAACAGCGTGACGACATGTGCACGTCATATCAAGAGGTGGACGCGCGTTGATTCGGGGTGGTGTGGGGGTTGTTGCGTGTGGTGGGGGGCGTGCGGGGGGCGCGGGGTGCCCAGTTGGGGGCGGCGGTGGAGGTGGTGGCGGAGGTGGTGGCGGTGCGGTGGTGGTCACCGTCGGCTGGGGGGCCGGGAGTTCGGCGGGGCGCTCCGGGCCGTCGGGCGACGGCTGGGCGGTCGTCGGGTGGCGGCCGGGCGGTCGTCAGACGGTGATCAGGTCGTCGTCATGTCGTCGTCAGGCCGTCGTCAGGCCGTGAGGTGCAGGCGGATCCCGCCGTCCGGGAGGGCTTCCGCGCGGACGTGGGTGAGGTCCTCCACGTGGGCCGTGGGGGAGTGGGGCAGGGCGCGGGGGCCGATGCCCACCACGCGCATGCCCGCCGCGAGGGCCGCCGTGATGCCCGCTTCCGAGTCCTCGAACGCCACGCAGTCCGCCGGGGCCAGGCCGAGGGCCGCCGCGCCCTTGAGGAAGCCTTCCGGGTGGGGCTTGCTGGAGGTGACCGACTCCGCGGTGACGCGGAGGGCGGGGGGCGGGAGGGCGGCGGCCTTCATACGGGTCGTGGCCAGGGTCTCGTCCGCCGAGGTGACCAGCGCGTGGGGCAGGCCGGCGAGGGACGCCAGGAAGGCGGGGGCGCCGGGGACGGGGACCACGCCGTCCGTGTCGGCGGTCTCCTGGGCGAGCATCACGCGGTTGTCGGCGAGGTTCTGCTCCACCGGCCGGTCCGGGAGCAGGACGGCCATGGTGGCGTGCCCCTGGCGTCCGTGGACGACCTTGAGCGCCTCGTCCGGGTCCAGGCCGTGCTCGACCGCCCAGCGGCGCCACCAGCGCTCCACCACGGCGTCGGAGTTGACGAGGGTGCCGTCCATGTCCAGGAGGAGGCCACGGGTCGTGAGGACGGTCACGGCGGGCGGGGTGGTGGCCGGCATCGGGGTGCTCCAGGGGCGGGAGAAGAGGCAAGCGGCTCCGACCGCCGGTCAGGGAGTACGGGCGGAGCCGCTTTGTTCAGCCATTGTACAAAGTCGGTCAGTGGCGCCTTCCGGGGCCCTGGTGGTCGCGCCCGGGCCCGTTTCCCTGGCCCTGTCCCCCTGCCTCGGCTTCCAGGGACCGGCGTGTGTCCGGGCCGTAGACGCCGCGCGGGTCGCCGCCGATCTTCCGGTAGATCTGGTACGCCGCGACCGCCACCTGCACCCGCTGGTCGAACTGCCCGTCCGGGGTGCCCTGGTAGAGCCGTATCCCGGCCAGCCGCTGCTGGAGCTCGACGACCTCGGGACCGGAGTCGCCGAGACGCAGCG
Source organism: Streptomyces sp. SID3212 (assembly GCF_009865405.1). GTDB lineage: Bacteria > Actinomycetota > Actinomycetes > Streptomycetales > Streptomycetaceae > Streptomyces. The sequence continues at coordinate 220 of NZ_WWJY01001177.1, read as the reverse complement.
CGCCGCCCGTGAGGGCGGGGGGAGGCGTGGAGGTCTCGGGGGACGCGTCGGCCGGGCGGCCCGTGGGGGAGGCGGTGGCCGAAGGCCGTTCCGACGGTACGGCCTTCGGCGGCGCGGAGGGCTTCGCCGACTCCGGGGCGGACGCCGCGGGCGCGGAGCCGGTGCCGTTCGGCGCGTCCGGGGACGCGGAGGGCTGCGGGGTCTCGCTAGGCTGTTCCGA
>NZ_WWJY01001176.1 GCF_009865405.1 Streptomyces sp. SID3212 | reverse complement strand
GGCCACCACCACCGACCCCCGCGCCCTGCGCGTCGCCGACCGGCTGCGCGAGCTGGGCTGGCGCCAGGGCGAGGACCCGGCCGGGGACGGATTCGCCGCCGGGCAGCCCCGGTACGTCTTCCAGGTCCCGCTCGAAGGACGGTCGCTGGACGACATCCAGCAGGGCTTCAACCAGCAGTGGCGCCGTAACATCAAGAAGGCCGAGAAGGCCGGGGTCAAGGTCGTCCGCGGCGGGTACGACGACCTGCCGGCCTTCTACACGCTGTACCGGGAGACCGCCGAACGCGACCGGTTCCTGCCCCGGCCGCTGCCGTATTTCGAACGCATGTGGACCGCGCTCACGGCCGAGGACCCCGACCGCATGCGGCTCTACCTCGCCCACCACGACGGCGAGATCCTCTCCGCCGCCACGATGCTCACCGTCGGCGACCACGTCTGGTACTCGTACGGTGCCTCGACCTCCCGCCGCCGGGAGGTGCAGCCCAACAACGCCGTCCAGTGGCGGATGTTGAGCGACGCACACGCGGACGGGGCGCGCGTCTACGACCTGCGCGGCATCACCGACACCCTCGACGAGAGCAACCATCTGCTGGGACTGCTGCGCTTCAAGGCGGGTACGGGCGGCGAGGCCGCCGAGTATCTGGGCGAGTGGGACTTCCCCCTCAACAAGCTGCTGCACAAGGCGTTCCAGCTCTACATGGGCCGCCGCTGAGTCCTGTGTCCCGGCCAGATCCTGTGTTCGGGCAGGATCCCTGTCACCCCGGCGTCAGCCGGAACGCGTCGAGGGCCAGGGTCATCTCGATCAGGTCCCGGGGCCGGGACAGCGAGCGGGACGTGAGGTGCTCCAGCCGCCGCAACCGGTTGAACACCGTGTTCCGGTGGCAGTACAGCCGGGTGGCCGCCCGCCCCGCCGAACCGCCGTACTCCAGCCAGGCGTCCAGCGTCTCCAGCAGTACGGCCCGGTCGGACGGGTCCAGTTCGAGCAGCGGGCCGAAGACGTCCGCGATCAGCCGGGCGGCCAGTTCCGGCTGGCTGACCACCAACGCCGTCGGCAGGCAGGCGTCCAGACGGACCATCAGCTGCGAGCCGGGGGCGACTGTCCGTAACGCCGTCTCGGCGAGCCTCCGCGCGAGGCCCAGTTCGGTGAGGCTCTCCACCACCGGGCTGATCCCGCCGGGCCCAGGACAGGGCCGGCCCAGCTCCTCGGCCAGCTCGGCGAGCCCCGCCTCCGGTTCCAGGGCAACCACCGCGATCTCGCAGTCGGCCCGCATCCGCCAGAAGAACCGCATGCCGTCGGCGGCGGTGATCCGCTCGAACGGCTCGCGCCCGCCCTGCCGTTCGACCCGGACCACCACCACCGCGTACCGCCCCTGCTCGGGCAGATCGAGACCCGCCGCCGCGCGGGCCGCGAGACCCGGTGAGGCCCGGCCCTCCAGCAGCGCGTCCAGCAACGCCTGCACGCGTTCGTCGCTGCGTCGGTGCATCTCTCTCTCCGTCGTCCGGTACGCCTCGGCGACGGCGGTCGCCTGGACATCCACGCCCGACCACATGTGGGACGCCGTGTGCACCAGTAACGGCAGGTCCGCCGGGTCCTGTTCGCCGACGATCCGCAGCAGTTCGTCCCAGACGAGATAGCCCGCGTGCCGGTAGGCGTGCAGGAGGAGGTCGAGCGCCAACCCCTGTTCCGCCCGGCGCCGCCCCAGGGCTCTGGCGTACTCCAGGTCGGGCCGGGGCGCGTCGCGCGGCGCGGTGATCGCCTCGATTCCGTACCGCATGGCCCGGTCGATCTGCTGCCAGTGCTCGTCGCGCGGCACGGCGAGGTCGAACTGGACGGAATGCGCGCGCAGTTCCTCGATCAGCTGGTCGGTGAGGCGTGGTACCCGGTCCAGCAGCGCGCGCGAGGCGCTCGCCAGAACGGACCACTCGCGATCGGTACGCGCTCGGTGGCCACCCATGGCTGGTGAGGATGCCATCGACGGCCCCGGCGGGACAGCCCCCCGGCCGGAAGAGCTCCAGGACCGCCGTGCGGTGTTGTGCGCGTGCACAACGCGGGCGGTGCGCCGCTGGTCATCGGCAGCGATTGTGCCCGGCGTCGTGGACGCTGCCACCGCCCGGTGTTGTGGTGTGGCTCCGGAACGGACGGCCGCCCCGCGGGGCGGCCCGGAGGAACGGAGGCCCTGGGATGACCGCGCTCGAAGTGCGTGCGCTGTCCGTCGGTTACGGTCCGGTGCGGGCCCTGCGCGAGGTCTCCCTCGACGTGCCGCCCGGCCGGATCGTCGCCGTGCTCGGTGGGAACGGCGCGGGCAAGTCCACGCTGCTGCGCGCCGTTTCACGCACCCTCCGGTTCCACCGGGGGAGGGCGGGCGCGGGCACGGTCCGGTTCGACGGCCGCCCCCTGGACGGGCTCGCGCCGGCCCGGGTGGTGGCCGCGGGGGTGGTCCACGTGCCGGAGGGGCGGCAGGTGTTCGCCCGGATGACGGTCGCGGACAACCTGCGGGCGGGCGCGCTGGGCGCGCGGGGCGGTCGCAAGGAGGCCGCACGGAGCCTGGCGCGCGTACGGGAGCTGTTCCCCGTACTCGCGGACCGCGCCCAACAGCGGGCCGGACTCCTCTCCGGCGGCGAGCAGCAAATGCTGGCGCTGGGACGCGCGTTGATGGCCCGCCCGAAGCTGCTGCTCCTGGACGAGCCGTCGCTGGGACTGGCCCCGCTGATGGCCGCGCGGATCGCGGAGACGATCCAGGAGATCAACACCACCGGCACGTCGGTCCTCCTGGTGGAACAGAACGCCGCGATCGCCCTGCGCCTCGCCTCGACGGCCTACGTCCTGGAGGTCGGCGAGGTCACCCTCGAAGGCGACGCGGCGGCCTTGGCGGCGTCGGACGAGGTGAGGCGCCGCTACCTCGGCGTGTCCGACGAATCGGCGGCGGCCGACGCGGCCGTCGCGGGCGCCTCCGCCCCGACCCTGAGGCGGTGGACCGCGTGAACACGCCCCCGACGCCCACCGAAGCGCCGCCCGGGCTGACCCTCACCGACCTCACCGTCCGTTTCGCCGGGCTCACCGCGCTCGACGCCGTTTCCTTCACCGTCGAGCCCGGCAGTGTGCACGCCGTCATCGGGCCCAACGGCGCGGGCAAGTCCACCTGCTTCAACGTCCTTTCCGGTGTCTACCGGGCCACGGCGGGCAGCGTATGCCTCGGTGACACCGAGCTGACCGGGCTCGCCCCGCACCGGATCGCCGCACTGGGCATCGCCCGTACGTTCCAGAACCTCGCCCTGCCCCCGCACGCCACCGTCGCCGACAGCATGCTGCTCGGCCGCCACCGGCTCACCCGCGCCGGGTTCCTCGCCACCGGGCTGGGGCTGCCCTCCGCCGCCCGGGAGGCCCGGCGCCACCGGGCCAGGGTCGCCGAGATCGCCGCGTTCGTGGGACTCGCCGACGACCTCGACCGCCCGGCCGGGACCCTCCCGTACGGCAAACAGAAACTGGTCGAACTGGGCCGCGCGCTCTGCATGGAGCCCCGCGTGCTCCTCCTGGACGAGCCCGTCGCCGGGATGACCGCCGACGAACGGCGGCGCACGGCCGCCGTCGTCGCCGGGGTGCGCGACAGCCTCGGCATCTCGATCGTGCTGGTCGAACACGACATGGGGGTGGTGATGCGGCTCGCCGACACGGTGACCGTCCTCGACTTCGGCCGCCGGATCGCGAGCGGCCCGCCCGCGCGCGTGCAGAACGATCCCGCCGTCGTACGCGCCTACCTGGGCGCCGACGCCGCGCCCGACCCCGCCGAGCAGGAGCCGACGCCGTGACCACCTTCATCGAACTCCTCCTCGGCGGCCTGTCCATGGGCTCCGTCTACGCGCTGATCGCCCTCGGCTTCGTGGTCATCTTCAAGGCCACCGAGGTCGTCAACTTCGCCCACGCCTCCCTCCTCCTGGCGGGCGGCTACCTCACCGCCGTCCTCCACGACGACCTCGGCTTCTGGCCCGCGCTCGCCGTCGGCGTGGCGGGCGCGGCGGTGGTCGGCTCCGCCGTCGAGTTCCTGGTGATGCGCCGCTACCGGGGCTCCGACCACAGCGTCCTCGCCATCGTCACCATCGGCGTCGACATCCTGCTGACGACCGAACTCACCCGCCGCCTCGGTACGGACGTGCTCGCGCTCGGCGACCCCTGGGGGGACCGCGTCCTCACCTTCGGCGGGGTCACCCTCGCCCAGACGCGGGTGGCCGCGTTTGTCGCCGCCGCCCTGCTCATCACGGCGTTCCTGCTCGCCTTCCGGTACACCACCTGGGGTGTGGCCATGCGCGCGGCGGCCGAGAACCCCACCACCGCCGCGCTGATGGGCGTACGGCTCGGCAGGGTGTCGCTCTCCGCGTGGGCGGTCGCCGGGGCCCTCGCCGCCGTCGCCGCGCTCTTCCTCACCGTCTTCCCGACCCCCGGCCTCGAACGTGCCACCTCCCTGGCCGCCCTCAAGGCCTTCCCCGCCGCCATTCTCGGCGGCCTCGACTCGACCACGGGCGCCCTGGCGGGCGGACTCGTCGTGGGGGTCACCGAATCGCTCACCACCGGCTACCAGAGCGATCTGGCCTTCCTGGGACGCGGGATCGGCGACCTCGCCCCCTATCTGGTGATGGTCGCCGTCCTCCTCGTCCGGCCCGCCGGTCTCTTCGGCACGAAGGAGCCGGCCCGTGTCTGACGTCCGATCCCCTGACACCACGTCAAAGTCGCCCACCGATGGGCGACCTGGCCGACCCGGTCGCGCCGGGCGGCCCACGCTCGCCCACCTCCCCGCCGGCCCACGCCCCTACCTGTGGGCAGCCACCACCGTCGTCCTCCTCGCCCTCCCCTTCTACGCCGACCGCTTCTGGCTCCAGGCCGGCCTCTTCGCGATGGCCGCCGCGATCGGCGCCGTCGGCCTCAACCTCCTCACCGGCGCCACCGGCCAACTCTCCATGGGGCACGCCTTCTTCCTCGCCGTCGGCGCGTACGGCTACTGCCTCTTCGCCGGCGACGGCCGCGCCGAGAACGGCCACCGCCTCGTCGGCCTCGGTCTGCCCACCTGGCTGGCCGCCGTCCTCGCGGTCCTCCTCGCGGGCGTGGCAGGGGGCCTGTTCAGCCCCATCGCGGGCCGCCTGCGCGGCGCCTACCTGGGCATCGCCACCCTCGCCCTGATCTTCATCGGCCAGCACCTCCTCTTCAACGCCGGTGATCTGACCGGGGGGTTCAACGGCCGCGCCGTCCCGCCGCTCTCGCTTTTCGGCGTCACCTTCGACGACACCGAGACCGTCGTGGCGGCCGTCCCCTTCCACTCCTCGGAGAAACTCTGGTACGTGGGCCTCGCCGCCCTCCTCGCGGGCGGCCTCTTCGCCCGCGGCGTGCTGCGCGGACGGCCGGGCCGGGCCATGAACGCCATCCGCGACCACCGCGTCGCCGCCGGGGTGATGGGCGTCCCGGTGGCCCGCTACCGCGCCGCCGTCTTCGTCCTGTCGTCCATGTACGCGGGCCTCGCCGGCGTCCTGCTCGCCCTGCTCTTCCAGCGCACCGTGCCCGACTACTTCGGCATGGTCCTCGCCCTCGAATACCTGGCGATGATCGTCATCGGCGGGCTCGGGACCGTCGCGGGCGCCGTCGTCGGCGCCGCGTTCGTCTCCCTGCTGCCCCAACTCCTCACCCACTACAGCGACAGCCTGCCGCTGGTCTCCGACCCCGGCACCGGAGGTCTCGCCCCCGGCGAGGCCTCCCGCTACCTGTACGGCGCCGCGATCGTCGCGGTGGTCCTGTTCCTGCCCGGCGGTCTCACCCGCCCGACTCTGTCCCCACGGTCCTCACGGGAGAAGACATGACCCCATCAGCCCGTCACACCCTGAAGGGCGGCGCCGCACTCCTGGCCGCCCTGGCCCTCGCCCTCACCGGATGCAGCGGCAAGGCCACCGAGAAGGACACGAAGAGCGAGGACGCCGGGGGAGTACGGACCGGGGTCGGCGTCACCGCGAAGACCATCAAACTCGGCGTGCTCACCGACATGACCGGGGTGTACGCCTCCCTCGGCAAAAGCGTCACCCAGGCCCAGCAGTTGTGGGCGAAACAGACCAACGCGGCGGGCGGGATCTGCGGCCGTACGATCGAGCTGACCGTGCGCGACCACGGCTACGACCCGCAGAAGGCCGTCGCCGCGTACACCGAACTCGCCCCCGGGGTCCTCGGCTTCGCCCAGTTCATCGGCTCCCCGTTCGTCGCCGCCGTCGAACCGCGCATCGACGGCCAGGACAAGGGACTCGTACTGCCGCAGGCATGGTCGGCGTCGCTCCTCGGCAGCCCGTACGTCCGCGTGATCGGCGCCACGTACGACGTCGAGACCATCAACGCCGTCGACTACCTCCTCGCCGAGAAGCGCGTCGCGAAGGGCGACAAGATCGGCCATGTCTACTTCGAGGGCGACTACGGCGAGAACGCGCTCGTGGGGTCCAAGTACGCCGCCCAGCAAGCAGGGTTGACGGTCGTCGAGCAGAAGATCAAGCCGACGGACAACGACATGTCCGCGCAGGTCGCGGCGCTCAAGCGGGCCGGCGTCAAGGCCGTGATCGTCAGCGCGGGCCCCCGGCAGGCCGCCTCGCTCGTCGGGGTCGCCGCGGCCACCGGCTTCCAGGTGCCCGTCATCGGGAACAACTCCGCCTTCGCGCCCCAACTCCTCGCCACCCCGGCCGGACCCGCCTTGATGAAGGACTACTACGTCGCCTCCTCCACCCTCCCCATCGGCTCCACGGAACCGGCACCGGCCAGGCTCGCCAAGGAGTACGCGGCGGCCTACCCCGAGGACGTGCTCGACAACGGTGTGGTCGCCGGATACACGGCCGGGCAGGTCTACGGCGATGTCCTCAAGAAGGCCTGCGCGGCGAAGGACCTGACGCGAGAAGGGGTCGGCAAGGCGCTGCTCACCGTGACCGCGTACCAGAGCGGCTTCGGTATCACGCACAACTTCTCCGACCCGGCGGCGCCGTCCACCCGCGAGTCCGTGATCATGAAGCCGGACGACAAGGTCCCCGGTGGCCTGCGCGTGGTGCGCCCCGCCGAGGTCGCGAAGGCGGCGGAGTCCTTCCAGGTGGGCGGCTGACGTCCGGTCTACAGTCGGGGCGTGCGGATACGGAACGCCCGCCCCGGCGAGGCACGGACCCTGAGCGCGCTCATGCTGCGCTCGAAGGCGCACTGGGGGTACGACGCGGCGTTCCTGGCTGCCTGCTGGGACGAACTCACGCTCGGCGCAGAGGAATTGACGGCCCGGCGGGTGGTGGTCGCGGAGGACGTACGGTCCGGCGTGCTCCTCGGAGTCGCCTCGCTGGAAGGCGAGGCCCCGGACGGCACAATCGGCCTGCTCTTCGTGGAGCCGGGCCTGATCGGCCGTGGCATCGGCAGGACGCTGTACGCACACCTCCTCGACACCGCCCGCGCGGCCGGCTTCACCCGGCTGACCATCGACTCCGACCCGCACGCGGTCGGCTTCTACCGCGCCCTCGGCGCCCGGCCCGTCCCCGGCGGCGGCGCACTGCCCCGGCTCCGGGTGGAGCTGTCCGCGCGTGCGGGGTGGCTGCGGGCGTGGACCGGGGGACGGCGGGCCGTACACCTGGGCAACATCGCCGAGTTCCAGGCCCAGTTCGGGTCGCTGGGCCCGGCCGGGCTGCGGGCGGCCGGACACTACGCGTGCCTGGCCGCCCTGATCGGCCCGCACCCGGCCGCGGTGGTCCTGCCCCGGCCCGTCCCGACCGGCTGGATCGGCCTCCTGGCACGCCAACTGGCCTGGGAACATGTCGAGATGTACGACGACCAGGGCGCCGAGGTCGGAGACGACTCAGGGGACGACCTCGGCGGCGATCTCGGCGGCGGCCCCGGTGATGGCGCCGGTGACGGTCCCGGTGAAGGCGTCGACGCCGGCCGTGCCACCGTGGCGGCC
>NZ_WWJY01001175.1 GCF_009865405.1 Streptomyces sp. SID3212 | reverse complement strand
GCCCCGGCCCGGCGCCCACCGCGACGGCGGGAGAGCCGAGCCGCCGGGTGACCGCCTCCAGCAGGGGGCCGAGGACCCGGGCCCGGGACCCGGCGGGGACCGTCACCGGCGGCAGCACGTCCAGCAGCGGGCCCAGCGACAGGACCGCCTCCACGAGCCGGGCGAGCCCCTGCCCCGGGGTGGGCCCGCGGCCCACCCCGGTGGCGGCGTCAGCTGTCCCGGAAGACATGGCCCCGCGTGGTGCGGTCCACCAGCTTGTTGTGTCCGTACGTGTCCTGGCCCGCCACCAGCACCGAGCCGAAGCGCTCCAGCGAGACCGCGCCGCCGTACTCCTCGATCGACTCGGTGTCCGGGTAGACCCGGACCGAGGTGGGCACGTACCGGGAGGCGAAGCCCATCCGCATCTGCTGCCCGGGGCCCTCGTTGGGGTGTGAGGCGTGCATCAGGGTGGACCAGAACATGATGGCCTCGCCGGGCTTCATCACCATCGAGACGGCCTTGGACTCGTCGGGGACAAAGTCCTCGTCCTTCTGCAACTCGCGGTAGTCGTAGCCGAAGAAGCCGCGGCGGGTGGCGCCCTTGCGCTCCGTGTTGATCCGGTCCGGGTCGTAGTGCATCTTCTTGGTCTCGTCGTAGTTCATCTGCTGGTGGGAGCCGGGGATGAACTGGAGGCAGCCGTTGTCGACGGTGGCCTCGGTGAAGGCGGTCCAGACCGTGATCGTCCCGCCGAACTCCTTGAACTCGTCGGGCCAGAGGATCTGCGGCTCGCCCGAGGCGTTGGCGAAGGTGTCCGCCTGGTGCCAGTCGGTGCCCTCGTCGCCGGGGTACTTGGGGAAGAACTCGGTGCGCCAGCACAGGACATCGGGGCCCAGGGCGCTGACCACGCGGTCCACGATCGGCGCCCGGCCGATGTGGCCGGCCAGGAAGTCCGAGTCCAGGTGACGGTCGTAGTTGGAGATGTTGGTGTTGCCCGAGGAGGCCGCCTCGTCGCCGTAGACCGCCATCGACCGGTCCATCAGGGCCAGCCGCTCGCGCCGCCACGCGGCGGTCATCTCCTCGGGCTCGTTGACCTTGAACGGTCCGAAGAAGCCGTTGGTACGGAAGCTCTCCAGTTCCTGCTCGGACAGCGCGAACGCGCGGCCCTTTCCGGCGAGGGTCATGCCTGCTCCTTCACGTGGTGGTCGTGGGCACCGCTGTCCTGCCCGGCGTGCCGGCCGGTCCGCTCCTCCACGCAGAGGGCCAGCCGGGCGACGGTCGCCTCGCCGCCCAGTTCGGCACCGGTCAGGCGCAGTCCGAACCGCTGGTTGACCTGCGTGACGATCCGGACGAACGCGAGCGAGGTGGCGCCGATGTCGAAGAGGTCGACGCCCTCGGGGGGCGGCTGGGGGCTGCGCAGCACCTCGTGGACGATCTCGGTGACGGCGGCGACGGCGCTGGGCTCGGAAGGTGACGGGGGTAGGGAAGATGACGGGTGTACGGGCGCGGGCGCCTCGTCGAGGAGCCGGTGCAGGGCCTCCCGGTCGGTCTTGCCCTGCGGGGTGAGCGGGATCGCGTCGATCACCCGGTGGGCCGAGGGCCGCAGGTGGGCGGGGAGAGCGGCGGCGGTGTGCGCGGCCAGGGCGGCGGGCAGCGCGTCCGGGTCGGCGCCGCTCTCCGCCACCACGAAGGCCGCCAGGCGCCGGTCGCCGTCGTAGTCGTGCGTGACCACCACCGCCGAACGGACCTGGGGGTGGCCGAGCAGGCAGTGCTCGATCTCGCGCGGCTCGATCCGGAAGCCCCGTACCTTCAGCTGGTCGTCGAGACGGCCCAGGTAGCGCAGCTCCCCGTCGGGTGTGCGGACGGCGAGGTCGCCCGAGCGGTAGTGGCGGGTGACGGGGCCGCCGCCGAAGGACCCGGTGGTGAAGCGCTCGGCGGTCAGCTCCGGGCGGTCCAGGTAGCCGCGGGTCACCCCGGCCCCCGAGACGAGGAGTTCGCCGGGCGTGCCGTCCGGCACGGCGGCGCCGTCCGGGCCGGCCAGGACGAACTCCAGGTCGGGCAGCGGGATCCCGATCGGGCTGTGCTCGGGTGTGTCCAGGTCCGCCGTGGTGATCGGCCGGTAACTGGCGTGCACGCACGTCTCGGTGATGCCGTACATGTTCACCAGCCGGGGACACGCGTCCCCGTGCCGCTCCAGCCAGCCCGCCAGGTCCCGGACGTCCAGCCGCTCCCCGCCGAACACGACGAGCCGCAGGGCGAGTTCGCCGGTTCCCTGGTGGTCCGCGTCGGCGGTGTCGAGCTGGCGGAAGGCGGACGGCGTCTGGTTCAGTACGGTGACCCGCTCGGCGCGCAGCAGGGCGTGCAGGTCGGCGGGCCTGCGGGTGAGGTCCTTGTCGACCACGACCAGCCGGCCGCCGTGCAGCAGGGCGCCCCAGATCTCCCAGACGGAGAAGTCGAAGCTCGCGGAGTGGAACAGCGTCCAGACGTCCTCGGGGCCGAAGCCGAACCAGTCCCGGGTGGCGCTGAACAGCCGTACCACCTGGCGGTGTTCGACCAGGACGCCCTTGGGCAGCCCGGTCGACCCCGAGGTGTGGATCACGTACGCGAGGTCGCTCCCGGTCGCCGCCTCGCGGTCACCCTGGGCGGCGCCTGTGGTGTCGGCCCCGGCCTCGGCGCTGATCGGCAGGATCTCCACGTCCGGTGCGGTGGGCAGGGTCTTGGCCGCCTCGGCGGTGGCCACGACGGTCCGTACCTCGGTGTCCTCCAGCAGGTGGAGCAGCCGGGCCGCCGGGTAGTCGGGGTCGAGCGGGACGTAGGCGCCGCCGGCCTTGAGGATGCCGAGCAGACCCACCACGAGCTCGATCCCGCGAGGGGCGCCGAGCCCGACCAGAACGCCGGGGCGCACTCCCCCGGCGACCAGCCGGACGGCCAGAGCCTCGGCGCGGGCGTCGAGTTCGCCGTACGTCACCTGCTCGCCGGACGCCGTGACGGCGACGCGTTCGGGCGCCTCGACGGCCCTGTCTCGAAAGATCTCGTGCAGACTTCGGCCGCTCATGGCCGACACCTCCTGGTCCAGGGGTGAGTGGGGTCAACGCGCGGACGGGAGCCGGGTGGCGTACAGCCCCCAGTGATGGGGCGTCAGGGCGACGTCCTCGAAGGACCCCTGGGCGAACATCCGGGCCCAGGTGCCGCCCGCGCCCTTCTCGGGCGCCCGCTCCCGGAAGAAGATGTCCCGGACGCTCTCGTTCTGGACGTGCAGCTGGAGCAGCCGCTGGTACGTGCCCAGCGAGCGCAGGTGGATCAGCCAGTGGATGCGGTCCATCGGGCCGAAGGCGTCCTCGTAGAGGAGCACGGTGGCCTCGCCCGCCAGGTTGTCGTTGATCGCCTCGGCGGCCTCACGGGCGAACTGGCGGGCCTCGGAGCGGAAGTCGTACATGATCTGGGCGGTGCGGTGGATGACGATGCCGGCGTTCGCGGAGTGCAGCAGCAGGTCGTCGGGCTGGGAGGTCTGGTGCCGGGCGGGTGGGAGCGCCACGGTGGTCCCGGCCTCCTGGAACACCGTGCTCTGCCGCTCCAGCGTGCCGTCGACGGCGGTGCCGTACATGCCCCAGAACTGCGGCAGCAGCACCGACTCCCGCAGGGTGCCGTCGACGAACATCCGGGCCCAGCCGCCGCCGCCCTTGCTCTCGTCGATGCGGGCCTTGCCGAAGAGGCCGCGGTAGCCCTCGTCCTGGCTGCCCATCCGTACGAGCGTCTCGTAGTCGTCCATCGAGTTGAGGTGGATCAGCCAGTGCACCAGGTCCTTGGTGCCGAACGTCTCCTCGTAGACGAAGACGCTCGCCACGCCCTGCTGGCGCGTGTTGATGTATTCGGCGAGTTCGCGGGCGAACTCCCGGGATTCCGAGTGGAATTCACCGCGGACCTGGGCGGTGCGTTCGACGATCATTCCGGAGTTTCCGGAGTGCAGGATGTGTTCGGGCGCCAGGACGGTCTGGTGACCGGCCGGCGGAACGGCCGCTCCGGTCCCTCCGGTCGAATCCCCGGTTTCCGCTGCGGTCATGAAACCCTCCTGATCGAATACCCGGCGAAATGCCGCCGGGAACGTTCCGGAAATCCCCTGTCAGAGACTATTGAGCCGGGGTGACACTTCCTGCTCAGGATTGCGCACGCAGCATCGCGTTTGTCCGGTCCGTCAGAAGGGACGCGGCTCCCGTCATCAAACGGTCGGCGATGACGTCGACATGGCGGCGGCGCCAGTCGGCCAGCTCGCTGCCGGCGACGTACCGGTTGAACGCGCCCATCGCCGGGCCGCAGTGGATCTGGTAGTTGACCTGCTGCTCCGGAGTTCCGTGCATGGCCAGCCTGGTCGAGTGGACGAAGTACCAGCGGAAGACGAGGGCCATCCGGTGCCGGGCGCTGCGGCCGGCCCGCGCCAGCTCCTCGGGTGCAGTACGGGCGAGATGCGCCTCGGTCTCTCGCCAGACGTCCTCGACGGGGCGCCCGAAGCACTGTTCCTCCAGCGACCGTCTGGTCCTGTCGTCCAGCTCCTCCAAGGCGCCGTGCTGCCGGTAGAGCTGGTAGAGCTTGTTAGCCCGGGCGGGGAACAGCGTTCCCTTGCGGACCACTTGGACCCGCGCGCCCAGTTCGAACATGTCCCCGGCGGGCGCGTACGTGGTGTCCTGGACGTCCAGCCCGGCCAGCAGCTCCTTGACCGCCTCGGCGGTGCCCGCCTCGGGCGAGCACTGGTTGACCGACCCGGTCAGGACGAAGTCGGCCCCCAGCAGGAACACCGCCGCCACGGCCTCGGGGGTGCCGAGCCCGCCGGCCGCACCGACGCGGACCCGCTGCCGGTAGCCGTGCTCGGCGCAGGCCCGGTCCCGCAGCCGGGCAATGGTCGGCAGCAGGGCGAGCGCCACCCCGCCGTCGGTATGGCCCCCCGAGTCGGACTCGACACACAGGTCGCCGCTGACCGGCAGCCGGCGGGCGATCCCGGCCTCCTCCGGGGTGAGCCCGCCCTCCGCCAGAAGCCGGTCGACCACGGCGGTGGGCGCGGGGGCCAGGAAGGCCCGCGCGACCTCGGGCCGGGACACCTTGGCGATCACGTGCCGGCCGGGCACGGGCCGGCCGTCCGCGTCCTGGCGGGCTCCGGAGAAGCGCACCCGGACCAGGGCCGGGGTGATCCGGGTGAAGCCCGCTGCCTCCACGCTCCGCACGCCGGAGCGAACGCAGAGCGAGGCCACCGCGTCCTCCCGTACCGGATCGGCGGGCGTGTGCAGCAGATTGGCGCCGTACGGGCGGTCGGGTCCCGACTCCCGGGCGATCCGGTCCAGGTCCCGCGCGATCCGGTCGAGGCCGAGTCCGCCGGTGCCGAGGAAGCCCAGCAGGCCGGCCCGGCCCATCCGCAGGACCAGCTCGGCGGAGGAGATGCCCTTGTACATCGATCCCGCCAGGTAGGTAGCCCGGACCCGGTGATCGCGGCGGAACTCGGCGCTGCCGAGGCGCTCCGCGCGGAAGACGGCGGGGGCCTGCGGCGGGGGCGCGGGGACCAGCGGCGTGGAGACCGGCGGCCTGGGATCCGGCGGTGCGATCGCACCGTTCGGCGGTACGGAGTCCCGGTCCGCGGCGGGTTCGGCGGAGGCGGGCGGCCGTACCGCCGCCTGCCGGGGCGCGGGCGCCGGCGCGTCCTTCAGGGCGGCCTGCCAGAGCCCGGTCAGTACGGTGCCGGGTCCCCGCTCGTCCACGTCCCGCACGCCGAGGCCGACCAGGCGGGTCATGCTCCGCGCCCACTGCACGGGTTCGGCGATCTGCCGGGCCAGCAGCCCGGCCACGTCGTCCCCGTAGGGCGCGGCGGTCACGTTGGCGATCACCGGCAGGGCGGGCGGGCGCAGCGTGAACCCGGCGAGGAATCCGGCGAACTCCGTGGCCGCCGCCCTCATGTACCGGGAGTGGAAGGCCGTACGGACGGCCAGCGGCACCGTCCTGGCCGTGCCGTCCTCGCGCAGCCGGGCCGCCACCGTCCGCAGTTGCTCCGCGGGGCCTGAAAGGACCACCTGCGTCCGCGCGTTGTGGTTGGCGATGTCCACGGTGTCGGCTCCGTACCGGCCGAGCGTCCCGGTCAGTTCCTCGGCGGACAGTCCGAGAACGGCGAGCATCCCGAAGCCGCCGTCACCGCCGCCCGACATCAGCTCGCCGCGGCGCTTGACCAGCCGGACCCCGGTCTCGAAGTCGAAGCAGCCGGCCGCGAACAGCGCCGCGTACTCGCCGAGACTGTGGCCGGCCAGCACGCCGGGTTCCGGCTCGCCGTCCGCCCGGGCGGCCAGCACCGTCAGCGCTTCCACCACGAAGAGCGCCGGTTGGGCGTAGCGCGTGTCGCCCAGCCGCCGGTCGGGATCGTCGAGCAGGAGCGGCGCGAGCGGGAAGCCGAGAACGGCCTCGGCCGCGTCCACCAGGGCGCGGTGACGGCCGATCAGACCGGCGCCCATGCCCTTGCGGTGTGAGCCCTGCCCCGGGAATATCCAGGCGCGCACGAGTGCCCTCCTCCTCGTCGGTGAGCGGATGAAACGCGGGGTCAGCGCGGGGCCGTGGGCGGGACCTCCCGGCCCGTCCCGGCGGCGAAGCCGGCGATCCGGTCGCGGACCCGGTCCGAGGCCATCAGCCGGACGAACTCGTCCACGGCCGTCCGACCGGTGTGTTCGTCGAGGATCCACAGCCGGCGTGTGTAGCGCTTGAGGTCGGTCACCGTCGCGGGGTCCAGCTTCGAGGCGCGGAAGAGGAGCCGGCGCAGCGCGGGCCCGCCGTCCTCGGCCAGTTCGTCCACGAGCCCGTGGACCGCGGCCTCCCGGGCGGCGACCGGCAGGGTGCCGAGGGCCATGGCGTAGGCGCGCTGGAAGCCGACCCGGCGGATCAGGAAGGGCAGGACCGAGCAGGGCAGCAGTCCCCAGAGCGCCTCGGGGAGGCTGAACCGGCTGCGCTCGGTGGCGTGGACGAAGTCGCAGGCCGCGGCCAGTCCCACGCCGCCGCCGACCACCTGGCCGTCGACCTGGGCCACCACGATCCTGCCGAGGGTGGTGAGCCGCTCCAGCAGGGCGAAGTAGTCCTCGCCGCCCTTGCGGGTGTCCTGGACGTCCGCGCTCCGGTCGTCCGTGGCGTCCGTGGCGTCCGAGCCGTCCGGGCCGCGCGCGGCGCCGGCCGCCGCGACGCCGGAGAGGTCCATGCCGCTGCAAAAGGTGTCTCCCTCGGCGCGCAGGACGACCACCCGGCAGTCCTCGGTGCGTTCGGCGAGGTCCAGCGCGGCGCCCAGCTCTGTGATCAGGTCGCGGGTGATGCTGTTGCGCTCCCCGGGCCGGGTGAGCGTCACGGTCAGCCGGCCCCGGTCGTGCTCCAGGCGCAGCGTCCGGTAGGCCGTCGGGCCCGGTGCGGGTCCGGTCAGCTCCACCGGTACCTCCGGTGGAACGCGCTGATCTCGTCGAGCACCAGGAGCCCGCGCCCGGCGAACCCCTTCTCGTAGACGGTCCCGTACCCGGCCGGGTCGAAGCGCTGGTCGCGTACGCCGGCCATCCGCAGCGCGCCGCCGTCCGCGAGCGTCTCGTACTCGGGCATCGAGAGCGGGTACCGGTCGGCGATGGCGGCGTCGATGCCGAGGGCGGCGAGCCGCGCGCCGGCGCCCTCGGGGACCACGCCGCTGTAGAACTCCGAGGCGCAGCCGGAGCCGTACGAGAACATCCCGACCCGGCGGGGTCCCGCCTGCGGTCCGTCCCCGTCGATCAGCGAGCACAGGGCGAGGTAGAGGGCCGCGGAGTAGACGTTGCCGACGCGGGAGCAGTAGTCGAGCGAGGCGGCGGTGCGCCGCTCGAAGTCGGCCTCGACGGCGGCGGTGTCGTACCCCTTGAGCTTGCGCAGCAGGGTGCGGTGGGCGGACCGCACCATTCCGGCGAACGGGGTGTGGAGCACGAGCCGGTCGAAGGTGGTGACGATGTCCGCCCCGACGACGCGTTCCGCGTAGTGCCGGTAGCTCTGCTCCAGGCAGGCCAGGTAGGAGAGCAGGGAGAGGTCCGAGTCGCCTGCCTCCAGGTCGGGCCGGGGGCGCAGGGTGTCCATCACCTCGTAGCTGTGGAAGCCGCTGGCTCCCGGGTCGAGGGCCAGGACGCGCGGCCGGCCGCCGACGATCATCGCCACCGCGCCGGCCCCCTGGGACGGCTCCCAGTAGGTGTCGCGCGCGGCGGCGCTGGCCGCGTCGGCGGCGACGACCAGTGCCTTGGCATCCGGGTCGGCGCCGACTTCGAGGAGGGCGGCGGCCGAGCGGAGCGCGGCGGTGCCGCCGTAGCAGGCGTGCTTGGTCTCGAACGACCGGCAGCGGCGGCTGAGGCCGAGCGCGTCGTGCACGTAGGTGCTCAGCGGTTTGCCGTAGTCGAGGCCGGACTCGGTGCCGACAATCACCAGTTCGATACGGTCACGCTCGGCCTGCGTCAAGGCGTCGACCAGTGGTTTCGCGGCGTTGACGGCGTTGGTGACGGCGTCCTCGCAGGGCAGGTTGACCGACTTCTGGCGCATCATCAGGTTGCCGAAGCGGCGCATGTCGAGGCCGCGTGCCTCGAAGAGGGTACGGACGTCCAGCGAGGCCCTGCCGACGTAGGCGTTGACCGCCTCGATGCCGACCTCCATCTAGTTGCCCGCTCCGGCGTGACGGGGCACGAGGACGGTCTCCTGGAGGGTGCCGTCCAGGAACATGCGGCCCCAGGTGCCGCCCCCGCGGCCCTCCGGGATCCGGCGGCCGGTCAGGATCTCGCGGAACTCGGCGTCGGTGCGCTCCAGTTCGACGATGCGGCTGTAGTCGTCGAGGCTCCGGAGGTGGATCATCCAGTGGATGCGGTCCTGGGTGCCCCACTGCTCCTCGTACAGGAAGACGGTGGCGTGGCCGGCCAGTGCCTCGTTGATCCGGCTGAGCCAGGCGAAGGCGAAGTTCCGCCCCTCCTTGCGGAACTCGAACCTGACCTGTCCGGTGCGGTGGACGATCACGCCGGCGTTGGCGCTGTGGAGCTGCTGCTCGGGGAGTTGGTCGCTCTGGAAGCGGGCCGGCACGGCGAAGAGGCCGCCGAGGTCGGCCTCCTCGTGGGCGTGGGTCAGTCCGTGCTGGGGGACGATCACCCGCTCGTGGAAGGACCCCTGGAGGAACATCCGCTCCCAGTTGCCGCCGCCCTGGTCGGCGAGCCGGTCGGAGGTGGAGACCTCCTGGAACTCCGTGTTGTGGTCGACCATTTCCAGGAGCTGGCCGTAGTCGTTGGGGGCCCGCATGTGAATGAGCCAGTGCAGCCGGTCCTGGGTGCCGAACAACTCCTCGTAGACCAGGGTGGTGGCATTCGGGTGCAGCGCCTTGTTGGTGAAGAATTGGAGGTCCCGTGCGAATGACCGGCCCTCCGTGCGGAATTCGTAGGCGAGTTGCCCGACCCGGTGGATGATCAGTCCGGAATTACCCGTGTGCAGGAGTTGCTCGGGAGGTTCGGCGACCTGCTCGGCCGCCGGGGGGACGAATGACCATGCCATGAGGAGAAATTCCCTTCTGCGTGGTTCGGCGGATTCCACCGGCGGCCGGTCAGCACGCTCGATTCCGCGGTGCGGCCACGCTATCCGGGCGCGGAAACCGGCCTCTGCTCAATGTTGGGCAACACCTGAGGGCACCGGATCGACTAGACTCCCCGTCAAGCGGACCGCCTGGTCCTCTTTGCTCGGGACGTCGGCCGCGGCAGCCCGCGGGCCCCGCCCGATGATTGGAGTGCGCCTTCATGACCTCTGTCACCAGCGAGTCCCTCCGGTTCGACAAGGACGCCGACGACTACGACGCGTACCACGGCGGCCTGGAGCGCGGCCGCAAGGCAGCCGAGGACCTCTCCCCCCACCTGCTCCCCGGTGCGGTGCTCGACATCGGCCTGGGCACCGGCCTGGTCGACGTCGGCCTGACCGAGCTGGGCCATTCCGTGCTCGGGGTGGAGGTCGCCCCGCAGATGGCCGCCCGGGCGGAGAGCCGCCTGAGCGGGCGGGTCGCGGTCGGCGACGCCCACCACCTGCCGTTCGCCTCCGGCTCGCTGCCCAACGTGGTCATGGTGCACGTGCTGCACGTGGTGGACGACATGGACCGCGTGCTGGAGGAGACCGCCCGGGTGCTCGCCCCCGGCGGCCGGCTGGTGACCGTGCACGGCGTCCCGGTCGCCGAGTCCGACGACCTGGTCGACACGGAGTCGCCGCTGAACGTGCTCAAGCCCACGGTCCCCGACACCCCGGAGCGGCTCGCGGCAGCCGCCGCCAAGGTCGGGCTGCGGGTGCTGGAGGAGGCCTCGGTCAACCCGTACGAGATCGACCTGACGCCGAACCAGTACGCGGACAGCATCGCGGGCCGGGTCTGGTCCTACCTCAAGGACGTCGGCGAGGAGGACTGGGAGCGGCTGGTCGTCCCGGTCGTCGCCGCCATGCGGGCGCTCCCGGACCCGGACACCGAACGCCACCAGGTGTGGCGCGTCCCGTTGACCGTGCTGGCGAAGAACTGACCGGCCGGGGGGCTGACATGGGATCCACCACGACCGGCCTGCCCCGAGCGGGCTCCGCGGACGGCACCTCGGGCGGAACCCTCACCGACCTGCTGCGCGAGCGCGCGGACGCCGACCCGGACGGCATCGCGATCGTCGTCGACGGCCGGGACCCGCTCACCTTCGGGGAGTGGAACCGGCGCGCCGACGCCGCCGCGCACGGCCTGCTGCGGTTCAAGGAACCGCGCCTCAGGCGGATCGCCCTGTACTTCGGCGGCCTGGACTGGATCGACTACGCGGTCGCCTACCACGCGGCGCAGCGCGTCGGCGCGATCACCCTGCACCTCAACGACACCATGCCGGCCGACGAGATCGCGCACCGGCTGGCGGAGTGCGGGGTGAACGGCATCGTGCACGGCACCGGGCTGACCCCGCCGGCCGGCTCCAGCGGCTGGACGGCCTCGCTGGACACGCTCGACACGGGGCGCCACGACCCGCCGGCGCCACCGCCCCGGATCGACGGCATCGCCGACATCCTGTACACGTCGGGCACCACCGGGCAGGCCAAGGCCATCACGGTGACCCATGCCAACATGCTGTTCGGACGGGCCAAGCCCACCATCGACACCCTCGGCAACGCGGACCATTTGCTGGCCGCGATGCCGCTGGGCACCTCGTCCAGCCAGGGCACCGCCTCGCTGCCCCTGCTGTCCCGCAGCATCCTGCTGGTGGCCCCGCCGAACGACCCGGAGCGGATCGCGGAGCTGATCACCGGTTACGCGTGCGGCTCCATCATGATCACACCGGCCACCGCCCTCGCGCTCGTCCGGGCCCGCGTGCACGAGCGGCACGACCTGAGCAGCGTGCACACCGTCACCACCGCGTCGTCCGCGTTCCCGCCGGCCGTGGCCCGCGACCTGCTGGCCGCGCTCCCGGGGGCGTGCCTGGCCATGGCGTACACCTCACTGGAGGCCTCGCCGGCCGTCACGCTCCACCTGTTCGACCCGGCGAAACCGCTCTCGATGGGCCGCCCGGCGCACGGGACGGAGCTCCAGATCACCGACGAGGAGCACCGGCCGCTGCCGGCCGGGGCGGTCGGCGAGATATGGATGCGTACCGCCGCGCCGAAACGCCGCTATCTCGACACCGACCTCGACCAGCGCTTCAACGTCGGCGACTGGACGAGGATGACGGACCTCGGACGGCTCGACGAGGAGGGCGAACTGACCTTCTTCGACCGGGCGGCGGACGCGGTGCGGTCCGGTGGCGCGCTGATATCCAGCATCGCCGTGGAGGCCCAGCTGTACGAGCACCCGGACGTCGAGGAGGTCGCCGTGATCGGCGTCCCCGACGCCGAGCTGGGCCAGGCCGTCGCCGCGGTCGTCGTACTGACCTCACAGGACCGGCTCCCCGACGTCCGCGCGTTTGTCGAGGCCCGGCTGGACAAGGCCGAGATCCCGGCCCGCTACATCCTCACGCGCGCCCTGCCCCGGAGCTTCCTCGGCAAGGTGCTCAAGCGCGAACTGCGCGCCCGGTACGGCTCACCGGACGCGGCCCTGCCGGCCTGACCCGCGGGGCCGTACGGCCCGGCCCACCGATCCGTCGATCCACCAGGTCGATCCACCACAAGGAGAACCAGATGCCGCTCGACCCCGCCCTTCTCGACGTCCTCGGCTGCCCCGACCACCCGGACGCCGGCCTGCGGCACGACGCCGGAGCCGAGACCCTGACCTGCCTGGACTGCGCCCGCGACTTCCGGATCGTCGGGGGCGTACCGGTTCTGACGACCCAGAACCAGCGGCGGTAGCGGGTACGGTGCGCCCCCCGCCCTGCGACGTCTGGTGGGCCAGGACGGACTGGCTCCGCCCGGAACACCTCACCGTGCTCGGGGCGGCGGAGAGCGAGCGGCTCCGGCGCTACCGGTACCCGGCCGACCGGGACCGCTCCGCCCTGGGCGCCGTCCTGCTGCGGGCGGTCGCCGCGCGGGCGCTGGGGTCGGCGCCGGGCGCGGTGGCCGTGGACCGCTCCTGCCCGTCGTGTCCCGGGTCGCACGGCAGGCCCGTCCTTCCCGGGACCGGTCTGTACGTGTCGACCAGTCACTCCGGCGCGTTCGTGGTGGTGGCGGCGACCCGGGCCGGACCGGTCGGGGTGGACGTCGAGGAGGAGCCGAGCAGGCTCGGCACGGATCTGCGCGTCGGCGCCCTGGGCCCGCGGGAGGCGGCCGGCACCACGGACGCGGCGGGCTTCGTCCGCTGCTGGGCCCGCAAGGAAGCACTGCTCAAGGCCGTCGGTATGGGCATCACCGTGCCGCTCGCCGAGGTCGACCTGGGGCCGCCGGGCGAACCGCCGCGCCTGCGCCGGTTTCCCGGGGCCCGGCCCGACCAGGTGTACGTCACCGACCTCCCGGCGGCGGAGGGGTACGCCGGGGCGGTCTGCGTCCTCGCGCCGGGCCCCGTCCCGGTCAGGCACCATGATGCGGGGCCCCTCCTGCACTCCGGTCTTTTCGGGGAGCCCTCAGTCACCGGCGGGCCCGTCCTGTCGGGCGGGCGGGTCCGATGACCCGCGGCGTCCGGCGGGACGTACCGGCCTGCACCCACCACCCTGGAGGTCCTCCACCGTGTCCCGCACTCCCGCAACCGGCTCCCCGGCCACCCGGTCACGCGCCGACGCCGTCCGCAACCAGCGGCTGCTCGTCGACGCCGCGGCCCGCTCGTTCGCCGAGGGCGGCCTCGGCATCACCGTCTCCGAGATCGTCCGGGAGGCGGGGCTGGGCAAGGGGACGGCGTTTCGCTGCTTCTCGTCCAAGGACCACCTGGTCGCCGCGATCGTCACCGAACGCCTGGACGAACTGACCTCGTTCACCGTCTCGTTGGCCGACGACGAGGACGCCTGTGGAGCGCTGTACTCGTTCATGCGCACGGCGGCGCGGCTGTACACCGCGGACCGCGGCTTCTTCGAGGCGCTCTCGCTGGCGCCGCACGCGCACCCCGAGGTGCTGGCGGCCGAGGAGAAACTGACCGACGCGGTGACCGCCGTGCTGCGGCGGGCCCAGGACCGGGGCGCGGTGCGGGCCGACATCAGCACGGTCGACGTCATGCTGCTGCTCGGCGGTGTCCGGCAGGCCGCTGCCCCGCTGGGCGCGGAACTGCCCGAGCTGTGGGAGCGCTACCTCGACGTGGTCTTCGACGGGCTCCGTACCCCGGCGACCGACTCCCGCGACCGGCCGCTGGCCGGGGCCGCCCCCTCCGTGGCGGACTACCGCCGGGCGGTGGAGGCACTCGGAGCACCGTGACGGGCCCGCCCCGGGCGCCGCCCGGGGCACCCCGCCGCCCTGCTCGACCCGGCACCGAACGCCCGTACGGCCCTACCACCGCCGTACCCCTGTCCCCCGTATCCCTGTCTCCACATCTCCGTCTCCACAAAACGGACCGGAAGGTCCGCTTACGATGTTACGATCCCGCGGAACCGGCCTCGCCCGGTCCACCGACCTGCTGTTCTGTCAGGAGCGCCTGTGACCAACTCCTCTGCCAAGGGCACCCCGCCGAGTCCGGAACCAGCACTGTCCGGACCGCGCCGGCCCGCGCTGATCATCGTGTTCCTCTGTCTCGCCGACTTGATGGTCGTCCTGGACGCCACGATCGTGAACGTGGCCCTGCCGTCCATCAGGTCCGACCTGGACATGTCGCAGGGCGACCTCCAGTGGGTCGTCAACATCTACGCTCTGATGTTCGGTGGCTTCCTCATCCTCAATGGCCGGCTCGGCGACCTCTTCGGCCGTAAGCGGCTGCTGCTGGCCGGCGTCGTCCTGTTCACGGTCTCCTCTGCGGTCAACGGCCTGGCGACCGACTCCGTCGTCCTGATCGCCGGGCGTGGCGTCCAGGGCCTGGCCGGCGCCATGATCGCGCCCGCCGGACTCTCCATCATCAACACCTCCTTCAAGGACGCCTCCCTGCGCACCAAGGCGCTCGGCGCGTGGGGCACCATCGCCGCCGCGGGCGGTGCGCTCGGCCTGCTGCTCGGCGGCCTGCTGACGGCCTCGCTGTCCTGGCACTGGATCTTCTTCATCAACCTCCCGGTCGGCGCGGCCGTCCTGCTCGGTTCGCGGCTCATCCCGGACTCCCGGGTCGACGACGGCGACAAGTCGGTCGACGTGGTCGGGGCCGTCAGCATCACCGGCGGCCTGCTGCTGCTCGTCCTCGCCCTGAGCAACGGCCAGTCCTGGGGGTGGACCTCCGCCCGCACCCTGGGGACAGCCGCCGCCACGGCGGTCCTGCTGGCCGTCTTCGTGGTGGTCTCGCTGCGCGGCCGTGCGCCGATCGTCCGGTTCGGGATCTTCCGGATCCGCTCGCTGGCCGTCGCCGACCTCGTGCTGCTGATGCTCACCTCGGGCATCTTCTCGATGTTCTTCTTCTCCTCCCTGTACTTGCAAGGTGTCCTCTCCTACAGCCCGGTGCGGGCCGGGCTCGCCTTCCTGCCGGCCGCCATCGGGGTGATGGTGGGCGCCACCCTGGCCCAGCCGACGGTGGCCAGGCTCGGTCCCGTCGCGGTCGGTACGACGGGCCTCGCGCTGGGGGCCGGCGGCATGCTGCTGCTGGCCCGCCTTCCGGAGAACGGCAGTTACGCCGCCGACCTGCTGCCCGGCCTGCTGACGCTCTCCATCGGCCTCGGCATCGCCTTTGTCCCCGTCACCCTGCTGGCCACCTCCGGTGTCCCCGAGCGGGACGCCGGTCTGGCCTCGGGCCTGTACCAGACCGTCCAGGAGATCGGCGGCGCGCTGGGCCTCGCCGTGCTGTCGGCCGTCGCGGTGCGCCAGGCCGCCGCCGACCTCGGCGACAACCCGTCACCGGACGCCGCCGCCCAACTGGCCGCCCAGGTCTCCGGGTTCCGTGCCGCGTTCGCGGTCGGCGCCCTGCTGCTGCTTGCCGGAGCCGTGCTGTTCTGCGCCCTGCTGCGGAAGCGGCATGTCGAGGCGGCGCTCCAGGAGTTGACCCAGCAGCCGGCCGCGACGGAGCCGGTGGCCGATCCCGCCTGACCCGCCTGATCCCGACCGACGGCGCCTGACCCACCCTGACGCCGCCTGACGTGGTCACCGAAGGAGGGCCGGTGCCGGGGACGCGGTCACGGGCCCTCTTTCCGTCTGCCGTACGGACGGTCAGTCCTCCGGGAGGCTCCCGCCCGCCGCGAGCAGTTCCAGCAGGCCGACCGCTTCGGCCGGCCCCGGCAGGTCGCGCAGTTCGGCCCGCAGGCGCGCGGTGTTCTCCCGGAAGCTCCGGTCCCCCAGCACCTCGGTGACCGCCGTCCGTACCGCCTCCGGGGTCAGCGTCGCCGGGTCGACGCGGCGTCCGATGCGCAACTCCTCGACGCGGCGGGCGTTGTCGGGGTGGTCCCCGAGGAACGGGACGACCACCTGCGGGATCCCGGCGTCCATCGCGCCCACCACGGTGTTGAAACCGCCGTGGGTGACGGCCAGCGCGCAGTGGGGCAGCAACAGGCTCTGCGGGATGTAGCGCTCCACCCTGATGTTCGGCGGCAGCGGCCCCAGTTCGGCGGGGTCGCTGTCCCGGTCGGTGGTGGCGACGACGTTCACCGGCTCGTCGGCGAAGGCGGCCAGCACCTGGCCGAACAGTGCGGGGAAGGCCCCGGGCACCCAGCGGTTCGTGATCGTCCCGAAGGTGACGTAGACGGTCGGACGGTCCGGCAACTCGGCCACCCACGGCGGCAGTTCCTCGTCCTGGGCCCGGTCGAACGGCATCGGCCGCAGGGCCCGCATGGTCCGCGGCCGGTACCGCGCCGGGTACAGGTAGCCGGGCGGCGCGCAGCACAGGTGCAGGTGGCGGTGGAGCATCCGCTCCTCCGGGTCCGGCGCCAGCCCCGCCTCCTCGCGGGCCAGCGCCAACTCCTCGGTGATGAGGTCCTGGAGCGGCCGCATGTCGTAGAGCGGGGTGGTGTCCAGCGCCGCGTGCGGTACGCCGAGCACTTCGGCGGCCACGGCGCCGCCCACCTCGTAGCTGTCGCGCACGATCACGTCGGGCCGCCAGTCCTTCGCCAGGGCGAGCAGGTCCGGGACCATCCGGCGGGTCCGTACCCCGTACAGGACACGGGCGATGGCCACCCGGTCCATCTCCACACCGTGCGGTGCCAGGCCCCGGGGGCTCTCCTTGATCCGGAGGAACTCGGCGTCGCCGTCGCCGTCCCGGCCGAGGCCGGCCGGGAAGCCGCGGAATCCCGTCGCCTCGACGGCCGGGAGCATCGACTTGCCGGTGGCGAAGGCGACTTCGTGGCCCGCCGCCCGGGCGGCGGCGGCCAGCGGCACGAGCGGATGGAAGTGCCCAGGGGCCGGTGTCGTCGTGAACAGCACACGCATCGAGGACTCCTCAGCAGTCGGTTTCCAGGTGTGTACCGCCCACCCGGGGTTCTCCGCTGCTCAGTTGTGCCCAGTCCGGCCCCCTCGGCCGGCCCACGCGCACCTCACCGCCGGTCGGCGACCACGACGCGCGCCGGGCCGTCCGGTACGCAGACCGGCAGGAGTTGCTCCGCCTCGGCCACCAACTCGGCCGTCACGGTACGGGAGAGCCCCGTCAGCGGAGTGAGCGTGAGCACCGCCTCGCGCCGTTTGCGGTCCAGCGCCCACACGCCGGCCACCGTTCCGTCCACCAGGAAGGTCGGCCGCAGCTGGAGGTTGGCCTTGGCGTAGACCAGGTCCCGGTACTCCTGCGGCAGGATGCGGGCCCGCCGCTTCGGCGCGTACGCCAGCAGGGCGCTGTCGAACCAGGGCAGCAGGCGCACCGGCGCGGGCTCGCCGGCCGGCGGGCGGGGCGCCTCCGGCAGGTCGTAGAGGAGCTGTCCGCCCTCGTCCTTGAACACCTCCAGCCGGTCCTCCAGCGACTTCAGCAGGGCCTTCACGGGGGTGACCTTCGCCCCGATCCACTGGGCGACGTCGGCGGCGCCGGCCGGTCCGAAGGCCCGCAGGTGGCGGTGGACCACCTCGTGCAGCGCGTCCTCCGCCGACGGCGGCCCGCCCTCGGGGACGGGGGCGGCGAGCACCCCGTCCGGTACGCCCTCGTCCCAGACCCCGCCCACCGGGGAGCGGGTGACGGCCACCGTCGAACGGAACGGACGCCACTTGTAGGTCCGTTGGAACTCCAGCTCGGCCGCGTCGATCGCCTCCGGGTGCGCGGCGACCCACTTCTCGATCCAGTCGGCCACCTCCTCCGGGGAGCGGGCCACGGACCCGGCGAACTCCGTCAGGCGCTCCCTGAGCCGGTCCGCCGCGGGATCCGACTCACCCCGGGTCCGGCGCCAGGTGTCGTCCCCGGCGGCCACCACGACGGCGGCGTACGCGGCGTGCTGGGCCGGGGTCACCAGGTGGAGCGTGCGCCTCAGCAGCGTCCCCACCACGAGCGTGCGCCGCTCCAGCGCGGTCCGCACACTGCCGGCGTCCACCCCGCGCACCCGGGTCCACAGCGCGACCGGCAGCGCGGGACCGTACTGCGCCTGTACGGCCCCGATTGCCTCGACGGCCTCCGGTAACGGCAGGTCCAGCCGCTCCAGCAGCCCCTGTCTGGCCAGCAGCGCCCGGTTCAGCTCACGGTCCGTCAACGTCTTCGGAGTCACTGCCCATCCTCCCCGCGGATATCTGCCGCGAGCCAGCCTAGGGCTGTCCTGGGGGCCGCACCCCACACTTGCCGGTGTTCCGGCGAGGCGGCTCCGCGTCCGAGGCCGCTGTGTCGGTGAATGCGCAATTGTGTCTATCCGGTGTCCTCCGGCGGCTCCTAGGTTCTCGCTCTGACTCGCCTGTCGGACACCGTGGGAGTGGGAGACGGACCGGATGAGTGCAACCGACAAGACCCGCCCTCCGCACACGACCGCCCGCCGACGGTCCGTCATCCTCGCCTGCGTCGCCCTGGCGGTGGTGGCCGTGGCCGTCAGCCTGCTCGCCCTGCGCCATGCGGGCGCCACCGCGTCCGGTGACGGGGTGAGGGCCGCCGCCGACCACCCGGACCTGACCATGCGGTTCCTGATCGCCGTCGTGGTGGTCCTGGGCGTCGCCCGGCTGGCCGGGCGCCTCGCCGTGCTGGCCGGGCAGCCGCCCGTGATGGGCGAGATCTGCGCGGGCATCGCGCTCGGCCCCACCCTGCTCGGGCGGATCGCCCCGGACGCGGCGGCGCGGCTGTTCCCCGACGGGGTCCTGCCGATGCTCAACGGGCTGGCCCAACTCGGCCTGGTCCTCTTCATGTTCGGCGTCGGACGGGAACTCGCGTCGGTGCGGCTGCGCGGTACGGGGAGCCGTACCGTACTCGTCACCCAGGCGTCGTTGATGGTGCCCTTCGCGGCGGGGACGGTCGCGGCCGTCGCACTCGGCACCGCGTACCTCGGACCGGCCGGGGACCCGGTCGCCTTCACCGTCTTCCTGGGCTGCGCGCTGAGCATCACCGCGTTCCCGGTGCTGGCCCGCATCCTGGAGGAGCTGCGCATGACGCGCAGCGAGGTCGGGCGGCTGAGCCTGCTGGCGGCGGCGGTCGGGGACGCGGGCGCCTGGCTGCTGCTGGCAGTGGCCGTGGCACTGACCCAGGGTCCCGGCACGGTACGCCCGGTGGTGACGGCGGTGGGCGGGCTCGCCGTCGTCCTGCTCCTGCTCTGGCCGGTGCGC
>NZ_WWJY01001174.1 GCF_009865405.1 Streptomyces sp. SID3212 | reverse complement strand
GAGCAGCTCGCCGGGACCTTCGCGGCGAGGCTGGCCTCGCTGGCCGGCGGCACCGCCTGGCCGAGGGCGGCGGCGCGTTCGCTGGCCGTGGTGGAGACCGACGGGGTGAGCGTCGCGCCCGCGCCGGCCGCCGCGCAGCCGGCGGTCGACGTCCTCACCGACAAGGTGGCCGTGGTCATCCAGGACCGTCCGGTGGTCGCCATGACGGCCTGGCTGTCCGACGCCTTCCGGGCCGCCGCGCAGGCGGAGTTGGGGCTCCAGATCGTCACCCCGGCGGGTACCACGCTCTCCCCGGCCGTACGCGACAGCCTGGGCGGCTGGCCGTCGCGGTGGGTCGTGCAGGACGAGCGGGACGGCTACTACGACGGCCTGTCGGGCGCCGTACTGCGGTGGCAGGAGGGGATGTTCGCGACGGTCGTGGCGGTGGACGCGACGCCGGACGACCCCCGTACCCCGGTGGCCGCGGCCTTCAAGGAGGTGGCGGACACCGGTGAGCGCCAACTGGCCGTCTCCTTCCGGGCGGTGCACCCGGCGGACGACCGGCTGGTCCTGGGCGGCGCGCTGGAGTCGGTGTGGCGGGAGCTGACCGGCGGGCCCCCGGCGGGCTGGGGCACGGCGGAGCCCGCCAACCTCCCCTGGTCGCCCGCCCGTCTGACCGAGCTGGCCTTCGGGCGGTCGCCCGAGCCGACCTGGGCCGTGGTGGTCGGCACCCCGGAGCGGCCAGGTCTCGCGACCGTCCGGATCAGCCGTACGAAGGCGGGGGTCGAGGAGGACGTCAGGCTCGCGTTCGGCTACGGCGCCGGTGAGGAACCGCCGCTGGACGCCCTGCGCCGTACGGCGGAAACGCTCGCCACACGCCACCACCTCCAGTCGATGTTGATTCAACTCCGCAAAGCACGACGGGACCTGGGGGTGCCGCCGCGCTTCGAGGGGCCGGGCGTCCCGGTGGCGTTCGTGCTGGGCGCGGAGGAGGTCCGTACGATGCCCGGCGACCGCGCCCGGCACACCCCGCTGTCCGAACCGCCCGTACCTCTGGGCCCCAAGGCCCGTCCCGCGCTGTACTACCCGCTGCCCGGCGACCCCTCCGACCTGGCCGGCTGGGCCGATTTCGAGCGCCTGATGCGGCACTTGAAGGGCCCCGAGGGTGCCGAGGGGGCGTGAGCGGTCTCATGTCATGTGTTGGTCACAGTCAGCAGATAACTGATTGCGTTTGTGACGGCTGGGTTGATAGGGATGGAGGGACGTGCATTCGTTCGGAACGACCGGGGGGAGTCCGATGAAGTTCGACATGGGGACGCAGGTCCTGTCGACGCTGATGTCGCAGTCGCAGGGTTCGAGTACGGATCTGGGCGTGCTGATCCGGCAGTTGGTGCAGGCGGCGGAGCCGTTGGAGGGGAAGTTCAACGGCGCGGGCAAGGTGGCGTTCGACTCGTTCAAGTCGCGCTCGGACGAGATCACGGCGGCGCTGAACGGCGCGCTGGCGGCGATCCTGGGCGGTCAGTCGGGGATGGAGACGGCGTTCGGCTCGGGCGACCAGGAGCAGGGCGACAACGCGCAGTCGCAGATGTCGGCGGCGAACTTCGACGCGGCGCGCTTCTCGGGCCGCTGAGGCTCGTACGTACGCCTGTACTCGACCCTGACCGGATCGCGTACATCTCATGGAGCACATCTCACGGGGAGAGTGATTGTGATGGCTGCTGGCAGCGACCGTCGTTCGTACGACACGGGCGCGTCCACGGAGGCGCAGGGCAACCTCCAGTCGGTGATCGGCCAGTTGGAGTCGGTGATCGCGGCGCGTGACGCGCAGGTGAAGGCGGCGATGTCGGACTTCACGGCGGACGGCGTGGCGGACGACTACCACGGCAAGGAACTGCGCTGGAACAGCGCGTCCCAAGAGGTCAAGAACATCATCCAGTTGCTGAGGACGACGCTGGAGAAGAACGACGGGACGGCGCAGCAGACGCTGTCGCGGGCGAAGTCGGCGGTCGACAACATCGGCTGAGCCCCTTCGCCGGGGTGAGTTGACGGTTCGGTTCACGGGGGAGCGTGCGTCATGGCGTCGTGGGACATCAAACCGCAGGGTGTGCAGGGTCAGTTGAAGACCGTGGGCACGCACGCGGGCGAGTTGGAGAAGGCACTGACCGCGCTGGTGGCGGACATGGCGGAGGCCGCGCAGGCGGCGGGTACGGCGGTGCCGGGATCGATGGTGCACAGCGGTGCGCCGTTGCAGGGTCCGGTGGCGGTGGGCCAGGCGCCGTTGCGGGCGAAGGCGACGGGGCCGGTGGCGGCGGCGCTGGGGGAGTATCTCGGCAACCGCGAGCCGGACTTCAAGGCGATGGCGGAGCGGATCGAGGCGTCGATCCTGGGTGCGGCGACGGCCACCAACGAGTACATCGAGGGTGACCTGGAGGCCGCGAAACACGCCCAGGACGCGGCGAAGGCGGTTCAGCTGGAGGCGTTGAGGGAAGCGGCCGGGGGGCACTCATGAGTGGGGACGCGCCGGTCGACCCGGCGGAGATTCCGGTCTTCACCGGGAATCTGGAACTGCTGGACGAGAAGGTGAAGGCGATCTCGGGCGCCGGCCCGAAGATCTCCACCGCCACGAGCGATGTGCACACGAGCTTCGGCGGGCTGCGGGCGTTCTACCAGGCGCCCGAGGCGGAGCAGTTGTTCGCGGTGACGAAGCCGGTGGCGGACGTCGGGCTCTCGCTCAGCTCCGATCTGTGCGTGATCGCGGGTGCGTTGGGGACGTACTCGAACGACGCGCGGCCGCTCAAGGACAAGCTGGACGCGCTGCGGGCGGAGGCGGTCGCGTTCCGCGCGAAGGTCGCGGACGACGACAAGTGGCGTGAGGACGGCGACCTGATCGAGGAGAACCTCGACCGGCGCAACGAGGTGGCCGAGGTGTGGACGGCGTTCCAGGAGGTGGAACGTGCGGCGTACGCGAAGATCGTGGCGCTGTTCTGCGGAACGCCTCTGAAGGTGAACGACGGCTCGAACCAGCCCGGCATGTACGGCTACGACGCGGAGGCGTTGAAGCAGTCGAAGAGCCTGCCGTGGGGTGACGCGGTGGCGGAGTCGGTGCCGTGGTGGCAGGTGTGGGAGCACGCGTACGACTTCGGCAAGGGCATCGTCGTCGACGGCGTCTGGGGCACGATCAAGGGCCTGGGCACGCTGGTGGGTTTCAGCGGCTGGGACGCGGCGGGCCAGGCGTGGACGGGTCTGGGCAAGCTGGCGACCGGTGTGCTGATCACGGCCATTCCCGGTGTGGGGGCGGCCTATTGGGCGGCGCCGGCGGACAAACTCCCGTCCTGGCTGCGTGATTCGCGTACGGCGATGAAGGAGACGGGCAAGGCGCTGCTGGCCTGGGACCAGTGGAGCGAGAACCCGTCCCGGGCGGCCGGTGCGGTGACCTTCAACGTGGTCACGACGGTGTTCACCGGCGGTACGGGCGGTGCGGCGGCGGGCGCGGGCAAGGCGGGCGCGGCGGCGAAGGTCCTGTCGCTGGCGGGCAAGGCGAGCCGGGCGATCGACCCCATGACGTACGTCTTCAAGGGCGCGGGGGTGGGCCTGTCGAAGATCGGCGACGTGATGGCGGGCCTCAAGGGCCTGGGCAACGTCAACCTCCCGGCCTTCCCGGAGGGCACGATAGCCCTGCCCGAAGGCGCCGTGAAACTTTCCGACGGCACGGTCCACCTACCGGAGGGCGCGGCGCTCCCGGAGGGCGCGGCGAAACTCCCGGACGGCACGGTCCGCCTCCCGGAGGGCACCACCACCCTCCCCCCGGGCACGGTCCGCCTCCCGGTGGAGGGGCCGCCCCAATTCCTGGACCGCGCGGGCAACATCCTGCGGGAGGACGGCAGCGTCCTCCGCCGCGCCGAGGACGCACCGGTCGAAAAGCCCCCCGTGGCCGGGGCGGACACGCCACGGGTGGAGACCCCGATCAGGGAACCGGCCCTGGTGGGCGCGGCCTCCCGCACGGGCGACGACGTGATCCGAGTGGGCTCGGACATCTCGGACCCGGTCCGCCTGGCGGACAACGCGGGCGACAACGTGCCCGTACGCCCGGGAGACCACCCCCCGGGCGGAGTGACGAACCACCTCCCGGGCGGAGGCGCGAACCACCTCCCGGGCGGCCGAGCCGACGACCTGTCCCGCGGCCCCTCCGCCAGCCACGAACCACCCACCACTCACCCCGGGGGCCACCGCGACGGCCCGACAGGTCATGACGCTCCCTCCGCCGGTGGGCACGGTTCCGGCGACGGCCGAGGAATTCCCCATCAAGACGGCCATGGTGGTTCCGACTCCGTTCATGGAACGGGCGGCGGGGCCGGGGACGGTCACGGGGCGGGACAGGGTGGCGGCGGCCACGGCACACCGGATAGGCCTCCGGTCCATTTGGACGGAGACCGAGTGGGGCAACAGCCCACCGGCAGGATGGATCCCGAACAGGAGGAGGCCGTCACAGCGGCACTCACTGAATCGAAGGTCGCCCCGGTGGATCGAGAGCGAATGCTGGTGCAGCTGCGAAAGTCACCGTATGGAGAGGGAGTCGCCCGATTCCTTGCCAGTGGACAGTTCGCCCGCGTGCCCAACTACGGTGAGTTGATCAGCCAGGTGAAGCAGGGCAACATGATTCCCGCCGTCCACCAGGCGTTCGAACATGCGGCAGAGCTGGAATCCAGGGGTATCAGGAATATCGAGTTCGAATTGAAACTTCCTGATGAGAAACTTGATCTGGACGTCTTGGTAAGATCGGGAGACAGGATTGAGTACGGTGCGCAACTCAAAGATGTGAGCAGCGTCGCCGGAATCAAATCGGCCGTGAAAGGTATCGCTGATAAACAACTCGCAGGGCCCGGTGTGGACGTCAAGGTCGCGATTCTTGATATTCATGACCTGAAGGGGGCTCTGACTGACCGAATCCTTGAGCAAGTACAGAGGGCGGCGGACCGGACCAACGCGACGTTTGAACTCCGCTTCGACGACGGTTCCCTCACGGTGTTCCCCACCGGTGCGACGAGACCATAAGGAAAGTTGATGTCGGTTTTGATGCGTGCGCCGCAGCCGTGTGCCTCGTGGTTCTGGGATCTTGATGACGTCACGGAGCCCGGGCTGGAGCAGGCTTTGAAGACGGCCGGCCGGATGGCCGGGGTGTTGGGGCGGTACGGGCTGCTGGAGCCGGTGGCTCTGGAGTGGGGGTGGTTCGCGGTGGGGACCGGTGGGTTGGGGATCCGTACCCGGTTCACGCTTGCCGGGCAGTCGCTCGACTCCGTCGATCTGCCCGGACAACTGCGTGCCTGCGGACCCGTTGGTCATCCCTCCGCCGAGATGTCGGACCTCCTCGTCGTGGGGTCCGGGACGTGGGTGGACGCGGAGGGCAAGGAACACCGTGAGTCGCGGCTGGTGGAACTGACCGTCTCACCCGATCCGATCGGTCCCTCCGCCGGGCTGTCCGTCCATCACGACGTATGGGCGGCCTTCGATTTTCATGGCAGGCCGCACCCCGCCGTGCGGGAGAACAACGCTCCCCGCCTCGCGAATGCCCTGGGGGAGCTGGAACGTCTGCTGGGAGTGCCGGGTGAGGGCGGCGAGCCTACTTATTTCGGGGTGGCTGAGGGGTACGGACTCGCGGTGCCGGATGTCATCGACGGGCTCGGGCCCGATCTCACCGATCTGATGTGAGGGTGCCGTCCGCCGCGTAGGTCTGGCCGCCCTGGGTGATGTTGGACTGGGCCCGGCGGTAGGCGCGGCGGCCGGGGGGTTCCGCTGTGCGGTTCTGTTCGTCCCTGCGGGCCGTGAGGTCTGCCAGGGTGGTGCGGGCGGCGTCCACGGTG
Source organism: Streptomyces sp. SID3212 (assembly GCF_009865405.1). Taxonomy (GTDB): domain Bacteria; phylum Actinomycetota; class Actinomycetes; order Streptomycetales; family Streptomycetaceae; genus Streptomyces. Next base: position 19,121 of record NZ_WWJY01001174.1, on the reverse strand, counting down.
TTCGGGGTGAGGTCCACCTTGCGGGCCTGGCGGGCCGCTGTCTGGACCTCCAGGTAGGCGTTGGCGCAGCTGACGGCCAGGCTGACGCGGTGGGGGGCGTTCACCGTGGTGAGGACCGCGCCCAGGCCCGCCGATATGAGCGCCAGGATGCCCGCCGTGACGCGGCCCGTGGACTCCACCAGGGCCGTCGTGCCGGCGACGGCGGCCAGTACCGTCGTGGGGATTCCCAGCGCCAGGTTCACGCCGCGCCAGTGCTTGGCCTCCTCGAACTGGGCCTGCGCGCTGATCATCGCGCTCTCTTCGAGCCGCCAGAGTTCGTCGGCGATCGCGGCGGCGCGTTCGGTGTCCTGGCCGGGCGCGCCTTCGCTCCGGTCCCCCCTCTGGTCCGTCACAGCCGGGAGCCTAGTCTCAGCCGGCCCTCACCGTGGCCGTTCTCGTTCGAACAGTTCCAGTGCGACGCGGACGGAGTGCCCGGCGGGCAGGGTAGCCGCCCGGTCCGCCCAGATCCGCCGGGCGGGGGTGCTGCACGCGCGCAGCGACGGCAGCAGTCGCTCGGGCGGTACGGAGTCGAGTGCGGCGAACGGTACGGGTGGGCCGTCCGCGTCGATCCTGAACCGGCCCCGTGGGTAACGGAGTTCGAGCACCCCTTCCAGGCCGTCGGTCCGTGTCCTCAGTGCCACCCAGTAGCGCTCCGGGGTGGCTCCTTCCGGGTGCAGCGTGACGGGTGCCAGTACGTCCCGGGGGCCCGGGAGGGCCGGGGGGAGGCCGGGGAGGCCGGGTAGGCCGGGGACGTCGGCGGCGTCGGCGACGTCGGGGAGGTCCGGGACATCGGGGACGTCGGGGACGTCTGGGAGGCGGACCGTCACCTTCAGTTGGCCGCCCTCCGACATCCAGACGCGCGTCTCGAAGTGCCCGTCCCTGCGCGACTCCTTGTGGGTCCGCACCCGCCCCTCCGACCTGCCCAGCGCGCGCAGTTCCGAATGGAGCCGGATCGAGAAGGAGACCTGCCGGGCGGTCGTGGGGTCGTTGCGCAGGCGCGCCGCGACCACCCTCGCGCTGTGCTGGAGCAACTGGTCCCGGGCCGCGAGGAGTTCGGCCAGCCCGGCCAGGAGCGTGGCGGTGGTCGCGGGCAGCCGCCGGTGGTCGGCGTACAGCAGGCCCGTGAGCAGGGTCCTGGCCTCCCGGCTCAGGACGGCGGAGTCCAGGCCCCGCCGCGCCCCGCCCTCCAGCACGCACAGCGGGCCCGCGAGTCCGATGCCCGCCGGGGTGAACCAGTGCCTCAACTGGCCCTTCAGCGGGCCCTGGGGGAGCGGGGCGGAGGCCGGTGGAGCGGGTGGGCCGGTGTGGAGCAGGGCCAGGAGACTCCGTACGACCGTGTCGAACTCGTCCCAGGGCAGGGTGTGGAACAGCCTCGGCGGAGGATCCGTCTCGGCGGCCAGCCGGTGCAGCAGGAAGTGGCGCAACTCCAGGCTCTCGCTCCCCAGCGAAGCCACCGTCTCCGGTGAGTCGGGCGGCGACTCCCACAACTCCTCGATCGTGGCGACCAGTTCGGCGCCCGCCGGGGTGCTCGCCACCGGGTTTCCGTAATCGTCCAGTTCCAAGTACGTCTCGGCCCGGCCGGGGTGGTGCAGTGCGAGTGCCCGTACCACCGGTACGCCGGGCCGGGCCGCGCGCACGCTCGTCCGGCGCCATCCGCCGTCGGTGAAGAGCGGGAGCGTACGGGCGTCGGCGCGTTCGGCTCCGTCGTTCACGCGGCCGGTGACCTGATGGATCGTCCCCCCGTCGGGTGTCCCCGTCGACCGGCCGGTGGTGCCGGCGTCTTCGGTCGCCTCCGCCACCCACCGTGCGAGCGGGCGGTGCCGGACCGGCCCCGTCATGACCGTTCACCCAGCAGCGCGCGCACCAGGCCCTCCGCTCCCGGCCCGAGCGGGCGTACGGCCTCCAGTTGGCGTTCGGCCTCGGCTCCCGCCACGCATTCGCCGTGGAGCGCGCGCAGTTCGGCCCACGCGGCCGTGCCATGGCCGGTGACCCGGTCGGTGAGGTCCTGGGGCAACCCGGCCGCCCACGCCGTCAGTTCCTCCGTGTCCAGACGGTCGTCCGGCGCCCAGCGCAGCAGGAACTTGAGGGCGCGCAGGACCACGGCCGCCTGTGTCAGCGGCTCGGTGGCGGCGGACGGATCGACGGGCACCAGCTTGCGGCGCGGCCCCCGGAGATCGTCCAGCCCGTGCCCGGTCGGGTCGAGGACGAGGTGGCGCTCGGGGTCGTACAGGAGGGTGTTCACCCGGAAGTCCCGCTGGTGGCTGTCCATTACGAGGTCGCTTCCGGTGGCCGGGAAGCGGAACCCGCCGACCCCGAGCCCCCGGTACTCGATGAGCGGCGCCGACCGGTCGGGCGCCAGCACCGTACAGAGCAGCGTGTGCGGGCTCACGGTCAGCGGGCACTCGTACGTCAGGCCGTCCCCGTCCAGCGCCTGCCGGGCCAGCTCCGTGAAGCGGCCCGCCGGCGCCGTACCGGCCAGGTCGAGGTCCCGGACCGCCTCCGGCCCCTGGCCGGCGAGGAGTTCACGGACTGCCCCGCCGCTGAGCCACAGGTCGTGGCCGGCCCGGCGCAGGGTGTCGGCGACGGGCCGCAGGACGGACGACCAGCGCGCGGCACGGTCGGTGAGCAGCCGGGTGACCGCTCCCGGCAGGCAGCGGGAGATCTGACGTGCCGACAGGACGGTTGCGAGCGGCAGGCGTTGGTGGGGCAGACGGGCGTCCAGCCGCCCGGAGGGTACGGACGGTGGCACCGGCCGGTCCGGCGGCAGGTCGCGGTCGGCGTCCCCCTCCACCAGTAAACGGTCGTTGGCGGCGGTCAGGGGCGCCGGATATGTGACGCACGCGAAGCCCGTCACCCGTACCCCGTCCACCAGGTCACCCGCCATGACCGGCCCGTCGGGCCGTCGCCGGTCCTGGTCGGGGGCGACAGGGAGAACGGCGGGGAGGGAGTCGCCGTTCCCGCCCGGAACGGCGGGGGAGGAGTCCGCCCCGCCGGGAACAGTCGTACGGACGGCCTCGGCCGTCTCCTCGTCGCCCGCCCCGCACCCCCGCCCGCAGTCGCACCCCGCCGCCACGTCGCCCCGCACGATGTCTGTCACAGGTCGTACTCCCCCGCCCATCGGGCCGTGCCGTCCGGCTTCAGCCGCAACTGGATCGAATCCTCATGGTCCACCTCGTAGAAAGTGCCCGGCTGCTCCAGGTCGCTGTCCGGCGGGACGTCCAGCAACGCCACGTCCCGGATCTCGTCGGCCGTGCACGTGGTGGCCGTCTGCGGGAGATCGACGCACCTGTGCGCCGCGAGCCCCGGATAGACGAAGCCGCCCTGGCTCGGCCCCGGATGGCTGAGCAGGAGCTTCGCCAGTTCCCGGCGCCCCTCGGCCGTCCGGATCGCGGCCTTCCGCCGGGCGGTGCAGTCGGAACACAGCGAGGTCAGGGTCGCCACGTCACCGGAGAGCGCCGCCTTCCGGAGGCGTTCGGCCAGGGCCCGTACCGGTTCCGGGAGAGGAGCCCACCGGTCGTCCGTCAGCGCGACGGCCGTGCGGAGCGGCGGCGCCGCCTCGGGCGGGAGCGCCGCGGCACTCTCGGCCGGGGTGAACGCGAAGGACGACACGCCGTCGGCGAGGGTCCGCCGCTTCCCCCGGGCGTCGGTGAACCGCAGCTCGCCGAGTTCCGTCTCCGCCATGTCCTTCGGCGCGTACGGCAGGGAACGTTCCCCCACGGTCAGCCGGGCCTCGCGGCCCTGTGCCCCGTAACCGATCGCGAGCATCCCGAGCCCGAGGAACCGCCAGACGCCGTCCTCGACGTAGTACGAGACATAGCGCGACGGGTGCGCGGCCTGACAGCGCGGCAGGGGACCGAAGCTGAGGGCCACTCCGCGGCCGGTCCACGCCGGTTCCCTGAGGAGATAGGCGTCACTCAGCAGCGCCTGGTCGAACTCCGGTCCCTTCGGGGGGCCTTGCTGGTCGTGGACCTTGTCGTCGTAGCCGACCGTGCGGAGGGTGCTGGTGTTGTAGCAGGCGCCGCCGGACAGCCAGGACGTCCAGGCGATTCTGTCGCCGTCCCGGTTCTGGAGTCCGGTGGAGAAGGACACCGGCTGCCGGCCGGGCAGCAGGGAACGCAGCACGCCGTCCCGCCCGGCCGAGAACAACTCGTTCTGCCCGCGGCCCGCCTGCTGCTCGGGCAGCGGCACCATGACCGCCACCGCGTCCCGGCCGCCCGCCGCCACCTGGGAGTAACTCGGCAGCGTCCGGCTCAACTTGACGCGCTTCGGGTCGCCCGCCCGGGGGAAGAGCAGCAGCGCGTCGCCGCCGTTCGACAGGGTGGCCGCGTCCGGGCCGAGGAAACCCAGGCCCCGGCAGGGGCACGGGACCGAGCGTTCACGGTTCGCGGCGATGTCGAGGAGATGCAGCTTGCGGCCGGCGGGAGCGGCGTCCGCGTCGAGCCAGGCGAGTACGGAACCCTCCGGCGACCAGCGGATCTCGTGCGGCTGTACGGTCAGCCGGGCGCCGCGCCAGGTCCGCCCCGAGGCGTCCGCGAGCATGATCTCCTTCTGGCGGGGGCGGACGTACGCCAGCACGGGGGAGCGGCGGTCGGCGGTGGTCGCCGCGGGTCCTCCGGGCCCGTCCGCGGACCGTTGACCGTCGGCGGACCGGCGCCCGTCCGCGGACCCTTGCCCCTCCGCCGACCGGCCGCCGCTCCCGCCGTCCTGGCCGGTGGTGCAGGCGGCGGAGAGCACGACAAGCGCGGTGACCAGGGCGGCAGCCCGTACCCGCATCCGTACCCGCCCGCGTACCGGCATCCCTACCGTCGCCAGTGAGGCGTTAAGGACGCCCCTCCCCGCCCCGCCCGCCCTCACGCCGATCCCCCCGGGCACAGATCGATGTACTCCTCGGACGGCTGCACGTACCGCTTCCACTCCGTCCGGGACAGCCCGTCGCCCGCCCAGTCGCACATCTGCTCCCGCAGCGGAGGGTCCGTCATCCGCCACAGGTTGACGGGTCCCGGCCGTTTGAGGTCCCGTACGGGCTTCATCGAGGCGCCCGCGAGAAACGCGCCGTCCGGCGACCACGCCAGCTGGATGATGTTGTTGTCGCCGACGTCGTGCAGCGGGGGCATCGCGAGAAGCCCCGTGTCGAGCGCGTACACGAACACCCGGTCCTTTCCCGTCATCGCCACCTGCTTGCCGTCCGGCGAGATCGCGATGTCGGTGGCGACGCTGCCCACGGGCAGTTGGAGCGGGCCACCCACCGGACGCAGGTCCTCACCGGTCAGCAGTTGCACCTTGTTGCCCCAGGCCAGCGCCGCCAGCCGGGTCCCGTCGGACGAGTACGACAGGTGGTAGACCTCCGGCGCCGGGACGCGGCGCAGCACCTTGCGGGTGTCGAGGTCTACCTCGACCAGCTGGGTGTTCCTGCCCTTGCCCTCCGCGAAGACACCGTGCCTGCCGTGGATCGCCATCGCGGCCGTGCCCGGCCGCAGGTCGACGGTGCCCAGCAGCTTCCAGTCACCGGTGGACCAGATCCCGACCTGTCCGGAGATGTGGCGCGCGACCAGCAGCTCGTGCTCGCCCTTCCCGCTTCCCGTGCCGTCCCCCTTGCCCGGGGCGAACTCGACCTGCGTCATGATCCGTTCCAGCTTGTCCAGGTTCTCGTCGTTCTTCGGCGGCAGCAGCAGATCCTCGACGAAGGTCCCGTCCTCGTCCCACACCCGGGCCGCGCCCCGCCCGTCGATCTGGCCGGCCGCCGCGGCGAACCGGTCCGACAGCGCGAGGGCGCCGAGGTACGCGGCCGGTGCCTCGAAGTCCCGGCGGACCGGGTACTCGGACCCGTTGGCGCTGCTGATCTCGGGCGGGTCGTCGACATCGATGGTGTAGGCGCCGTACGACCAGTCGTTGCTGAACTCCGTGAGCATGAGGACGTGTCCGGCGCCGAAGTACGCGCCGGTGGACGGTTTGGCTGGCGGGAGCGCCACCCGTCCTGGGGTGTCCGTCAGCACCGTGACCCGGGCGCCGTCCCCCACGGTGATCACCGTGCCGTCCCCGGCGCGTACGGCGGCCACGGCCGGGGCGCCGACGGGGCGCGAGAGCGGCCGGGTGGGGGAGTCCGCACCCTCCACGAAGGAGGAGCCGGAGTCCGCCTCGGAGCCGTCGACGGGGATCAGGGCCGTACCGCTGTCGCCCGTGAGCAGCACCTCGTTGTCGTACAACTCGATCGAGGCGGGTTTCACCCCGGTCTCGCCGAGGGGATTGGCGACGGTCGTCCGGGCCTTCCGGTCCCAGATCACCACCCCGTTGTCGGTGGCGAGCGCCAGGAGGTCCGCGGACGCGCGTACGGCGGAGAGGGACCCGGGGATGTCGGTGTCCGAGACGAGCGTCCTGGCGGCGCCCTTCTGGAGATCGACCGCGATGACGACGTTGGTGTGGAGGAGCAGCACCGCCTCGTCCGACGCGTCGGTGCCCAGGCCGGACGGCCCTGGCAGGTCGGGTACGACGGACGCGCTGATGATGGCGCTGCCGCTGGGCGAGGGGGGCAGTTGGTCGCCCTTGGCGAACTCGCGCAGCCGCCGGCACCGGGTCACCGTACGGGTCACCGTGTCGACCGTGACGACGGCGCCGTCGCTCCAGACCGTGGCGATTCCCGAGCCGCGGCTGATGAAGCGCATGGCGACGATCTCGCTGTAGGGCCCGACGCAGCCGGGGGCGGCCACCCGTCCCTGGAGCACGGGGGTGGCGGCCGTCGCGTCGTACAGGCTGAGGTCGCGACCGTCGTGCGCGGCGAGGATTCCGGTGCCGTCGTCCCGTACGAGACCGGCCCCGTAGCCCGGCACCTCGGCCACCCGGTGTCCGGTACGGATGTCCCAGACCCGGATCTCCGCGTCGTCGCCCGAGGTGTACACGCGCTGCCCGGCGGAGTCGACGGCCACGGCGTTCAGCACGGTACGTCCGGCGACCCAGCTGCGGAGGGTGTTGCGGTTGCTCTCCAGCACCTCGCGCATCGCCTCGACCGTGCGTCGGTTGTCCGGGTCGATCTCGTGGCCCGCCAGGGCCAGCAGGCCGGCGGTCCTGGGATCGGTCGACTTGAGGGTGTTGGCCTGCGCGGCGAGGTCCGCGGCGACCGCTTCGCGCTGCCGGGCCCGGCCGTCGTCGCGGGCGGACCACGCGAAGCCCGTCAGCACGGCGACCAGGACGGTGGCCGCGACCGCCGCCATTTTGGTCACGACCCGGGCGTCCGTACGGCGGGCCTGCCGGGCCGCCTGGTCGACGGTGTCGACGCCGACGATCACCAGGGAACGGTCGTCCGGGCTCGTCCTCCTGGCCAGTGCCGCGTCGGCCCGCGGCACGATGACCCTGCCGTGGGCCGGGGCCTCGGGCAGCTTGCTGCCGTAGCCGTCGACGGAGAGCACGAGACCGGGACTGCCGGTCGACACCTTGCCGACGACCGCGGTGCCGGGATTGACCCGGCGTACGCGCAACCGCCTCCGGAAGCCGTTCTTCGTGCGGTGCAGTTCGGTCAGCAGGACCGCGAAGGCGGCGCTCAGCGAGCCGTCCCCCACCTGGGCCGTCGGCCCGTCCGCGTCGGTGAGCGACCACAGCACCAGGCCGGAGAGTCCGGCGGGGCGGGCCTCCCATGCGGCGTCGAGGGCGGTACGGAAGCCGTCGTCGCCCAGGAAGCCCATCATCGAGCGGGGATCCGGTACGAGTCCGGACGGCAGGCCGCGTACGAGGGACAGGGCCAGCTCCAGCCGCTGGCCGGTCTCGCCGAGGTCGACGAGGACGGTGAGCCGCGGGCCGTCGAGGACGCGGGGGAGGGCGTGGTCGAGGGCGAGGAGGGTGGCGGTGAGGTAGGGGGTGAGGGCGGGGTACGGGGCGGCGGGGTCGGCCGGCGGCTCGGAGCGCGGGGCCAGGAGGGTGCGTAGCCGGTCGGCGTGGGGGGCGGTGGCGAGGGCGGTGTCCGTGGCGGTGCTCGTATGTTCGCCTGTGCCTGTGCCTGTACCCGCCGTGTCCGTACCCCTTGCCGTACCCGTACCCGTACCCGTACCCGTACCCGTACCCGTATCCGTACCGCTTCCCGCACCCGCGCCCGCCGGGCGGGCCGCCGCCTCCGACCGCAGCAGCCAGGACACCCCGTCACGCAGCCGCTCGTCCGCCGCGTCCGGATCGCCGACCAGCGCGAGACCGAGCGACGCATAGGCGCGCAGAGCCCGGGTCGGCGCGGATTCGCCCTCGACGAAGGGGGGTTGGACGGCCCCGCGCAGCTCGGTGTGGAAGGTCTGTTCCTCAAGGAGGTCGTGGAGCGGGGTGTGACCGGTCATGACCTGGGTGAGCGTCGTGACATCACCGGCCGCGACCAGTTCCTGGAGGTAGTGCCACACGGGCTGTTGGGGGCCGCGCAGGTGCAGCAGCAGATCGTTCTCGTCGATGTTCGGCGGTATCTGCGTCAGCAACTCGCCGATGGCGGGCTGCGAGGAGGGCTCTTCGGGCACAACTGCCTTCCGGCTTCCGGAGCGGTCGGTACGAGGTGAGCCATGGTGGCAGCGTCCGGTGGCGGAAAGTGGAGGAACCAGGGAATTCGTACAGGGACTTCCGCATCCGGCGCCGAACAGGCCCGGAGGGGGCCTATGGCATCGAACGGCCCGTTTCTCCCACGGGGGGCCTTCTCGTCTGGCATCCTCCGTGGTCGACGGACAGGACGGCCCACGGCGGCCACGAGAGGCTGGAAATCCATGTCACCCTGCCGCGCGCCCGGTCGGCTGCTTCCTCTGCTCTTCTCCCTCGCGCTGCTGACCTCCTGCCAGGGCGGGGTGGACGACAGCAAGCCCGCCCCCGGTCCGGTGGGGACTGCCTGGACGCGGATACCGGTGAACGACCTGCCGACCGGTTTCTACGGATTCGACGCGAAGACCGTGGTCGCCTCCGACGACGGATTTGTGGTGCTGGGGCGGAACCTGGGCTCGGACGGAGCGCTCTTCCGGTCCGCGGACGGGGCGGTGTGGAAGGCCGCGGGTCTGCGCGGCGACGGCGTCACGGTCAAGGCGCTGGCCGGGTACGGCGGTTCGGTCGTCGTGGCCGGTCTGGACTTCGGCGGCGGCGACGTGGCCCCGGTGGTGGTGCCCTACCGGGGGAAGGGCAAGTGGGGCCGTACGGAGAAGCTCCCCGGCGGCGTGGCCACCGACGAGGTGCTGGCCGCGGCGTCCGGGCCGTCGGGGACGGTGGTGGTCGGCCACGACGGGGGTGAGTTCGACGGCCTCGGCGACCGCCCCCGGGGGCACAGCCTCCGTGTGTGGGCCTCGGTGGCGGGCAAGCCGTTCGGTACGCCGTACCGCGTCGGCTGCCCCCAGTGGGCGGACCGGCCTCCCGAGGCGGGCGCGTTGGCGGACCGGCACGGATTCACGGTGTGGGCGCGGTGTTCGGACCCGCAGGGGGTGTCCGCCGTCCTGGTCCTCGCTTCCGAGGACGGCAGGGTGTGGCGCCCGAAGTCCGGTCCCCGGACCGGCGATCCGGTGAGCGGCGCCGCCTTCGGGGCGGACGGGTCCGTCGTCATGACGGCCGCCGACGGCCGGCGGCGACTCGCGGCTCCCGCGCGGTCCCGTTCGTGGAGCCGGGACGTGGAGGGTGCGACGGAGTGGGAACGGGGCAGTCAACTGGCCGCTGGGAAAGGCGAGTCGGTGGAGCCCGCCCAGGTGATGCCGGTGGCGGGCGGTTACCTCGCGGTGGGGGCGGTCCAGGACGAACGGCGTGTCGCGGCGGCGGCCTGGGTGTCGGACGACGGCGTCCGCTGGGCGCGGGCGAAGGGGGCGGCCCGGGGCGGATTCGCACCCGCCGTACGGCTCACGGCCGCGGCCGAACACCACGGCACCGTGGTCGTGTTCGGTACGGAGCCCCCCGGCCCGAGCCAGGTGTCGGGACGGACCCATGTCTGGCTCGGCCGCCTGCCCGGCGGCCCCGCGGTCCGCGTGCCGTCGCGCGGTTCGGGTCTGCGCGCCTTCCAGGGCCTCTGGGACTGGGCGGGCGCGTCGCTGGAGATCACACCGAAGGGCGACTTCACGTTCCGCTACCGGCTCTACAACGACTGCGCCCGGGACGCCCCGCCGTGTGACGACGGCACCGACTGGGGCGGGCTGGCCACCGGCACCGTACGGGAGGAGTCGGCGGACGTGCTCCGGGGGAGGGTGGCGTCCGCCAATGTCCGCCGTGACAAGAACATCAGGGCGGGCGCGCGGGTGGTGGTGGAGCGGGAGCCGTACGGGGCGATCGGGCTGACCGTCGGCGGTTTCCTGAGCACGCTCTGCGTCCCGGAGTCGCAGGACCCCCGGTGTGCGGACGTGCACGGGTGAGGAGCGGGTGGCCGGGCGTGGTGTGGTCGACGCCGCGCCCCACGCGTCATGCCGTCGCCGCCAGGCGCGCCACCTCGTCTGCGCAGCCCCAGGAGAGGGTGACGCCCGAGCCGCTGTGGCCGTAGTTGTGGATCACGGGGGTGGTGGGGAGCAGATGGGGGTCGAGTTCCAGGCGTACGCCCGAGGGGCGGTGGGGGCGGAGGCCGACCGGGTGGGACAGGACGGGGGCGCCGGCCAGGCGGGGTTCGAGGGCGGTGCAGCGGGACAGGATCGCCGAGGCCGTCCTGGGGTCGGGGGCAAGGTCCCAGCGGTCCAGTTCGAACGTGCCGCCCAGCACGACGTCCGTACGGCGCGGGTGGATGTAGGTGTAGCCCTCCGGGTGGTCCTGTACGCGCAGCGAGATACGCAGTCCCGGGTTCGACACCAGGACGAGTTGGCCGCGTACCGGAGTCATGGTGGGGTCACCGCACAGGGAACCCGCCGTCAGACCCGCCGCGTTGACGATCAGCGGGGCCCAGACGGCCCCCTCGGAAAGGTGGTTGATCCTGCGGTGGTGCAGGAGGCCGCCCGCCGTCAGGAAGCGGGTCACCAGCCAGTCGAGGTAGACCGGCATGTCGACCGTCGGCGCGTCGAAGGACCAGCCGTCCGTCCAGGGGCCGTTCGCCTCGTCCGTACGGAGCAGGCGCAGGCCCGGTACGGCTGTCGCCCACCACGGACGTGCGGTATCACGGACCGCGGTGTACGTCCGGCAGGGCCCGAGCGTGACCCCGGGGACCCCGTCGGCGGCCTGGCGGGCGAGTTCGGCGTAGGTGTCCGACGCCCGTACGGTGATCTCGTGGCCGGCTCGCAAACCCGTCGGGTACCAGACCGCGGCGGCCACCGACGACGTCCTGGCGGGCAGTGCCTCGTCCGTCACCACCAGGACGCTCGCGCCGAGTTCGAGCAGCCGTATCGCCGTGGTGAGACCGATGATCCCGCCCCCCACCACCACGACGTCCGCCTTCATGGACTTCTCCGGTCTCATGGTCCGGTCCCTCCCGTCCGCTGATGCTCCGGCTCGGCCCGCGTGCCTCCGGAGCGTGCTTCCAGGACGCCAGACACGGCCGGACGGTGTCCAAGACCCTTTCCCGCGACGGCGATACGGGGTGCCTATCGCCATACGGCCCGCTTATGGGCCGGGCGGAAACTCGTCTTGGAGGGGGTCAGGGGGCGGCCCCTACCATCGCCTCATGGACCTGCGACGACTGGGCTATTTCGCCGTGCTGGCGGAGGAGTTGAACTTCACCCGGGCCGCCCGGCGGCTCCACATCGCCCAGCCCGCCCTGAGCCAGCAGATCCAGGCGCTGGAGCGGCAGATCGGCGCCCGGCTGGTCGTCCGTGAGTCCAAGGGGTGCTCCCTGACGCCGGTCGGTGTGGTGGTCGCCGAGGAGGCGGACCGCCTCCTGCGCCAGGCCGAGGCCGCCGAGCGGCGCATCCAGGCGGCGGTGCGCGGGCGCGCGGGCCGGCTGCGGCTCGCGTACACCCGTTCGGCGCGGGGCGGGGTGGTCGACGCGCTGGTCAGTGAGTTCCGCAGCCGGTACGGGGACATCGAGCTGAGCGTCCAGACCGGCTGGACATCCCACAACGTCGCGGAGCTGCGCGCGGGCCGGCTGGACGCCGCCTTCGTCAGACCGCCCCTGGACGAGGCCCCCGAGCTGCGCTACGTCGTGCTGTCCGAGGAGGAGCTGCTGCTGGCGCTGCCGACCGGGCATCCGCTGGCCGGGTTACGTACCAGGATCACCCGCGAGCAGATCGCCGACGAACCGGTGATCCTCTTCCCCCGGGAGAACGGGCCCGGCATGCACGACCTGATCACCCGACAGGTGTGGCCGGGCGGCCCCCGTATCGTCCGGGAGGAACCCGACGACGAGCAGCTCCTGCTCGCGGTGGCCGCGGCCCACGGCATCTCGGCCGTCCCGGCGGGGCGCGCGCACGCGCTGCGGCTTCCGGGTGTACGGCTGCGCCACCTGACCGCCCCCGTACCGACGGTCCCGCTGGCGCTGGCGTACCACCCGGGGGCGGACCTGCGGGTGGTGAATCTGCTGCTGCCGTTGGTGGGGGGTGGTGGGGCGGGCGGTCCGGTGACCGGTGGGGCGGGTGTCCCTGATCAGCCGTAGGTCGTAGGTCGTAGGCCGGCGGCCGTGGCCCCGGCGGGCTGTGGCGGCGGGCTGTGGCCCCGGCGGCCCGTGGCCTCGGCGGCCCCGGCCGATCACGCCGTTTCGCGGCTTTCGCTTCTTTCACGCACCGGGTAGTGCAGGCACGACGTCACCACGAGCAGCGGCCACAGGGCCTGGGCGGCGGTCAGGACGCGTTCGGCGACGCCGGCCGCTCCGCCGCTCTGCAACTCGAACAGGAACCACCCCGCCCCGAGAACCATCAGCGCGCTCGCCACGATAGACGCCGGGAACTGGAGCGCCCACGGCCCGGTCCTGGAGCGATGGGCGGCCAGCACCGGCCACGCCGCCATGAGCGCGAATCCGATGGTGACCACCGTCCCGTGGGGGAAGTTGCCCCCGCGCACCGGCGCGGGGAAGATCGTCAGCGCGATCGCCGACACACCGCCGCCCGCGAGCGCCAGCCGTCCGGGGAGCCTTGCGGCCTTGAGTCCGCGCGCGGTGGCCAGATAGCACGTGCCGAGGGTGACGAGCATGGCGTTCATCACCCAGTAGCCGGGTGCCCCGTAGGCCGCCAGGATGCTGATCGTCTGGGTGACGGGGTTGTAGCCGGGCCCCTGCAACACCTCCGCGGTCGCCCACCCACCGACCAGCAGGAGAGGAGCGGACCCGGACGAGAGCAAGGCCCACCAGGGAGCGAGTCGCATCAGATCAGCCTAAATGCCGCATTCCCTCCATCGCTCCCCACACGCGGGCGACCGGAACGTAAATCGGGGGACGCCGGGCGGGTGCCGGCGGCCCCGCCGCCCGTACAGTCCACGTGACCAGTACCACCCACGCGGTCGTACGGTCCACGCGGTCGTACCGTCCGCGACGGCCCGTCCGCGCTCGGCGACCGGAGGAACCGTACGGACAAGCAGGGAAGGCGCGACAGGTTACGGGCTCCCGCGGCTGCGCCTGGACGAACTGACCACCTTCTCGAATGGTCCTCTCGGTCGGCCGCGAGCAGCGGTTGCCGGAGTTCATCGCGGTGGGCATCGACGGCGAACCGCGTTCCCGGATGGGTGCGTTGCCCAGCGGAAACGGCCTGCTCGGTGAGCTGATCCGCCACCCGCGAATCATCGGGCAGGCCGTGGGTCAAACCTCCTCGCGGCGGTCGCGGTGTGGGGGACGGCGGGTCGGGCGCTTGGGGAGGATGAGAGGGATGCCCGTGTGGGGGTGGGGCAGGACCTCCACCGGTTGGCGGTAGACGTGGGTCAGCAGGGTCTCCTCGAAGACCTGGTCCGGTGGGCCTTCGGCCGCCATGCGGCCGTCGTGGAGTACGGCGGCTCGGTCCGCGTAGGCCGCTGCCAGGCCCAGGTCGTGGAGGACGATCACGACCGCGTCACCGGCCGTCGCGCGGGCGCGGCATACGCGCAGCACCAGCTCCTGGTGGCGCAGGTCCAGGGCAGCCGTCGGTTCGTCCAGGAGGAGGAGTGGGGTCCGCTGGGCCAGTACGCGGGCCAGCGCCACCCGTGCCCGTTCGCCGCCGGACAGCGTCGAGACGACACGGCCCGCGAACGGTGTCACCTCGGTGGCGGCCATCGCCTCCGCGACCACCGCGTCGTCCTCGTCCGCCCGCGCGGTGCCCGACCAGGGCGCCCGGCCCATCCGTACGACCTCCTCGACCGTGAACGGAAATGCCAGCACGGCGGTTTGGGGGAGGACGGACCGGCGCAGGGCCAGCTCGGGGGCGGACCAGGCGCGGGCGTCGCGGCCGTGGATCCGTACCTCACCGGCGGCGGGGGCGAGATCCGCCGCGAGCGCGGCCAACAGGGTGGACTTACCCGCCCCGTTGGGACCGACCAAGGCCAGAACCTCTCCCGCGCGGGAGGTGAGGTCGATGCCGGTCAGCACGTCCCGGCCGCCCCGACTCACGTGCAGGGCACGGGCTTCCGCGACCGTGGTCCCTGGCTCGTACCGGTCGGGGAGGACGCGCTCGCGGGGGGTGAACCTCGGGAAGGGGAATCTTGGGTACGGCGGTTTGGAGGAAATCGCGGACTCTCGGGTCGGGGATCTCATGCCCAGCCTCCCTGCTTGCGGCGCGTCCGGCGCAGTAGCCAGAAGAAGAACGGGCTGCCGAAGAGCGCGGTCAGTACGCCGAGGGGGAGTTCGGCGGGTTCGGCGACGGTGCGGGCCGTCAGGTCGCCCGCCAGCAGGACCACCGCCCCGCCCAGCGCGCTGCCCCCGATCAGGAAACGGTGGCCGGGGCCCGCCGCCATCCGCAGCAGGTGCGGGACGACCAGGCCGACGAAGCCGATGATCCCGGACACCGAGACGGCCGCCGCCGTGAGCAGTGCGATGACCAGGACCAGGACCATCCGCAGCCGTTCGACGTCCACCCCCAGGTGGCGGGCGGGTCGTTCGCCGAGTGCCAGCAGGTCCAACTTGCGTGCGTACGAGGGCGCGACGGCGAGACCGATGACCGCGCAGGGCAGCACGGCGAGGACCTTGGGCCAGGTGGCCTGGGCGAGCGAGCCGAGTTGCCAGAAGGTGATCTGGTTGATGGCGGCGGTGTCCGCGAAGAAGATGAACAGGCCGATCAGCGCGCCCGCGAAGGCGTTCACCGCGATGCCGGTGAGGATCAGTGTCACCACCTCGCTGCGCCCGTCCGACCGCGACAGGGCGTACACGAGCAGGACCGTCGCCAGGCCGGCGATGAACGCGGCCACCGGGACCGTCCACGTGCCGAGGAAGTCCAGTCCGAGCGAGATGCAGCCGACCGCGCCGACCGCAGCGCCGGAGGAGATCCCGATGACGCCGGGTTCGGCGAGCGGGTTGCCGAACACGCCCTGCATCAGCGCGCCCGCGCAGCCCAGCGACGCGCCGACGAGGAGGGCCAGGACGATGCGCGGGAAGCGGACGTTCCATAGGACGGACTCGCCGACGCGGTCCAACTCCGTTCCTCCCAGGCCGATTCGGTGCCGGAGGGAGCCGATCACCTCGCCGGTGGAGAGGTCGTAGGCGCCGAGGCGGGCGGAGGTGAGGACGAGGAGGACGAGTACGGCGGCCAGGGCGGCGGTGAGGAGCCAGGCGGTGGTCGTCGTGCCGGTGGGCCTGTCGAGTGTGGTCACTTCGCGGTGTCTTTCCCGTACAACTGCCGTACCAGCGAACGCAGTACCTGGTCGGTGCGGGGCCCGTAGTTGAGCAGGACGCCGTCGTCGATCGACACGATCCTGCGGTCCATCCCGGCGGGAGTCTGCGCCACGCCGGGCAGTTCGACCAGCCCGTCCACCCCGCCGACCGACTTGAGTCCCTTGGTCATGACGAGGATCGCGTCCGGCGCGGCCTGGGCCAGCGCCTCGCTGGTGATCGTGGTGAAGTCCTTCTCCAGCCCGCTGTCGGCTCCGGCGTCGACCGCCCCGGCCGCCTCGATCAGCGGGGTGGCGCCCGATCCCCTGCCGCCGATCAGATACACCGACGCGGAGCCCCGTACATAGAGGAACGCGACACGCGGACGGTCGTGCTTCGCGGGAATGTCCTTCTGTACGGTGGCGATCCGTTCCTCCGACCGTGTGGTCAACTCCCTCCCGGCCGCCGTGACACCGAGTGTGTCGGCGACCGCCCCGATGCGTGTGCCCACGTCGGCCAGGCTCTTGGCGCCCTCGATCGTGACGAGCGGGATGCCCGCGTCGCGGATCTGGCCGATGGCCTCGACGGGGCCGGTGGTGGTCTCGGCGAGGACGAGATCGGGTTCGAGTGACAGCACACTCTCGGCGGACACGTCGTGGCCACGGGTCACCACCGGCAGTTTCTCGGCCTGCTGGAAGGTGGCGGTGATGTCGCGGGCGACCACATGGCCGCCGAGCCCCAGTGTGAAGACGATCTCGCTGAGGCTGCCGGAGAGCGGGACGATCCGGTCGGACTTCCTCACCGTGACCTTCCGGCCGTCGGCGGAGGTGACGGTGACGGGCAGGTCGGGGGCGGGGGTGCGGGGGAGGGGCTCGACGCGGTCCGCGACGGCCGCGTTCTCCCCGGCCCGGTCGGCGCTCTGCGGGGCGGCCCGGGTCGAGCCCCCCGTACCCCCCGTACCCGCGCCGTTGCTACCGCCACCGCCATCGCTACCGCCCCCGCCGCACGCGGTCGCGGTGAAGGCAAGGGTGAGGGTGAGCGCGGATACCACCGCACCGCCCACCAGTCGTGTGCGCACGAGCGGCACCGTCCTGTCGTCCTGTTGCCGTTGTTTCGGTGGGGGTTCCCATCGAGCTGGGGCATAGCTTAGGTTAGCCTTACCTAACTCGCTAGGCCCGGAGGGATTCCTCATGCCATCGTCCAGACGTACGCGCGCCTTCGGCGTCGTACTCCTCGCACTCCTCACGGCTCTTTCGGCGGCCCTGCTCCCCGCCACCACCGCGCACGCGGCGAGCCGTACGGTGCAGGGCGGGCGGCTCGACTGGGGCATCAAGTCCTCCTTCCAGTCGTACGTCACCGGCCCGATCGCGCAGGGCAGTTACTCCCTCGGGGGCGGCGCGGCCACGGTCGGCGGCGGTCGGTTCCGCTTCCACTCGGCCACCGGGTCCTACGACTCCGGCACCGGTGCGTTCACGGCGGGCTTCTCCGGCTCGGTCCACTTCCTCGGCCACCGGGAGAGCGACGGAACGTACGAGCTCGACATGACGATCAGCCGCCCGACCGTCCGGATCTCCGGGGGCGGGGGCACCTTGTACGTCGACATCGCCAGCAGGGCCAAGGGGAGCGGCACGGTTTCCACTTCCTCGCAGGTCGCCTTCGCCTCGCTGGCGCTGGGCGGGATCAACATGAGGGGCGGCGGGAGCGTCGTACAACTCACCGACGTCCCTGCCACGTTGACCGCCCAGGGCGCGCGCTCCTTCGCCGGCTACTACGCGGCGGGCACCGCCCTCGACCCGGTGAGCCTGTCGGCGGACGTCAAGGCGCCGGCGCCGGCCACCGGGGCGGCGAAGCCTTCCGGCGGCACGAAGGGGGGCGCAACGGCGGGCGGATCGGCGGCCGGATCGGCGGCCGGATCGGCGGCCGGGTCGAAGGAGCCGTCGAAGACGCCCACGAGGAAGCCGGGCGGAAAACCGGCGAAGGACGCCCCGGGCAGGATCGAGGACGGGGCCGTCGACTGGGGCGTACGCCGTACCTTCCGCGAGTACGTCACCGGCGAGATCGCCCACGGCGGCTGGAAGCTCTCCGGCGGAGCCCAGGACGGCGGGGCCCTCTTCCGCTTCTCCCGGGGCGAGGGGACGTACGACAAGAAGAAGCAGACCCTGGACGCCGACTTCGCGGGGACGATCCGCTTCACCGGCGCGCAGGGTCTCGACCTGGCCCTCGACGGCGTCGGTGTGCGCGTCGAGGACGGCGAGGGCACGTTGAGCGCGGATGTCACCGGTGGCGGTACGACCACACCGGACGTTCCTCTGGTCACTTTCGCGGCGAAGCAGCTCAAGGCCGGGAAGGGCCTGGTCACCCTGACCGAGGCCCCGGCGAAGCTCACGGCGGAGGGGGCGAGGGCCTTCCGCTCCATGTACCGGGCGGGTACGGAGATGGATCCCGTCTCGCTGGCGGTCGCCCTGGACACCACTGCCGTGCTCCCGGCCTTGCCCGACCTGGGGAGCGGGGCGGATGCCGCGCCTCGGACGGAGGGGAGCGGGGGCGGGGACGCGCGGCCCGGGAAGAGCGGGGAGCCCAGGGCGGAGGCGGCGGCGGACCCGTCGAACGTCCCCGTCCTGCCACTCGGTATCGGGGCGGGAGCGCTGCTGGCGGCGGGGGCGGCCTTCGGGGTCGTACGAAAGCGGCGTGCGCGGCTGACCGATGAGGCGGGCTGACCGAGACCCACGGACCGAGACCCACGGACCGAGACCCACCGACGGAAACCCACCGACCAAGTCACACCAACGGATTCGCACCGACCAAGACCAACTCACCTTCTGACACCACCACACCACTGCACTACCACACCACCACCTCCCCGAGGAGATCGCTTCCCATGGCCACCCGTAGACCCATCGCCTTCGCCTCCGCTGTCGCCACCGCCGTCACCCTCGGCGCCGCCGCCCTGCTTGCCACGCCCGCCTCCGCCGCCGACACCCCCCTCGACGGTTACGAACTGACCTGGGGGGTCAAGGCGTCGTACCGCGCGTACGTGACCGGTATGGCCGCCGGCACCTTCACCGCCACCTCCGGCGCCACGCAGGCCGCCGACAACGGCGCCTTCACCTTCACCGGCGGCACCGGTACGTACGACTCCACCACCAACGCGGTCGCGCTCGGCTTCGACGGCGCGGTGACGGCCCGGTCCGTGGCGCACGGCTTCGAAGTGACGCTGTCCGACGTCAAGTTCAACAGTGGTACGGCCGAGGTCACCGCCGACGTCACGCGGGGCGGCAAGACCGACGACGACGTGGCCCTCGCGAAGGTCACGGTCAACCGCGCCATGACCGACATGGCCACCACGCTCACCAAGGGCGCGGCCGACGCGCTCGGCAGCGGGAGTTACGAAGGCGCGGCGGGTGACCCGCTGACGGTGGTCGAGAAGAAGCCCGAGACCCCGACGCCGACGCCGACCCCAACTCCCACACCCACCCCGACCCCGACT
>NZ_WWJY01001173.1 GCF_009865405.1 Streptomyces sp. SID3212 | reverse complement strand
CTCACCGGCTCCGGCACCCGCGCCGCCGGCGGGCGACGGCTGGTGGCGGCGCGGGCGGTTCTCCCGCAGGCGCTGCGCCGCCGCCTCGGCTCTGCGCCGGTCCATGGTGAAGGCGAAGCGCCGTCGTTCCTGGCCGCGCAGATGCACGATGTAGACGCTGAGCAGGACCGCGGGGACGGCCGGTGCCCAGAGGAGTCCCAGGCCCCCCACCGCCGCCACGACGGCGCCCAGCGTGAAGGCCAGGAAGAGGAGGACGGTGGTACGGCGACGGCGCGCGAGGACCTGCGAGCGCTGCGCGCGCCGGGCGCGTTCCGCCGCCGCCCCCGACTGCCGTCCCGCACGCGGACGTACCGCACGCGGGACACGTACCGGACGGGCCGTACGGGAGGGGCGCGACGGGCGGAACGTACGTTCCGGGCGCGCGGGCGCGGGTTCCGGGACCGGGGCGTGCACCTGCGCCGGTCCCGATGCCTGGGCCGCCGCCTGCCGGGGTGGCGCGGGGCGCTGCGCCGGCGGGCGGGGCTGCGCCTTGGCCTCCCCGCGAAGCTCCGCGGGGATCTCCAGGCGCGCCTCGGTCCGGTCCGGGGGCGCGGAAAAGGCCCGGACGTCGACGGAGCTCATCGACTCCGCCCGATCGTCCGGTTCGACGTCGGAACCCGCCTCCTCGGCGGCGCGTACCTGTAGCTCCTTGGCGTAACGACGCTCCATGGCGCCCCGGCCGGACAGCAACCGGATCGCGGTGCTGAACCGTTCCGTCGGGCGCGCCTCGTTGAGCTCGTCCTGCCTGCGGAGCCACATCGGCACCAAGTAGGCGGCCCAGGCCCCGACGATGACTGCGTAGATGAGGCCGCTGCTGCTCACGGTTCACACCGTAGAGGGGTTCGCGCGAGGGCATCCGCCAATTGGGCCGGTGTGTCGCACGATCTGGCTGATATCACGGACTTTTTTTGTGATTGTTCGGATCGCATGATGGTCACATCCGACCGAATTCGAACACTTATTTTATTTCCGTGACGTTCCCGGCCTCCGCGCCTGGTGCCAGCGGTGGACCAGCCCCTCCGGGGCCTCCTCCGCCGTGAGTACGTAAATGAGATGGTCCCGCCACGCTCCGTCGATGTGGAGATAGCGCGGGCGCAGCCCCTCCTCGCGGAATCCCAGCTTTTCGACGACGCGGCGGCTGGGCCCGTTCTCGGGGCGAATGCAGATCTCGACCCGGTGCAGCCCCACCGAACGGAAGCAGTGGTCGACCGCCATGGCCACCGCCGTCGGCATGACACCGCGCCCGGCGACCTCACGGTCCACCCAGTAGCCGACATGCCCGGAGCACATGGAGCCCCAGGTGATCCCGGCGACGGTCAACTGCCCCACCAGCCGCCCCTGGTACTCGATGACGAACGGCAGCATCCGGCCTGCGTTCGCCTCGGCGCGCAGGTGACGGACCATCTGCCGGTACGTGGGGCGCTGGGCGAGCGGCGCCCCGGGGGCCGGCGGCGGAATCGTCGCTTCCCAGGGGCGCAGCCAGTCGCGGTTGCGCCGGTTGACCTCTCGCCAGGCGCGCTGGTCGCGCATCCTTATCGGACGGAGCGTCACGTCTCCGTCCACCAGCAGCACGGGCCAGGAGGGGTTCATCCGGAGGTACGGGGGTGATCGCCGCCGCGGAGCTGGTCCACGGCATGGGTGAGCAGCTTGCTGAGGACGGCGAGACCGTCCCGTACGCCGCCGGCCGAGCCCGGCAGGTTGACGATCAGCGTCCGGCCGGCCACGCCCGCGAGCCCGCGTGAGAGCGCGGCGGTGGGGACCTTGGTGGCACCCTGGGCGCGGATCGCCTCGGGGATGCCGGGGACCTCGTGGTCCAGGAGGCGCCGGGTGACGTCCGGGGTGCGGTCCGTGGGCGAGATGCCCGTACCACCCGTGGTCAGGATGACGTCGTACGCGGCGGCCACGCCGTCGCGCAACGCCTGCCCGACCGGGTCGCCGTCGGGGACGACCTTCGGGCCGTCGACGGAGAAGCCGAGCGCGGTGAGGCCCTCGACCAGGATCGGGCCGCCCGTGTCGGCGTAGACCCCGGCGGCGGCGCGGTTCGAGGCGGTGACGACGAGGGCGCGGTACGGGGTGGCCCGGAGGGCGGGATCGTCTGTCATGCCGTGCTCCCGTCCCCGGCCCCGGCCTCGCGCGTCCACGTGCCCGACTTGCCGCCGGTCTTCTCCTCGACCCGTACGTCCGTGATCACCGCGACCTTGTCGACCGCCTTCACCATGTCGACCACCGTGAGCGCCGCCACGGAGACCGCGGTCAGGGCCTCCATCTCGACGCCCGTACGGTCCGTCGTCCTCACCGTCGCCAGGATCTCCACGGCGTCGTCCGCGACCGCCAGGTCCAGCGTGACGCCCGAGACGGCGAGCGGATGGCAGAGCGGGATCAGGTCCGGCGTCCGCTTGGCGCCCATGATGCCCGCGATACGGGCCGTGGCGAGCGCGTCCCCCTTGGGCACTCCCCCGCCCCTGAGCAGCTCGACGACACGCGGCGAGACGAGGACACGTCCGCTGGCGCGGGCGGTGCGCGCCGTGACGTCCTTCGCGGAGACGTCGACCATGCGGGCCGCGCCCGACGCGTCGATGTGGGTCAGTCCCCCCGTCCGTCCCTCCGCCTGTCCCGACGGAGGGACGGGCGGAGGGACGGATGGAGGAGCTGACGGAGGAGCTGACGGAGGATCTTGCTGAGACGGTCCGGAGGTCTCCCCCCGGTTAAACGCGGTCATTGCTGTGAGCGCTCCCGGTCCGGGCCCGAGAGGGCCTGTGTGGGCTGACACGCTACCGCCACCACGGGGCGCTCAGCCGATCAGGACCACGTCGAGTTCCGTGCCGGGTTCGACCGACACGGCGTCCTCCGGGACGACGGCCAGCGCGTCGGCGTGGGCGAGGGCCGCCACGAGGTGGGACCCGGCGCCGCCGACCGGCGCGATCGTGCCCGCCTCCGCGTCGTACTTCGCCCGCAGGAACTGCCGTCTGCCGCTCGGCGAGGACAGCGGCCCGTCGCTGACCAGCGTCGCGCGGACCACCGGGCGGTGGACGTCCTCCAGGCCCATCAGGGCGCGGATCGCGGGCCGTACGAACAACTCGAAGGAGACATAGCACGACACCGGATTGCCGGGCAGCGCGAGCAGCGGGACGTGCTCCGCGCCGATCGAACCGAAGCCCTGGGGCTTGCCGGGCTGCATCGCCAGCTTGCGGAAGTCGATGCCGCTGCCCGGTTCGTCCTCGTCTCCTACGGAGGACAGCGCCTCCTTGACGACGTCGTACGCCCCCACGCTGACGCCGCCCGTGGTGACGAGCAGGTCCGCGCGGATCAGCTGGTCCTCGATGGTGGCGCGGAGCGTCTCGGCGTCGTCCGTGACGGCCCCGACGCGGTACGCGATGGCGCCCGCGTCCCGGGCCGCGGCGGTGAGCGCGAAGCTGTTGGAGTCGTAGATCTGGCCCGTGCCCAACTGCTCGCCGGGCTGGACCAGCTCGCTGCCGGTGGACAGGACGACCACACGCGGGCGGGGCCGTACCCGGACGGAACCGCGGCCGATGGCCGCCAGCAGCCCGATCTGCGAGGGACCGAGCACCGTACCGGCCCTGAGCGCGAGGTCGCCCGCCTGTACGTCACTGCCCTGGGCGCGGACGTGGCCGCGGGCCTCGATCGAGCGGTAGACCCGCACCTCGCCGCTCCCGCCGCCCGGTGCGTCGCCCGCCGGGCGCATGGAGGTCGCCGGGCCCTCCCCCGTACCCCCGTCGGTCCACTCGACCGGTACGACCGCCTCGGCGCCCGGCGGGAGGGGGGCGCCCGTCATGATCCGGGCGGTCTCCCCCGGGCCGACCTCGGGCAGGTCGCCGCTGCCCGCCGCGACGTCGCCGATGACGGTGAGCACGGCGGGAAACTCGTCCGTGGCGCCCGCCACATCGGCCGTACGGACCGCGTACCCGTCCATGGAACTGTTGTCGAACGGCGGCAGGGCCACCGGCACCGTGACGTCCTCGACCAGGACGCAGCCCTGGGCGTCGGGCAGTTGCAGCTCGATGGGTTCGAGCGGGTGGATCGCGGCGAGGATGTCCGCGAGGTGCTCGTCCACCGACCACAGCTGCTCGTGGCGGGCCACCGGAGCCGATTCTGCCGTACTGCTCAAGGCGCTACATCTCCTCGCTGACATAACTGCGGAGCCAGGCGCGGAAGTCCGGGCCCAGGTCTTCACGTTCGCACGCGAGTCTGACAATGGCACGCAGGAAGTCGCCCCGGTCGCCTGTGTCATACCGGCGGCCCTTGAAAATCACACCGTGGACCGGTCCGCCGACCTTCTCGTCCACGGAGAGCTGCTGGAGGGCGTCGGTGATCTGGATCTCACCACCGCGGCCCGGCTCGGTCTTGCGCAGTATCTCGAAGATCGCGGGATCGAGCACGTAGCGCCCGATGATCGCGTAGTTGCTCGGCGCGTCGGCGGCGTCGGGCTTCTCCACCAGGTCGTGGACCTTGACCACGTCGCTGTCGCGCGTGGGCTCCACGGCCGCGCAGCCGTACAGGTGGATCTGCTCGGGGTCGACCTCCATGAGGGCGATGACGCTGCCGCCCTCGCGCTCCTGGATCTCCATCATGCGCGACAGCAGGGGGTCGCGCGGGTCGATCAGGTCGTCGCCCAGCAGGACCGCGAAGGGCTGGTCGCCCACGTGCGGAGCGGCGCACAGGATGGCGTGGCCGAGGCCCTTGGGGTCGCCCTGGCGCACGTAGTGCATGGTGGCCAGTTCGCTGGACTCTTGGACCTTCGCGAGCCGTTCGGCGTCACCCTTGCGGGTGAGCGCGCCCTCCAGCTCGTAGTTGCGGTCGAAGTGGTCCTCAAGGGCGCGCTTGTTGCGGCCGGTGATCATGAGCACGTCGGACAGGCCGGCGGCAGCCGCCTCCTCGACCACGTACTGGATCGCGGGCTTGTCGACCACCGGCAGCATCTCTTTGGGAGTGGCCTTGGTGGCGGGGAGGAACCGGGTGCCGAGGCCTGCGGCGGGAATGACAGCCTTGGTGATCCGGGAGGGCGACTGAGTCATACGGATAACCCTATCCGGTGGGCTATGCGCGGAAGATGATGCTCCGGTTAACTTTCGCCGCACCTATGGGTGTACATCCGCAATCGAGAGGTTTGTGATGTCCGGTGGCGCATGAGATGTCCGTAAAGGCTTCCGTACGGAGTGAACTCCTCGCCGCGAGAGCCCTGCTGTCCAGTGAAGACGCGAGAAAGGCCGCGTCGGTTCTCGCGCGGCGGGCCGGAGATCTGGCGGAGCTGGCGGGGGCCCGTACGGTCGCCGCGTACGTCTCCGTCGGGCGCGAACCCGGCACCCGCGTGTTGCTCGACGCGCTGCGCGCGCGGGGTGTCGACGTCCTGCTGCCGGTGCTCCGGGCGGACAACGACCTCGACTGGGCGCGGTACGAGGGGGCGGAGCGGCTCGTACGCGCGGGGCGGGGCCTGTGGGAGCCGGACGGGACGCCGCTCGGCCCGGACGCCGTGCTGACGGCGGAGGTCGTGCTGCTGCCCGGGCTCGCGGTGGACACACACGGGATGCGGCTGGGGCGGGGCGGCGGCTCGTACGACCGGGTCCTCGCCCGGCTGGAGCGGGCCGGCGTCACGCCCACGCTGGCCGTCCTGCTGTACGACGACGAGGTGGTCGAGCGGGTCCCGGCGGAGCCGCACGACCGTCCCGTACACGCGGTGGTGACGCCCGGAGGTGTCAGGCACTTCACCGGCGGCCGTCCTTGAGGGTGCGGTGCGGGGGGAGAGGGAGTGCGGGCCGTGGCCGCCCCCTCGTGGAGGGGGCGGCATCCGGACCGGCCGTCACTACCGCTGATACGGCGTTACGGATTCAGCGTCAGGGTGTCGGTCGTGCTGCGTTCGACGGCGTTGGGCGTGTACGACCAGTCGAGCAGCTCGCCCTTGGCCCACTTGTCCGTCTGGTCGCTGTAGTGCGCGTTGTACGCGTGTCCCGAAGCGCCCGTCAGGTTGATCCAGCGGGATTTGTCCCAGTCGCCGACGTTGACGACCATCCGCATCGACGGGACCCAGATGACGTCGTAACCGCCTGCCGCGTTCCACCCCGTCGCGTCGACCGCCGCCTCGCCGCCACCCAGGTTCCACGGGCCGCGGTTCAGTATGAACTTCAGGAAGCCGGGGCCCTCGGTGCCGAGGGTCTGGTTGTTGAGGTTCAACTGGTGCAGCCGGCCCCAGTTCCAGGAGGAGACGTCCTTGCCGAGCGCGGCGGTCAGCTCCCAGCGGGCGTCCGTCATGGCGCGGGAGAGCAGCTCGTCGCGGGTCTTCGTCGGGCCGTCCCGGCGACCGCCCGCGGCGCTCCACCACGCGTTGTTGTCGTCCTTGATGATGTTGCGTACGACCTCCAGCCAGCGGTCGCCACCGTCCGGCTGCGCCGCGTCCGGGTCACGCTGGCCGCACTCCCGTACCGCGCGCGTGTCGAGGTCGTCCACCGGGCCGGTGTTGTCGGCGGGCGCGACGGTGAGGCAATCGCCCTTGGCGCGCAGCTCCTTGGGCAGCTTGTTGCCGAAGGCGAGCTTGAGGACGTTGCGCCAGACCGCGTTGAAGTAGGCCGCCGCGGCGGAGTCCGGTTCCTGGGTGCCGTCCCAGCCTTCGAGGAGCTTCTGCGCCTCGCGGACGGAGGGGTCCGAGACATCGATCTTGAGCAGATAGCTCTTCAGCAGCGTCCAGGCCGGGCTGCTGTTGTCCATCTGCATGGTCTGCATGTCATCGGTCGAGATCTTGCCGCCGTCCTTGGTCTTCGACTCGATGAGGTCGTTGATCCGCTGGCTCCTGGCGCCGTAGCCCCAGTCCTCGGTGAGCGTGTACGGGTACTTCTTCGCGTCTATCACGGCCTGGTTGGCGGTGACGATGTACCCGCGCTTGGGGTTGAACTCGTACGGGAGCTGGTCGAACGGGATCGGGTCCTTCTCCCAGTTCGCCTTCGGGTCCCAGCCGGGAGCCGGCGTCCTGCCGTCGAAGCCCTTGGGGCGGATCGGGATCGTGCCCGGCGCCTGATAGCCGATGTTGCCCTTGGTGTCGGCGTAGATCAGGTTCTGCGAGGGGACCTCGAAGTGCGAGGCGGCCTTGCGGAACTGGCCCCAGTCCGCGGCCTTGTCCAGCTCGAAGACCGCGTCCATGGACTTGCCCGGTTGCAGCGCGGTCCATTTGAGGGCCACCGCGTAGCCGGTGCCCCGGTCGGGGGCGAGATTACCCACGGGGGCCTTGTCGCCGACCTTCTCCAGCTCGGTGTTGCGGTCCGACACCACGGGTCCGTTGTTGGTCTCGCGGATGGTGATCTTCTTGCTGGGGCCGCCGGCGACCTTGATGGTCTCCTCGCGCGTGACAAAGCGCTTCTCCCCGTCCCCGTAGAGGTACGAGTCGCCGTTCACCTTCTCCAGGTAGAGGTCGGTCACGTCGGCGCCGAGGTTGGTGAAGCCCCAGGCGATGTTCTGGTTGTGGCCGATCACGACACCCGGCATGCCGGAGAAGGTGTAGCCGGCGACGTCGTACTGGCACTTCGGCGAGACGCTGCGGCAGTGCAGGCCCATCTGGTACCAGAGCGACGGCATCTGGGGCGCGAGGTGCGGGTCGTTGGCGAGAAGAGGCTTGCGCGTCGTGGTGAGCGAGCCGGAGACGACCCAGGAGTTGGAGCCGATGCCGGTGCCGCTGGGGCCGAGCAGGGCCGGGATGTCGTCGAGGGTGGTGGAGAGGGAGCCGAGCTGGGAGGCCAGCGCCTGGGTCGCTCCGGCGGGGCTGCCCGGGTCGGCGGGGTCGCCACCGCTGTCGGTGCTGATGCCGGTGCCTGTGCCGGTCCCCGTACCAGTTCCTGTGCCTGTGCCGCCTCCGGTGCCTGTGCCCGTACCGTCGCCGAGACCCGTGCCGGTGCCGTCCCCGACTCCTGTGCCCGTACCGGTGCCGGTGCCCACGCCCGTACTGTCGCCGGGGTCGCCGAGCTGGTCCGTCGCCGGGGCCTTGGGGTCGTACTTCCCGGTGACGGGGTCGATCCCGCCCTCGTCCACGATCGGCGCGTTCCGGTCGTACGGATACTCCGGGTAGAGGTCGGCGACCTGCTTCGCGCTCAGCCGGCTTGTCATCAGTGAACGGTCGATCTCGTCCTGCATGTTGCCGCGCAGGTCCCAGGACATCGCCTTGAGCCAGGCCACCGAGTCGACCGGCGACCACTTCTCGGGCTTGTAGTCGTTGCTGAAGCTCAGCGCCGCGTACTCGACGGAGATGTCCTTGGCGTCACGGCCCTTGAGATAGGCGTTGACGCCCTCCGTGTACGACTGGAGGTTCTTCTTCGTCTCCGCCGAGAGCTGGGTGTCGTACTCCTGCTGCGCCACCCGGCGCCAGCCGAGCGTGCGGAGGAACGCGTCGGTCTTCACCTCCCCCTTGCCGAACATCTCGGAGAGGCGGCCGGACGTCAGGTGACGCCGGACGTCCATCTCCCAGAAGCGGTCCTGCGCCTGGACATAGCCCTGGGCGCGGAACAGGTCGGCGTCGGTGTCCGCGTAGATCTGCGGGACGCCGTAGCTGTCCCGTCTCACGTCCACGGAGCCGGACAGGCCCTTGAGCTGGACGGACCCCGTGGTCTGGGGGAAGGAGGCGCGGACCGTACTAACACCCCAGTACGCGCCGAAACCGACACCCGCAACGAGCGCCAGCACCAGCACGATCAGGATCAGACGGGCGCGTCGCCCCTTCTTTTTGGCGGAAGGGGGGGCTGTGTTGGCGGGCATCGCTGTCCTTCGAGGGGCAGGGTGGTCCTGGGAATGCTGGAGCAACCATAGGCGCAGCGCTCCAACGATCAGGACTCGGTGTCATGTAGTGCGACTGATCAGACGATCACACAAGGATGAGGGGCGCGTGAGGCGGCATACGGGGTGGCGCTCGTACTGACGATCGAGCGCGTCAAGAAAACGTTAAAGATTAGGTAAGGTAACGAAGTACCCGCTGCCGGAGGAACGATCCGGCGAGCACGAGGGGAAGGATCGGCCGCTGACTGTCCACCAGCTCAATGAACTCCTGCTCATCTGCTCCCTCGTGCTGCTGATCGCGGTCGCGGCTGTACGGATCTCGTCCCGCAGCGGCCTTCCCAGCCTGCTGCTGTATCTGGGCATCGGGATCGCCATAGGCCAGGACGGGATCTTCAACGTCAAGTTCGACAACGCCGAACTGACGCAGGTCATCGGCTATGCCGCCCTGGTCGTCATCCTCGCCGAGGGCGGTCTGGGCACGAAGTGGAAAGAAGTCGCGCCCGCCCTGCCCATGGCGGTGGTCCTGTCGACCGTCGGCGTCGCGGTGAGCATCGCCGTGACCGCCACCGCCGCGCACTATCTGGTCGGTCTGGAGTGGCGGGCGGCGCTGATCATCGCCGCCGTCGTGTCCTCGACCGATGCGGCCGCCGTCTTCTCCGTGCTGCGCAAGGTGCCCTTGCCGACCCGGGTGACCGGGGCGCTGGAGGCCGAATCCGGCTTCAACGACGCCCCCGTGGTGATCATCGTCGTGGCGCTCTCCGCGTCCGGTCCGGTGGAGCACTGGTACGTCCTGGTCGGCGAGATCGCGATGGAACTGGCCATCGGCGCCTTCATCGGGCTCGCGGTCGGCTGGGTCGGTGCGCTGTGTCTGCGGCATGTGGCGCTTCCTGCTTCCGGTCTCTATCCGATCGCCGTGATGGCCATCGCTGTCTCCGCGTACGCGATCGGTGCCACGGCCCACGGCAGTGGCTTCCTCGCCGTCTATCTCGCCTCCGTCGTCCTCGGGAACTCCCGGCTGCCCCACGCCCCCGCCAACCGCGGTTTCGCGGAAGGGCTCGGCTGGATCGCGCAGATCGGCATGTTCGTCCTGCTGGGACTCCTGGTCACGCCGCACGAACTGGGCCACGACTTCTGGTCCGCCGTGATCGTCGGCCTGGTGCTGACCGCCGTGGCCCGGCCGCTGTCCGTCCTGGTGAGCCTCGCGCCCTTCCGAGTCCCCTGGCAGGAGGGGGCGTTGATGTCCTGGGCGGGGCTGCGCGGCGCCGTGCCCATCATCCTGGCGACCATCCCGATGGTGTCCGAGATCGAGGGCAGCAAGCGGATCTTCAACATCGTCTTTGTCCTTGTCGTCGTGTACACGCTGGTACAGGGGCCGACCCTGCCCTGGCTGGCCAAGGCGCTGCGGCTGGGCGGCTCCACCGACGCCGCCGACCTGGGGATCGAATCGGCGCCGCTGGAGCGGCTGCGGGGGCATCTCCTCTCCGTGGCGATCCCCGCCCGGTCGAAGATGCACGGCGTGGAGGTCGCGGAGCTGCGGCTGCCCGCCGGCTCCGCGGTGACCCTGGTCGTACGGGACGGGACGAGCTTCGTCCCCCTGCCGTCGACCGTGCTGCGCCGGGGTGACGAGCTGCTGGTCGTCGCGACGGACCCGGTGCGGGACTCGGCGGAACGGCGGCTGCGGGCGGTCGGACAGGGCGGAAAGCTCGCCGGCTGGCTGGGGACGAACGCGCGCGTCTAGGGCGTGTCCGCGAAGTGGGGTCGTCCGCCCG